>NZ_CCBB010000001.1:2700000-3000000 GCF_000613185.1 Mycolicibacterium cosmeticum
GTTCCACCGTTTCGTCGAGACCACCGATTCGGTGAAGCACACCGTCAGCGGCCCCAAGGGCGAGCTGGACATCATGATCATCGCGCTGCGCGCTCCCGCCGACGGCCCGATCGGCGATTCAGGCCTGGTGGTCTCCGACCGCGTCACCACCGCGTTCAACATGAACGACGCGCGGCCGATCGATCTGGACATGCTGGCCCGCGAGTTCGGCCATATCGACGTGCACATGCTGCAGTACTCCGGCGCCATCTGGTACCCGATGGTCTACGACATGCCGGCCCGGGCCAAGGAGGCCTTCGGCATCCAGAAGCGGCAGCGCCAGATGGACCGCTGCCGCCAGTACATCGCCCAGGTCGGTGCCACCTGGGTGGTGCCGTCGGCCGGGCCGCCGTGTTTCCTGGACCCGGAGCTGCGCGACCTGAACGACGACCACGGCGATCCGGCCAACATCTTCCCCGACCAGGTGGTGTTCCTGGACCAGCTGCGCACCCACGGTCACGATGGCGGGCTGCTGATGATCCCCGGCTCGACGGCGGATTTCACCGGCGCACAACTGGTTTCGCTGACCCACCCGGTCGACGACCCGGAGTCCATCTTCACCACCGGCAAGGCCGCCTACATCGAGGCATACGCGCAGCGGATGGCCCCGGTGCTGGCGGCGGAGAAGGCCGGTTGGGCACCGGCCGACGGAGAATCGCTGCTGGAGCCGCTGCGAGCCCGCTTCGAACCGATCATGGCGCAGTCCGATCAGATCTGCGACGGGATCGGGTACCCCGTGGAGCTGCGGCTGCCCGGGGCGTCGCGCACCGAGACCGTCGTGCTGGACTTCCCGAAACGGGCAGTGCGCGAGCCGATCCCGGATGAGAAGTTCCGGTACGGCTTCGAGATCCCGGCGCAGTTGGTGCGGACGGTGGTGCGCGACAACGAACCCGACTGGGTGAACACCATCTTCCTGTCCACCCGGTTCCGGGCCTGGCGGGTCGGCGGCTACAACGAATACCTCTACACGTTCTTCAAATGCCTCACCGACGAACGGATCGCCTACGCGGACGGCTGGTTCGCCGAGGCGCACGACGACAGCGCCTCCACCGTGCTCGACGGATGGGAGATCCAGCGCCGCTGCCCGCACCTGAAGGCGGATCTGTCCAAATTCGGTGTGGTGGAAGGCAACACGCTGACCTGCAATCTGCACGGCTGGCAGTGGAATCTGGAGAACGGCCGCTGCCTGACCGCCAAGGGGCACCAGCTCAGGAGCGCCAGGACGTCATGACCACGGCGGTGTCGTACGACGACGGGCTGATCCAACTGGATCGCCAGGCCCTGACGCTGCGGCGCTACCACTTCCCGTCCGGGACGTCGAAAATCATCCCGCTGCAGGCGATCCGGGGTTACAAGGCGGAGTCGCTGGGCCTGGTCTTCGACCGGTTCCGGATCTGGGGGCCGTCGGACGACCCGCGCCGCTGGCTGCCGCTGGACGTGTGGCGGCCGATCAAGTCCACCCTGATCGTGCTCGACGTGCCCGGCACCCGGCCCAGCCCGGCGTTCACGCCGCTGCGGGTCAAGGAGTTCGTGTCGGTGTTGGACGAGCTGCTGCAGCAGTGACGGTCAGGCCTCCAGCCGGGCCCGCACCGCTGCCAGCCGCTGCGCCAGCTCGGCCTCCCCGATCACCCCGCGCGCCAGCAGCGAATGGGCCAGTGACATCAGCTGGTTCTCCGGGTACGGCAGGTCTGCGTACACCGTCGCCGACAGCGCATCCTCCTCGTCCCGGCGCTCCTTGAAGTTCGGGAGGTCGGCCTCGTCGCACTCGGCGCGGTCGAGCGCGTCGCACAGCCCGTCCAGGCTCGTCTTCCAGGGCGGAACCGGGTTCTCCACACCGTATTTCGCGGCCATCCGCGACCACACCTGATTGCGCTCGACGATGGCGGCCAGCGGCTCGGGCGCGGTGCTCATGCGCCGTTGGGGTGGATCGCGGGCCGGGTCTCCACGACGACGTTGGTCGTCACGCCCGCCTTGGGCAGCGCGACGCCGATCAGACAGTCGCGGGTGACGATCTCGGCGAGCTGGTCCTCAGTCCAGCCGTCGGTGCCCTCGGGGCGCAGCGGCATCACCATGAAGCGATGCTTCTGGTTCGAATCCTGCACGCGCACTTCGATGTCGTCACCCAGATAGAGGCCGAACTCGGAGAGCACCTGACGGGGCCAGCGCACCAGCCGGCGCCGGTAGTTGGGGGTGCGGTACCACTCGGGCGAGTTGCCCAGGATCGGTCTGGGATAGCAGGAACACAGCGCGCACACGATCACGTGGTGCACGGTCGGGGTGTCCGCCAGGATCTCGAAGGCGGTGAAGTCACTCGGCGTGCCGAACCCGGTTGGTTCCAGCCAGTCGACCCCCACCTCCTTGCTCGCGGTCATCGGTTCGGCCAGCGCCAGCGCCTTGAAGTCGGGATCCAGCCAGGCCCGCGCCACCAGCCGGGCCGCGGGGGTCGGGCCGATCTGCTCGGCGAATTCGGTGAACCGGCGGTGCTCCTCGGCGGTGAAGATGCCCTTCTCGATGCACAGCTCGCGCAGCGCGATCTCGAGCACCTCGAAGTCGGTGATCTCGTCGACCATCGGCTTCACCGTGCGGTCATGGTCGTGATCGTGGTCGTGGTCGTGCATCAGGCGCCTCGCAACCAGTGTTCGGGGATCTCGGTTCGCAGGGTGTCGGTCGGGGACCCGGTGTAGTCGTCCCACAGGTCGGCCTGGTTGAACTGCACCACGTAGAACCACTCCGGCTTGGCGTCGGAGCGGGCCCAGGTCTCGTCCTCGGCGGCCGGGCTCTCGTAGGCGACGACGGCGATCTCACCTTCGGCGCCGCGGCAGTACTCGGGGGTGCGGGTGTAGAACAGCACCGGCAGTTCGTCGCGCACCACCACGCGGTCGCCGACCGTGAACTTGGGGTCACCGGCCTGGCCGGCGTACACCTGTGGGTCACCCTTGCCGACGGCGTGGATGTGGTGCTCGTTGCGCGGGACCTGCGAGCCGTCCCCCGCGCCCTTGGGCTCGGCCCGCAACTGTCTGCCGGCCAGGCCGTCGGCATATCGATCGCGCACCTCGATCATCCGCTCGGTGAGTTCGGTGAGGCCGATGTGGTGTTTCTCGATCAGCACCCGCGCGACCGACAGCAGCCACCGGCCGTAGTACGGGAAGCCTTGGTAGACGGCGCGTCCCACGTCGACGTTGCCGATCCGTCGGCGCTCCTCGGACAGCCAGATGCCGCGCCAGGCGAGCACTTCGCACATGACATAGGTCATGTGCTCCCAGTACTCGTAGTCCTTGTTGACGTAGCGCATCGGGGCGTCGGGTTCGCCCCCGACGTCGTGCACCGGTTTGGTCAGCGCGACGATCCGCCCGTGATCCATCAGGTCGGGATAGGGCGCGTCCGGGATCTCGGGAAAGGCCGATTTCAACCGGCCTACCAGATCCAGTTGGGCAGCGCGTTCGGCGGCCGTACTCATGCGCGATTCCCCCTCAACCAGCGGCAGGGCCATGCTCGCGGTCAAGTACAGCGCACATCGCGGCGCCGCGGGGGCGGAACCGCCCCGATTCGTCGACCGGCGCTTCGCTCAGCGCACCTTCTGGCGCAATTCGGAGTACGCGTCGGATGCGGTGTCGTACACCCGCACCACCGCCTCGTCACCCGGCGACAGATAGGTCGACTCGCCCAGCGGGGTGTAGCGGGTGGCGCCGATCCCGATGAGCACGTGCTCGGGGTGTCCGGAGGCCACCATCAGGGCGCCGACATCCTCCAGTGGCGTGTCCGGGGAGCCCTTCTGGTTGGCCAGCCGTTCGGTGATCCAGTCCAGCAGCACCTCGCCGTAGTACGAGTAGCCCAGCAGCGGGCTGTCCAGCCCGTACTCGTGCTCCTGACCGTCGGCGGTGTGCAGGTAGCACACCAGGCGCATGGTGGCCGTCGGGCCGTCCGGGGTGAGGTCGTGGGCCTCGAAGAACTGGCGCGCAACACCTTTGGAGGCGGGGCCCCAGTTCTTCTTGTGGCTGATCTTCGGTGCGCCCGGCCGCCGGATGGAGCAGTCGTTGAACGCGCCGAGGGCGAACGGGAGCAGCGACACCACGGTGTCGCCCTGCCAGCGCACCTCGCAGGCCAGTCCGACCTCGGGCTCGATCTGCAGGTTCAGCGGGGTATCACTGGCCGGCAGGGCGATCTCGTCGTGCGACAGCGGGAACTCGCCGAGGAAGGTGTCGCTGCCCGGCGCGTACCACGGGAAGATCCCCTTGGGTGCCGGGCCTGTTACGCCTTCTGGACTCTCAACGTTGACGAAATCGACTGCCTCCCCGGCCTGTTCGAGGTGCCCGGCGAAGTTGCCCGCCACCCCGAAGCCGAACCAGCCTCGCAGTTCCGCGTCGTCGAGTTCGATCACGCTGTCAGCACCTCCGTACCGAGATAGGGCACCAGCGCGGCGGGCACCCGGACACTGCCGTCGGGCTGCTGGTGGTTCTCCAGGATCGCGACCAGCCAGCGGGTGGTGGCCAGGGTTCCGTTGAGCGTCGCGGCGATCTGCGGCTTGCCGTCGTCGTCGCGGTACCGGGTGGACAGCCGGCGGGCCTGGAACGTCGAGCAGTTCGACGTCGAGGTGAGCTCGCGGTAGGTGCCCTGGGTCGGCACCCAGGCCTCGCAGTCGTATTTGCGCGCGGCCGACGAGCCCAGATCGCCCGCGGCGACGTCAATCACCCGGTACGGCACCTCGATGGCGGCCAGCATCTCGCGCTGCCAGCCCAGCAGCCGCTCGTGTTCGGCCTCGGCTTCCTCGGGCTTGCAGTAGACGAACGCCTCGACCTTGTCGAACTGGTGCACGCGGATGATGCCGCGGGTGTCCTTGCCGTAGCTGCCGGCCTCGCGCCGGAAGCAGGACGACCAGCCGGCGTAGCGCAGCGGCCCGCCGGACAGGTCCAGGATCTCGTCGGCGTGATAGCCGGCCAGCGGCACCTCCGAGGTCCCCACCAGGTACAGGTCGTCGTCGTCGAGGTGGTAGATCTCGTCGGCGTGCGCGCCGAGGAATCCGGTCCCGGCCATCACCTCGGGCCGCACCAACACCGGCGGGATCATCAGGGTGAACCCGTTGGCGGTGGCCAGCCGGACCGCGAGCTGCAGCAGGCCCAGTTGCAGCAGCGCGCCCTGGCCGGTGAGGAAGTAGAAGCGTGACCCCGACACCTTGGCGCCGCGCTCCATGTCGATCAGGCCCAGCGCCTCGCCGAGCTCGAGATGGTCCTTCGGCGATTCGATGGCCGGCGGCTCACCGACGGTGTCAAGCACGACGAAGTTGTCCTCGCCGCCGGCCGGCACCCCGTCCACGATGACGTTGGCGACGGCCAGGTGCGCGGCGGTGAAGGCGCTCTCGGCCGTTGCCTGCGCGGCCTCGGCGGCCTTGACCTCCTCGGCGAGTTGCTTGGCGCGCTCGAGCAGGGCCGGCCGCTCTTCGGGGGAGGCCTTGCCCACCGACTTACTGGCCGTCTTCTGTTCGGCGCGGAGATTGTCGGCGGCCGAGATGGCGGCGCGGCGGGCGGTGTCCGCATCCAGCAGCGCATCCACCAAGCCGGGGTCCTCGCCGCGGGCGCGCTGTGAGGCCCGCACCCGGTCCGGTTCGTCACGCAGCAGCTTGAGGTCGATCACGGCGGTAACCCTACTGTGCCGCCCGCGTCGGGCAGCGTCGGCCGGGGGCACCATGCCACAACCACATAACGTTACAACCGCATCACTTGTCACAGGCCGTGACACGCCTGTCACAATGGAGCCGATGTTGGACGCACCTGAGCACCCGCAGCCGTTCCTTGACGAGGGGCCCCCGCCGCCCGCGTCACGGCGGCTGGCCTGGCTGCGGGACGCCCAGCTGACCCCCACCCGGCGCGCGCTGCTGCTGACCGCCCTCGGTGGACTGATGATCGCCGGCGTGATCACCGTGCTGCCGGACACCGCGGCCGGTGGCCGGCTCGCCGGCCTGAGTTCCGGCACCGGTGGCCTGGCCCGGTCCAACAGCACCTTCGACCACGCCACCAGCGGATCGTGCCTGAACTGGCCGGACCGGGTGCCCGATGCCGCCCAGATCGTCGACTGCACCACCGAGCACCGGTTCGAGGTGGCCGAGGCCATCGACCTGCGCACCTTCCCCGGCACCGAGTACGGGGCCGACGCCGCGCCGCCGTCGCCGGCGCGCATCCAGCAGATCAGCCAGGAGCAGTGCCAGAGCGCCGTGCAGCGCTATCTGGGCGACAAGTACGACCCCAACGGCCGGTTCGCGGTGAGCCTGTTGTGGTCCGGGGAGAAGGCCTGGCGGCAGAACGGCGAGCGCCGCATGCTGTGCGGCCTGCAGCTGCCCGGCGCGGACAACCAGCAACAGGCTTTCCAGGGCAAGGTCGCCGCGGTGGATCAGTCCAAGGTGTGGCCCGCAGGCACCTGCCTGGGCATCGACCCGGCCACCAACCAGCCCACCGACATCCCGGTCGACTGCGCCGGCCCGCACGCGCTCGAGGTCACCGGCGCGGTCAACCTCGCCGAGAAGTACCCGGCCGGCGTCCCGCCCGAGCAGGAGCAGGACGCCTACGTCAAGGACACCTGCGCCAAGATCACCGAGGACTACCTGGCGCCGCTGAAGCTGCGCACCACCACGCTGACGCTGGTGTACAGCACCATCTCGCTGCCCAGCTGGCTGGCCGGCAGCCACCAGGTGTCCTGCAGCATCGGCACCACCCTGGGCAACGGCGGCTGGTCCACCCTGCTCAACAGCGCCAAGGGTGCGCTGATGATCAACGGTCGGCCGCCGGTGCCGCCGCCCGACATCCCGGACGAGCGCCTGAACATGCCGGCCATCCCGCCGCCGTCCATCGATCTGTCGCAGAGCCAGTCGTCGAGCGGCTACGACTCCAGCCAGTCCTCGCAGTCGACCCAGCAGACACAGTCCAATCAGCACCTGCCCGGTCAGTCGAACCAGACGCCGGCCACCCAGAGCAGCCAGCCGTCGACCCCGGCGCCGGCGCCCGGCGGCAACACGTTCCTGAACGGACCGCCCCCGCCGGGTGACGTGCCGCCGCCGGTCGATGGGCAGGCTCCCGGTGGGCCCCCGCTGGACGGACCGCCCCCGCCGGCGGACGCACCTGCCGCGCCGCCCGCACCAGCCGCTCCGCCGCCCGGCCCGCCGCCCGGTCCCGTCGAGCCGGTGCTGCCGCCGGTGCAGTGACGCACCTGATGCCGGTACCGATGAGCCGGAAGCGGTTCGACGAGTTGGTGTCCGATGCCCTGGACCTGATCCCGCCGGAACTGGCCGCCACCGCCGACAACGTGGTGTTCCTGGTGCAGGGCCGCCATCCCGACGAGCCGGATCTGCTCGGCCTCTACGAGGGCGTCGCGCTCACCGAACGGGATTCGTCCTACGGCGGCTATCTGCCCGACACCATCACCATCTATCGCGATGCCCTGCTGGAGATGTGCGATACCGAGGAGCAGGTGGTCGAGGAGGTCGCGATCACCGTCGTGCACGAACTGGCCCATCACTTCGGCATCGACGACGACCGGCTGCACGAATTGGGTTGGGGCTGAGGACTCACCGACCCGGGGCGAGCGAAGCGACGGGGGGAGGACTCCGGGGCAAGCGAAGCGACGGGGGGAAGCCTCCGCGTGGGAACCCCGGCTTGTCGGTGCGCGGTGCTATGAACGAACCATGAGGACCAGCGAGGAGCTGCACATGAGTGCGCACTGCCGCGAGTGCGCGGACGGCCTCGCCCACTGCCACGGCACGGTGATCCTGCACATCGGGCAGCGGGCCGAGTGCACCGATGACTGCGGCGCCCCGGAGGTGGAGCACACCTACACCATCGACTGCGTGGCCATCGGGTGTGGCTGCGCCCGGGATCAGCCCATCGGGTCGGGCACGCTCTCCTCGGGCAGCTTGTCCGCGTAGAACGGCGGGGCCAGCTCGCCCCACTGCACACAGCTCCACCGCCCGTCGGTGATCGGGCTGAGCACCACGCTCTCGGTGTTGGCCAGGTGGTGATCCAGGGCGAACCGGCCGTCCACGCCGGCCAGCACCGCGGCCACCAGCCGGATCGCCGCGCCGTGGCTGACCACGACGATGTCGTCCTGCCAATCGTGGTCGTCGAGGTGTCGGATCCGCAGCTTGGTCAGGACCGGCACGATGCGATCGAGGACCTGCCGCCCGCTCTCGCCCCCGGGCATCGACGCGTCGAGGTCGCCCAGCTGCCAGCGCCGGTAGATGCTGTCGAACTGCTCGACGGCGGCGTCGTCATTGCGGTCCTCGAGGTGGCCGACCTGAACCTCGTAGATGTCGTCGAGCTCGTGCGGCGCCACGTCGAGATGCCCGCCGATCCCGGCGGCGGTCTGCCGGGCCCGGGTGGCCACCGAGTGGGCGACCACGCCGACCGGGTGCTTCCAGTCCCGCGCGAAGGCCCTGGCCTGTTCGTGCCCCAGCTCGGTGAGCTCGGCGCCGGGCGGCCGGGTGTCCAGGCGTTTCTCGACGTTGCCGAAAGACTGCCCGTGCCGTACCAGTACCAGCCGCCCGCTCACGATCGCTCTCCTTGCCGCAGTGCCGCCAGCCACCGCGTCGCCTCGCTGGAGGCGGGCGGTACCGCCCCGGCCGCGGCACCGGTCGGCCAGGACCCCAGGAAACGAACGTCGGCGCAGCGCCGGTGCAGCGCCTTGAGTGCCTCGGCGACGGCGTCGTCATCGATATGCCCCACACAGTCGAGGAAAAACTTGTAGGTTCCCAATTCCGTTCGGGTGGGCCGGGATTCGATGCGGGTGAGGTCGATGTCCCGCATGGCGAACTCGGTCATCGCGGCCACCAGCGCGCCGGGCTCGTTGTCCAGGCTCAGCACCACCGAGGTGCGGTCGGCGCCGGTGCGCCCCGGCGGCGGTGCCGGCGGCCCGACGAGCACGAACCTGGTACGGGCGTTGGGCTCGTCGACGACGCCGGCGGCGAGCACCTGCAGCGCGTAGCGTTCGGCCGCCAGCGCGGTGCTGACCCCGGCGTCGGCCCGTCCGGCCGCGACATCGGCGGCCGCGGCGGCATTGGACTGTGCGGGGATCACCGCGGCCTGCGGTAGTTCGGCGGCCAGCCAGCGCCGCACCTGTGCGGCCGCGACGGGGAAGGCCGCCACGGTGGCGACGTCCGGGGCGGCGGTGCCCGCCCGGGTGACGATGCTGAACGCCACGTCGAGCGTGTGCTCGGCGAAGATTTGCAGGGCCGGTCCGGCGGCCAACCCGTCCAGGGTGGGCAGCACCGACCCTTCGATGGAGTTTTCGATGGGCACGCACGCGTACTCGGCGCCGCCCGAGCGGACGGTTTCCAGCGCCGCGGCGGGGCTGTCGCAGCCCACGGGCGTGACCTCGGTTCCCGTAGCACCGCCGCCGGGGATCATCGCACCGGCCGCCATCTGCAACAACGCCGCCTCGGTGAACGTCCCCTCCGGTCCGAGATAGGCGATGCGCGGCACGTCTTTCACCCTAGTGGCTCGCGCGAGTGGCCCCGCCCGCGCCGAGGGAAACCTTGCGAACCGGACAGGTGGTGTAGTTAAGTAAGGCTTACCTCACTAACGGAAGGTGTTCAGATGACGACTGTGGTGGCGGCACCGACGACGGCCGAGCGGATCCGCAGCGCCTGTGCGCGGGCCGGTGGCGCGATGGTTGCGGTCGACGGCCTGGATCCCACCGCCACCCCGGTGCACCATCTGTTGGCCGACGGCTCGTTCGCGATCACCATTCCCGTCGACGGATACCTGGCCGGTGCGCTGGTGTCGGCCGGTGCGGCCGGCATGCAAGCCGTGCTGGAGATGACGGACTACGCGCCGCTCCCGCTGCGGGAACCGGTGCGGTCGCTGGTGTGGATCCGTGGCCGCCTGGTGTCCGTGCCCGCCGGTGAGGTCGGCGGCCTGCTCGACCTGATCGCCGCCGAACACCCGAATCCCGCCCTGCTGCAAGTGAATACCGACGAACCGGCCGGCGGCGAGACGGCGTACGCGTTGGTCCGCCTGGAGATCGAATCCGTGGTGGTCGCCGACTCGACCGGGGCCGAGTCGGTCGGTGTCGGCGCCCTGCTGGAGGCGCGGCCCGATCCGTTCTGTGGCTTGGAGTCCTGCTGGCTGCGCCACCTGGAATCGGCGCATCGCGATGTCGTCGAGCGGCTGTCGGCCCGGCTGCCGATGACGCTGCGCGGTGGCCGGGTGCGACCGTTGGGCCTGGACCGCTACGGCGTGCAACTGCGGGTCGAGGACGAGACCGGCGATCATGACGTCCGGCTACCGTTCGCCAAACCGGTCGACGACGTCGCGGGCCTCAGCCAGGCCATCCGGGTCCTGATGGGCTGCCCCTTTCTGAACGGACTACGCGCGCGCCGGATCTGAAGTCGCACCGCGGGGCCACTAGCGTGGCTGCGGTGACCGAACCGGACCCGCTGCCCCGGCGCACCCTGCGCATCGAGGTCTTCGTCGTCCTCGCCGTCACCTTCGGGCTGAGCGCCTACACCGCGCTGCTGGATCTCGTCGAGGCCGTCCTGTTGGGGCTGGCCGGCCGCCGGGTGGCACTGAACCAGCGCCGGTCCCCGTTCGACCTCATCGACTTCGGCCTCAACCTGGCCTCGGTGCTGCAGCTGGTGGCCTGGGGAGCCCTGGGGCTGTACCTGTTGTGGCGCAGCGGTTTCGGCCCCCGCCGCATCGGCCTCGGACGCATCCGCTGGCATCCCGACGTGACGGGCGGCCTCGGCCTGGCCGCACTGATCGGCCTGCCCGGACTGGGGCTCTACGTCGCGGCCCGGGTGTTGGGTCTGAGCGCATCCGTGGAACCGGCCCAGCTGTACGACACCTGGTGGCGCATCCCGGTGCTGCTGGCGCTGGCCTTCGCCAACGGCTGGGCCGAAGAGATCATCGTCGTCGCGTTCCTGATCACCCGACTGCGCCAGCTGCAGTTCAATCCGGCGGCCGCGCTGGCGATCTCGGCGGTGCTGCGCGGGGCCTACCACCTGTACCAGGGCTACTCGGCGGGCCTGGGCAACGTGGTGATGGGGGTGGTGTTCGGATACCTCTGGATGCGCACGGGCCGACTGTGGCCGCTGATCATCGCGCACGGACTGATCGACGCCGTGGCGTTCGTCGGTTACTCGCTGGCCGCGGGCCACTTGGACTGGCTGACCTGACGATGCGGGCCGGGCCAGTACATTCGCAGCTGTGAACGACCACCGGCCGCCCGGCCAGGAGCCGCCGCCGCCCCGCAGGCGGCCGGCACCCCCACGGGAGCCGTCCCAGGTCATCCGTCGTGAGCCCGGGTACCGACCGCCACCGCAATGGCCGCCCAATCCACCGACACCACACCGGGCGCCGCCCCCGCCGCCACCACCGCTGCGTCGCCCACCGCCACCGCGGCCCGCGCCCCCGCGTCAGGCCGCACCCCCGACGCCCGCCCCGCCCGCCAAGCCGCGTCGCAGGGGGCG
This sequence comes from Mycolicibacterium cosmeticum, assembly GCF_000613185.1. Classification (NCBI taxonomy): domain Bacteria; kingdom Bacillati; phylum Actinomycetota; class Actinomycetes; order Mycobacteriales; family Mycobacteriaceae; genus Mycobacterium; species Mycolicibacterium cosmeticum. The sequence continues at coordinate 2,711,489 of NZ_CCBB010000001.1, forward strand.
CGTCCGCCGGGCAGCGGCCCTGCTCACGGTGCTGCTGCTGATCGTGCTGACGGCCGCAGCCGGCGGCGCGGTGTGGTTCGACACCACCCTGCAGCGGGTGCCGGCCCTGGCCGACTACCCCGACCGACCGGCGCAGGGCAAAGGTGTCACGTGGCTGCTGGTCGGCTCTGACAGCAGGCAGCACCTCACGCCCGAACAGCAGGCCGAGCTGGCCACCGGCGGTGATGTGGGCAACGGCCGGACCGACACCATCCTGCTGATCCACATCGGCGGAATCGCCTCGGGCGTGCCCACCACGATGGTGTCGTTGCCGCGCGACTCCTACGTCGACATTCCCGGCCACGGCCAGGACAAGATCAACGCCGCCTTCGCCATCGGCGGTGCCCCGCTGCTCGCCCAGACGGTGGAGAAGGCCACCGGCCTGCGGCTGGACCACTACGCCGAGGTCGGCTTCGACGGGTTCGCCGAACTTGTCGACGCCATCGGCGGCGTCACCATGTGCCCGGCCGAACCGATCACCGACCCGCTCGCCGGTATCGACCTCCAGGCCGGCTGCCAGGAACTCGACGGCCGCAACGCGCTGGGCTTCGTGCGCTCGCGCGCCACGCCGCGCGCGGACCTGGACCGGATGCTCAACCAGCGGGCCTTCATGTCGGCGCTGCTGCACCGGGCCGCCAGCCCGGAGGTGCTGTTGAATCCGCTGCGGTGGTACCCCATGGTCCACGCGGTCGGCGCCGCACTTACGGTGGATCAGGGCGGGCATGTGTGGGACCTGGCCAGGCTGGGGTGGGCACTGCACGGCGATGCCGTGACCACGACGGTGCCGATCGGGGAATTCACCAGCAGCGACTCCGGCGCGGTGGTGGTCTGGGACAGCGAGGCCGCCGGCCGACTGTTCGCCGCCCTCGCCGCCGACACCGCGGTTCCCGCGGATGTGCTGAACCTGGGATCGTGACCGCCAGCAAACTTTTCGACGCGTCGCTCGAGGGGTGTAACTGGAGTCACTCCAGTTAGGAGACGCTAACCTCCGTAAGGGTGGCCTTCGCTGACAGGGCCTCTGACCTGCGTTATTGTCATGATCATGACCGACGCGAGCACTCTCGACACCAAATTCAACACTCTGCTGCGCGAGCAGATCCGGGCCGAATTCACCGCGTCGCAGCAATACATCGCCGTCGCCGTGTACTGCGATGGATCCGATCTGCCGCAGCTGGCCGCGCACTTCTACGCCCAGTCGGTCGAGGAGCGCAATCACGCCATGATGCTGGTCCAGTACCTGCTCGACCGGGACCTGGATGTCGAGATCCCCGGCATCGATGCCGTGCTCAACTCCTTCGACACCCCGGCGCAGGCGCTGCGGCTCGCTCTCGAGCAGGAACGCACCGTCACCGAGCAGATCACCCGGCTGGCCAGCGTCGCCCGCGAAGAGGGCGACTACCTCGGCGAGCAGTTCATGCAGTGGTTCCTCAAGGAGCAGGTCGAGGAGGTGGCCACCATGTCGTCTCTGGTCCGGATCGCCGAGCGCGCCGGAGCCAACCTGTTCCACCTGGAGGACTTCGTCGCCCGCGAACTCGCGCGCGGCGCCGCCGACCCCAGCGCGCCGAAGGCCGCCGGCGGCAACCTCTAGTCCCGGCCCACCCCGGTCAGCCCGTTCTGCAGCCAGTCCTTGGTGCGGCCGGGGTGATTGGTGGCGACCCAGCCCACCCCGACGTCCCGGCAGTACCGCACGTCCTCGTAATGGTCCACGGTCCAGCAGTACAGGGCGCGGCCCTGGGCGGCGGCACGGTCGACGAGTTCGGGGTGCTCCCGCAAGGTGGCGATGGACGGCCCGACGGCGGTGGCGCCCACCGTCGTCGCCGCGCTGCCGCCGAGATAGCGCGAGGTCTCCCCCAACAGCACGGTGGGCAGCATCGGCGCCGCCCGCCGGATCCGCCACACCGCGGCGGCGGAGAACGACATGACCACCGCTCTGGCCAGATCGGCCGAGGCCGGTGCCGCGATGCCGTACCGGTGCAGCACCGCCAGCACCTTGCTCTCCACCAGGGCGCCGTAGCGCACCGGGTGTTTGGTCTCGATGAACAGTTTGACCGGCCGCTTCCAGTCCAGCACCAGCGTGATCAACGCGTCCAGCGTCAGCAGCCCGGTATCGCCGGTGCCGCCGCTCTCGCGCCAGCCGGCGTGCCAGGACCCGAAATCGAGCTCACGAAGCTGGGCCAGGGTCATCTCGCTGACCAGCCCGGTGCCGTCGGAGGTGCGGTCGACACGGCGGTCGTGCACGCACACCAGGTGGCCATCCCTGGTCAGTCGCACATCGCATTCGACGCCGTCGGCACCCTCCTGCAGCGCCAGCTCGTAAGCGGCCAGGGTGTGCTCGGGGCGCTCGGCCGACGCACCGCGGTGCGCGACGACGAAGGGGTGCCGGTCGGCCGCCGGTCCCGGTGTCGGTTCCGATCTGGCCGGCCCAGTCGCCCCGGCGTCGCCCGCGGTCATATGGCTATGCTGCCGGGTTCTGGTCTTCGGTCTCAACCGCTGGCGCGGAATCGGCCTCGTGCGCCTCGGATTCCCCGTCCTGCGGGCCGGTGGCCACCATCACCCAGCGCTTGACGGGCCGGTCGACCGGCCTGCTCTCGAAGCCCTGGAAGACCTGCAGCACCAGCACGACGGCGGCCAGCGCGAGCAGATAGGCGATCGTGGTGGTCACCGTGTTGTTGGCGATGCCCTGCGCATCGCTGACGAAGCTGGTCGCGATGGACATCACCGACACCACCGTGCTGAACACCCAGGTGATCCACCACGCCGTGATCCGCAGCCCCGTGCGGCCCTCCGCCCGGGCCAACTCGATGAGGAACACCGGCGCCCAGAACAGGTTGACCAGTGGCACCAGGCAGCCCGCCCACAGCTGCCACTTCGACCGCGGATCCTCCCGGCCGTTGTGCGCGAACACGCCGGCCCGGCGCGCGATCAGCCAGTTGGTCAGCACCACGGCGGTCACGATCACGCCGAACAGCGCCAGCGCGCTGGCCGCCACGCCGACCCAGGTGACCACCGCGGCCAGCACGGGGTTCAGCAGCACCGACCGATTGATCAGCAACAGGGCATAACGCACGATGTGCAGCACCGCGGCGAAGCCCAACAATCCCATCGTGGTGACCAGCGTGGCCCGCACCATGGTCGCCGACGGACCGCGACGCTCCTCGGCATCGGCGGCGGCACCCGGGGCGTACTCACCCGGCGGGCCGTACAGGCTCCAGCGCGGGATGCTCGCGTAGCGCGGCGTGGGCCCCAAGGGGCGACGGTGAGGCCGGGGCGGGGGCGCCGCACCGGGGCGCACCGCGATCCACTTGAACCCTTGCGGCAGTGGGCCGGGTTGAGGACGGGCGGGCGGCCGGCTCGGCGCGCCGGCCGGTGGCCGCCATCGCGGATCAGGGGCACACGGCTGCGGCGGGACAGGCAGCACACCGGGAGCCAGCAGCGTGCCCCGGCACCGTGGGCACCAGACCCGCTGGCGATCGCGGACGTTCCACCGCGTCCCGCACTGGGCGCAGACCTGAATCACCGGTCCAGCCTACGGCGTGTTCAGACCGTGCCGGCGGTGCCGCCGTCGGTGGTCACCGGCCGTCCGGCCTGCGCCCACGCCAGCATGCCGCCGGTGACGTTGATGGGTTCGAAACCTTCCCTGGCCAGGTACTGGGCCACCCGCAGCGACCGGCCGCCGGCGTGGCAGACGACATAGAGGGTCGCGTCACGGTCGATCTCGTGGATCCGGGCCGGCACGTCACCCATCGGAATGTGCTGGGCACCGGCGGCGTGGCCGCGCTGCCATTCGTCGTCCTCGCGGACGTCCAACAGCACCACCGCGTCGCCGAAATCCAGGGGGACGTCCTTCACCTCGGCATGCGCCACGTCACTGTCAGACATGAGCAGACATTCTGGTCGGTCCCGCTGGGGAGGCAAGGCGTCGGGTCATGGACTCCATGCTGGCATGGGTCCGGGCCCACCGGCCGGTTCAGTGCCGGTTCGGCGCCGGTTCAGCGCCGGTTCCGGACGCACGCGACGGTCACCGGGGGTGACAGCAATGTTTCGACTATCCACAGTTTCCACAGGTTCATCCACAGGCACCGGGTGCCACCGCACCGCCGCACGCACGCGACTCCGCGGTCCCGCTGTGGATAACCTGAGCCCGCCACGGCGTCGTCATCAACAAGCGCGGGCACCGCCGAGCGAAAAAGGTTGCTCAGCTAACTTTCACCGGAAATCGACAAACCGGTGTGGATTCCCACCGCCGCCCACTTTCAAACGTACCGACCCCGTGCGGAGTCCGGATTTCCCGCGGGACAGCTAAGGGTTTATGATCACCGTCACTACAGCCGTGTGACAGAACTCACTGGGGGATGTTTCGAATCGTGCAGGTCAGGAGCTTGTGATGGCAGCGCACCCAATGGGCCACGGATCGGCCGTGCCGCAGTCGGACTGGCAGGGAACGTCGCGGATCTACGGCAACCAGGCCATGGCGTGTCTGCGCGCCGGCGTCATCGCCCTCGTCCTCCTCGCGGTACTCGCACTCATCGTGTTGACCTGAATTACCGACCTGAGCCAACCGAGTTTTATTCCCCGTGTGCGCTAATGGCACACGTCCTTGCGGTGTCAGCCGTGATCGGGCAAGGATGGTGTCGAGCTTGTTGTCGACATTTCCGACGCCGAACTCCACCGCGATCCACCCGACGCGGATCGCATGACCGCGGATCACATGACTAGGAAGGAAGCCAGTGGCTGAATACACCCTCCCGGAGCTTGATTACGACTACAGCGCCCTGGAACCCCACATTTCCGGACAGATCAACGAGATCCACCACAGCAAGCATCACGCCACGTACGTCAAGGGCCTGAACGACGCGCTGGCCAAGCTGGAGGAAGCCCGCGCCAAGGACGACCAGTCGGCCATCTTCCTGAACGAGAAGAACCTGGCGTTCCACCTCGGCGGGCACGTCAACCACAGCATCTGGTGGAAGAACCTCTCCCCCAACGGTGGTGACAAGCCCACCGGTGAGCTCGCGCAGGCGATCGACGACCAGTTCGGTTCTTTCGACAAGTTCCGCGCGCAGTTCACCGCCGCGGCCAACGGCTTGCAGGGCTCGGGCTGGGCGGTGCTCGGCTACGACAGCCTCGGTGATCGACTACTGACCTTCCAGCTGTACGACCAGCAGGCCAACGTGCCGCTGGGCATCATCCCGCTGCTGCAGGTCGACATGTGGGAGCACGCCTACTACCTGCAGTACAAGAACGTGAAGGCCGACTACGTCACCGCGTTCTGGAACGTCGTCAACTGGGCCGATGTCCAGGACCGGTTCGCCAAGGCCACCAGCAAGACCGGCGGTCTGATCTTCGGCTGAGCCGGCCGGCTCGCAGCACGGGCCCCGCACGCCATGCCTTTCCGGGCGGCGTGCGGGGCTCGTCGCATTTGGCACTCGTGTCCTCTTGCGTGCTAGCCACGTCCTGCCTCATCCTTGGCGAATCGACCCACAGCAGTGTCGTCAGCATTCCAGCACTGTCGGGAGGCCAGATGGAGACCGGACCCCAACGGGCGGTGGAGATCGCCCCATTCCATGCTCGCGGTTGTTTGAAAGGGTTTGTGGTTTCCGGCCGTTGGCCGGATTCGACCAAGGAGTGGGCCCAGCTGTTGATGGTGGCGGTGCGCGTCGCCTCCATGCCCGGGTTGCTCTCCACCACAACCATATTCGGAGTCCGCGAGGAACTCCCCGAACAACCCGCCCCTGGCACGGTCGGCCTGGTCCTGGCCGAGGGCACCGTTGTGGGTGAATCAGCCGTTCCCCCAGGCTTTTTCGCCGATCACCAACCACCGGCCCTGCTGATGCTGCATCCGCCTTCGGAGACCACGCCGTCGCTGCCCGAATGCACCGGAGCCGCTTCGGGTTGCGTGCTGCTGCCCGGCCTGCCGCATCTGGGCCTGGAACACCGGGCGGCCTGGGTGGAAGCCGAATCCGACGGGACCATCACGTCGATGGTCAGCCGCGTCGGGGTGGACCCCATCAGCCATCCGGACACCGCAATCCTCGCGATGCTGCTTGCCGCATAAGGCTTTTCGCATCGGGTAGCAAGAAAGTACGGGCACCCGAATCCGCCGGCCGAGGTGGCGCCGTTGCCGCGCAACGGTTATCGTCGGTGGCATCAGCGAAGGGGAGTAGCCCCCAATCGTCGTGTCGACATACTGGCAGCGCACATCGAAGGTGCGCAGGCCCGGCCGGCGAACCGCTCCTCGATCCGAGGGTGGTGGGCGAGACCTTCGACCGAACGTCCGGAGACCATCAGCACGTGGTCGGCCGGCGCCGCGTCGAAAGGTCGTCCTCGTGCTCAGTGCCGCACTCGTCAGTCTTTCAGTGGTGTTCGTCGCCGAGTTGGGCGACAAATCCCAGCTGATCACCATGACCTACGCCCTGCGGCACCGGTGGTGGGTGGTGCTCTCCGGCGTCGGCATCGCCGCCTTCCTGGTGCACGGCCTGTCGGTCACCATCGGCCACTTCCTCGGTCTGTCCCTGCCGGAACGCCCCATCGCCTTCGCCGCGGCCATCGCCTTCCTGCTCTTCGCGGTGTGGACCTGGCGCGACAGCCGCGCCACCGATGACGACACCGAGGACGTCCGGGTGGCCGAACCGCGGTTCATCGTGTTCGCGGTGGTCTCGTCGTTCGTGCTGGCCGAACTCGGGGACAAGACGATGCTGGCCACGGTGGCCCTGGCCAGCGACCACAACTGGGCGGGCGTCTGGATCGGCGCGACCATCGGCATGGTGGCCGCCGACGGGGTGGCGATCGCCGCCGGGACGCTGCTGCATCGCCGGCTGCCCGAGCGTTTCCTGCACAGCATGGCCGCGGTCTTGTTCGCGTTGTTCGGCCTGTGGATCCTGTTCGACAACGCCCTGCATCTGCCGTGGGTGGCCGCGGTGGTGACGGGCACGCTGGCGCTCACCGCGGTGGGAACCGCGCTGGTCCGGTATCGGCGAGCCAAGCGCGGGACCGCGGCGACCGACGCGTCGACACTGGATTCGTCGCCGGAATATCGCTGAATCGCCCCTGGCTACTGTCATCCAATCGGATGACAGCAGGCCGTCGACCGTCTTGCCCTCTTCGTTACGTGGCCCGACGGAATCTCATGCCGGTGACGACCCATATTTCGCCAGTGCCAGCAGCAAATCCATCTTTCCGCTTTGCTGCAGGTAGCGGCCGCGGCGGGGTGCAGGCCCTGGGCGGGCTGTGACAACGCGCCGCAGGGGATCACTTCGGGCAAAACAACGCATACGTCATTTTTTTGTTAACCGGACCGGCGGTCCTGGGTTTCTGAAACTGCCTGACGTGCTGCTGGGGGGCCTAGCGGCGTATGCTGAATCTGCATGGTTCGACTTTTCAGTGGTTTGCACTTGGTTGTGGCGACAACACTCGCTACGATGATCAGCAAATACGAGACTGACGTGCAACACTCGTGAGTTATGTGGAGGAAAGTTAGATGAGCAAGACGTTCGCCGCCCGGCTGAACCGGTTGTTCGAGACGGTTTACCCGCCGGGGCGTGGCCCGCATACATCTGCTGAGGTCATCGGCGCGCTGAAGGCCGAGGGCGTGACGATGTCTGCTCCGTATCTCTCGCAGCTGCGGTCGGGTAACCGCACCAATCCGTCGGTTGCCACGATGGCCGCCCTGGCCAACTTCTTCCGCATCAAGCCGGCGTACTTCACCGACGACGAGTACTACGAGAAGCTCGACAAGGAGCTGACCTGGCTGGCCAACATGCGCGACGAGGGTGTGCGCCGCATCGCCGCCCGCACCGTCGGACTGTCGCCCGAGTCCCAGCAGGACCTGGCGCTCAAGGCCGACGAGTTGCGCCGCAAGGAGAATCTCGACAGCTGACCAGACCCCGTCTGGTCGCCGTAGACGGTGTCACCGCGCGTTCAGCGCTCGGTGGCACCGTTTCTGCGTTCCGGCCCCGTGCGTTCCGGCCCTGTGCGCTCCAGCTCGCAATACTGCTCGGCGATCGCCAGGATCCACTCCCGGTCCGAGAAGGTCGCCGGCTGTCGAAGCCAGTTGAGCCCGGGGAACTCGGCGTTGGCCGCGTCGCGGCCCGCACCGCGGCCGTCGTAGATCCACTGGGCGATCCCCCTGGCCTGCTCCTCCGCCGTGACCGGGGGTCCGTCCAGCTCCGCGATGTCGGCGATGTCCACCACGTCGTCGGCATCGTCGTCGTCCAGTGCCGTGGATCCGTTGGACTTGACCCGTCGGCGGATGGCCTCGGCTGCGGTGGCCTCCAGGTACAGCGAGTCGGAGATGAGCGACATCTGCTCGGCCACCCGGAACAGCAGCGGCCCGCGGGGGCGCACACCGATGCCGACGTCCGGGTGCCGCAGGCTCAGCTCGGCCAGGAGCGGCGACACCGTGCGCAGTTCCCGGCGGGCGCCGAACCAGTCTTCGACGCTGGGCAGCAGTGAGCCGCCCGCCACCACCAACATGGCGCAGCCCAGCAGCGTCGCGGCCGAGCCGACGCCGAGCAGCTCGGTGGTCCCCACCGCCCGCAGCAGGAAGAACGCGCTGGCCAGCACGATCAGCACGATGCCGATGCTGAACACGAACAACGCCCGTCCGCGCCGGGTGCGGTTGGAATGGCGCATCCCGGCCCAGGCCACCAGCGTCAGCGCGAGCAGCACGTACAGCAAGGGCAGCAGCCACGCCGACCATCCGCCTGCGGAGCCGAGGTTGCGTCGCAGGTACTCCTCGGGGGCCATCTCGGGTTCCTGGCCGGAGACGAAGAACGCCACCATGGTGACGACGGCGATGACGGCGGCCACCACGTATTGCGCGATGGCGATGCGCCGGATGGTCGCCGGCTTGCGGTCGGAGGCGACCGTGGTGATCATGACGCAACTGCCCGCCGCACACGAGATGAGCGCCACCTGACTGAGTGCCACGGCGATGTTGGGCCAGTGCAGCGCGGTGTCGATGAGCAGGGTCAGCGGCTGCCAGTTCAGGGCCGCGACCGTGCCGAGGCTGCCCAGCGCCAGGATCATCGCGCTGCTGACCAGGGATTGCTTGTTGACCAGGGCCCATCCGATGCGCAAGCCGGTCGCCAATCCCAGCAGGCCGGCGAGCACCCAGACGATCAACCAAACGCCTCTCCGAGCCGCACCTGCACCATCGACGAACGATCCGACGGCAACCGGCCGAGCCGATAGATCAGCAGTGCGGCGAAATCCTCCGCCTCCTGCTCGGCGTCCTCACCGGCTGGACCCATGCACCCGGTCCGTTGATTCAGCATGTAGCCGATGAGGTCGGAACCGGCCAATTCCATGGCGCCGCGGGCGGCCTCCACCACCGGGATGCCGTCATGCCCCAGGACCAGGTGACCGAGCTCGTGGGCCAGCGTGCGGTCCCACGCCGGCAATCCCTTCTGGATGAGGAAGACGTCGTGGTCAGCGTACTGCCGCCATTGCCCGCACACCCCGGCCGGAAGCTCCGCCATCTTGAGTTCGATCGGCCGGCCGCGGTCGGCGCTGACGGCCTCCACCAATCGGGGCACGGACACCTCGCCCTTGCGCGGGGCAAGGTCCAGCACGGCACTGACAGCTTTGGTCACGCGGCGACTAGCAGGCATTTCGACCTCCTTCCGATACTTCCACTATGGTGCCGCAACGCGGCACAGGCGAGCGATTCCGGTCAACTGGTGAATCTGGCCGACCGCCGGGAACTCAAGGCGAGCGCCGAACGCGCCTGTCGGTATCCAATGATCCCACCCGCAGCGGTCAGCAACATCATTCCGGTGACTCCGGGTACCGCCACGGCAACCACTTGGGGGATGTCGGCCGTGCGCAGGTAGTCGCCGTACCCGGCCCGGTAGGACACCGGCACCACGGCCCTGTCGACGGCCTGGACCGGGGTGCGCGGCGGCTGCGGCGCAACGGCGCCGGGCGGTCCCGGTGGTGGCGGCACGGACGGTTCCGGTGTCCCGCTGGATCCACCGGATCCGCCGCCCGCCGCGGGCAGCGGTGGCAGCTCGATCACCGGCAACGCCGGCACGGGCCCGACGATCGCGGGCAGGGCCGGCAGCCCCGGCACGGCGCCGTTCGGGGTCGGTTCAGGTAATCGCATGACCGGCGGACGTATCGGCTTGACCGTCGGTGGCTTCGGCCCGCCACCACCGAGTCCCCCGTTGCCGTTACCGGAGTTCTTCACCCCCGGCTTGGGCCACCACCACGGCAGGCAGTGCTTCCCCTCCTTGTCGCAATCATCGGGATCGTCGGGGTCATCGGGATCGTCCGGGTCGTCGGGGTCGGTCGAGTCGGCGGGGGCGCCCGGATCCGCGGGTGTCTGCGGTTCGCCGGCGGTCGTCCCGGGAGCCCCGGACGCCCCGCTTCCCGTGCTCTCGGATTGTTTGCTGGGACTGCCTCCGGTCGCGCCGGTACCGGCCTTGGGCAGGGTGTTGTCGCGTCCGTTCCCCACGGTCACCCGGGGCGGGTGCGCCGGGGCGCCCGGGCGGCCGGGGTGCGTGCCGCCGGCACCGCCCGAGTCGGGTTCCGCGGCCCCGGACGACGCGTCGCTCGTGCTGTCACCGGTCGTACCGGTACCGCCTGCACCATCGCTTTCGTCCGGGCTGGCAAATGCGACCGCGGCGCAGGCACCACCGACGAACAGGCCGGAAGCGACCAGACAGGCTGCCGCCGCGACTCGCACCCGCGACATCACGTCGTCACCCCCTCACGGCGCCACACGTTCTGGCGGCGGAAATTTACCCGATTGTCGCATATTGCGGCCAAAATGTTTGCTGCAGAGGGGATCACGGTAGCGCGGGAGGACACCGGCGGCCGACGCGTGGTACGGGCGATAGTGTTGGCCACACTGCCGTCCGGTGACCGCGGCAGTCGACGACATACCGGGAGGCAACGCCGATGGGCCTGTTCACGCGACGCAAGAGCCGGGCGACCCGCCGGGCCGAGGCCCGCGCCATCAAGCGCGCCGCCACGAAGAAAGCCAAGCTGGAGGCCAAACTCGCGGCCAAGAACGACGCCCGCCGCTACAAGGCCGACCGCAAGGACCAGTCCCGCGCGCTCAAGGCCCAGCTCCGGGCGCAGCGCGACAGCGACCGGGCCGCACTGAAGGTTGCTGAGGCCCAGCTCAAGGCCGCCCGTGAGGGCAAGCTGCTCTCGCCCACCCGGATTCGCCGAACGCTGACCGTATCGCGGCTGCTCGCGCCGATTCTGGTGCCGCTGGCCTACCGCGCCGCGGTGGCCGCGCGCGGTCTCCTCGACCAGCGCCGCGCCGACCGCCTCGGGGTTCCGCTGAGCCAGCTCGGCCAATTCTCCGGGCACGGGGCGGCGCTGGCCGCGCGTATCGCCGGCGCCGAGCAGACGCTGCAGCAGGTGGCGGCCAAGAAACCCAAGGACGCGGAGACCAAGCAGTTCGTCACCGCGATCACCGATCGGCTGACCGATCTGTCGGCAGCGGTGACGGCCGCCGAGAACATGCCCACCCAGCGCCGCGCCGCCGCCCATGACGCGATCAGCGCGCAGCTCGACGGTATCGACGCCGATCTGCTGGCCCGGCTCGGAATCGGCTGAGCCACCGCGTCATGACCGCCGCCACGCCTCGCCGGCCCGCGCTGCTGCGCGGCGTCGCCGTCGGGGCGCTGACGGCCACTTTGGCCCTGGCCGCACACGGGACCGCCGCCGGGGCGTTCCCGGCGGGCGGGTCCGTCACCGCGCTGCTGGTGCTGGCGGGTGCCGTGGCGGCGGTGGCCGCCGTCGCCCGCGGCGGCGTGGTCACCTTGGCGACGGTGCTGGCGGCCGGCCAGGCGGTCGGGCACCAGCTGCTCGGTATCGACGGCCATTCCCATCTTCAGGTGAACCCGGCGGCCATGCTGGTCGCGCACACCATCGCCGTCGGTGCCGGTGCGCTGTTGATCGGCGCCGGGGAACGGCTGGGCGCGGCACTGTCGCGCACCGTTGCGGTCATCACCGGGCCGCGGTCACCGCGGGTGCCGTCCGCCCCGTCGGCCCGTCGCAGCGCCGGTCAACCGCTGCAGTCGGCCCTGCTGGTGCGGGCGTCGATATCGCATCGAGGTCCACCGGTTGCGGCCTGACCGCCCAACCGACCCTCGACCCAGAAAGCCCACAACCGAAATGCGCTACACCCACCGGGCGCCCGCGCGCGCCCTTCTCACGCTGGCCGCGGCCGGCGCCGCCCTCCTCACTGCCGCACCGGCATCGGCACACGTGCACGTCGACGCCGACGATGCCCACCCCGGCGGCACCGCCGTGCTGACCTTCCGGGTGCCTGGCGAGTCCGAAAAGGGAGCGCTGACAACACAATTCAGCGTCGCCTTACCCAATGTCGCTTCCGCTCGTACCGAACTGATGCCGGGCTGGACCGCGCGGCTGGACCGCGACAGTGCCGCGGGCACCGTCCGGTCGGTCACCTGGACCGCCGCACCGCAGGTCGGCATCTCCCCCGAGCAGTTCGGGTTGTTCAGGGTTTCGGTGACCCTGCCCAACCAGGACGACGTCAGCTTCCCGGCCACCCAGACCTATTCCGACGGCACGGTCGTGCGTTGGGATCAGCCGCCGCTGCCCGGCGGCGGTGAGCCCGAATATCCCGCTCCGGAGCTGTCCCTGACCGGTGCCCCCGAAGCCGCGCACGCTCCGGCCCCGGCGCCGCAGGCCACCACCGCGGCGGCGCCGGCCGCCGAGCCGGCTGGCCGAGCGGACAACGGAGCCCGCTGGCTGGCCGGCGGGGCGCTCGCGCTGGCCGCGGTCGCCGTGGCGGTGGCCCTGATCGGGCGGCGGCGCGCATGAGGTGGCGCGCCCTCGGGCTGATCGGCGCCGTGCTGGCCGTCGCGGCGATGCTGGGCGCCGGGGTGGCCTCGGCGCACGCGGTGCGGGTGTCCAGCGATCCCGCCCCCGACGCGGTGCTGACGGCGGGACCGGCCCGGATCACCGCGACCTTCAACGAGCAACTCCAGACGGCGTTCGCCTCGATGACCCTGGTCGGTCCGGACGGCAACCTGTGGTCGACGGGCGAGGCCCGGGTGCAGGGTCCGGCGGTCGAGGTCGACCTGCGTCCGCTCGGCCCGGTCGGCACGTACACCGCCAATTACCGGGTGACCTCCGCCGACGGTCATGTGGTGAACGGGTCGTGGTCGTTCCGGCTGTCGGTCGCCGGTACCGGGACGCCCGGGCCGCCGGTGGCCGCGCCGCGGGCGGGTGACGAGGAGTTCCCGATCTGGCCGTTCGTCGTGCTCGCGGTGGCGATCGTGGGGGCGGGTGCCTGGTGGAGCCGGCGCCGGCGGACGTGAGGAAGGCGGTCGGGGCCGCCGCCGTCCTGGCGGTGGGTCTCGCGCTGGCGTGGACGCTGACCTATCCGCAGCCGGCGGTCGCCGCGACCGTGACCCGCGCCGCGGCCGATATCGGTGCGGTGCTGGTGCTCGGTCTGGCGCTGGTGCCGGCGTTGGAGACCGCGCGGTACCGCGACGAGCTGGCCCGGCGCAGCTCGTCGGCCCTGGTGGTCGCGGCGGCGGTCTGGTTGATCGCGGAGCTGACCCGGTTGGTGGTCGCCGCCGCCGCCACCGCGGCGGTGCCGCTGAGTGCGCTCGGGGCCCGGACCACCGTCGAATATGCGGTGTCGACGATGGCGGGCCGGGCCGATCTGATCTGCGTGGTGGCCGCCGCGCTGGTGGGTCTGCTCGCCGTCACGATCCGGACACCGGCCGCGGGCGTGGCGGTGGCCGGCATCGCGGCGATCGGCACCACGGCACGCACCCTCGCCGGGCACCTCTCCGAGAACGCGTTCGGTGGCGTCGCGGTCACCCTGCACGCCCTGGCGGCCGCGGTGTGGTGCGGCCTGCTGGCGGCGCTGGTCCTCACCGTGGGGCATCGGGGCCGGTGGGCCCGCATGCTGCCGCGGTTCTCGGCGCTCTCACTGTGGTGTGTGGTGGTGCTGCTGGTCGCCGGCGTCGGCAGCGCGGCGGTGACGCTCGACGGGCCCGCGCAGTTGTGGGGCACCGGATACGGTCGGTTGCTCCTGGCCAAGGTGCTGCTCACCGTCGCGCTCATGGTGCTGGCCTGGCGAAATCGGACCGACTGGCTGCCCTCGGCGCGCGGGCATCGGGTCACGGCGCAGCGCTCCAGCCGGCGCTCCTACCCGGAGCTGGCCCTGATGCTGGTGGCGTTGACGCTGGCGGCGGCGCTGGCGGTCTCCGGATAGGGATCCCGCGACTGGCATGATGGAACCACTGCCTGTGCGAAACAGCGAAGGAGCGCCCCCCATGGCCGACGAGCCGGACCGGCCCGACGAGACACCGACCGAGCAGCCGCCGGTTCCTCCCGCCAAGAAGGTTCCCGCAAAGAAGGCGCCGGCGAAGAAGGCTCCCGTGAAGAAGGCCACACCGGTCAAGAAGGCCGCGCCCGCCAAGAAAGCAGCGCCCGCGAAGAAGGCGGCTCCCGCCAAGAAGGCCGCACCGGCGAAGAAGGCTGCGCCGCCCGCCCCTGAACAGCCATCGCCGGTCAAAGAGGTTGCCGCGCAGGCGAAATCGACCGTCGCCTCGGTGCCCTCACCGTTGACCGCGGTGCCGTCGACCGGCCCCGAGCAGTCCCGTCTGCCGCTGGCGGCGGCCCTGGTGGCCGGGCTGCTCGCCATCCTGGTGGTCTATCTCGCGCGCCGCGGGTCCGAAGAGGACTGAGCTACCTCGCTAGCATCGACGGCGTGAGCATCGAACCCCGCGCGACCGCCGACCTGGTCGACGAGATCTATCCCGACGTCCGCAGCTGTGATCTGCAGTTGCAGAACTACGGTGCCCGTACCGCTTTCGCCGGCCGGATCACCACCGTGCGCTGCTTCCAGGACAACGCCCTGCTGAAGTCCATCCTGTCGACGCCGGGCGAGGGCGGTGTGCTCGTCGTCGACGGTGACGGCTCGCTGCACACCGCGCTGGTCGGTGACATCATCGCCGGGTTGGCCAGCGACAACGGCTGGGCCGGCATCATCGTGCACGGGGCGGTGCGCGACGCATCGACGCTGCGCACCATCGACGTCGGCATCAAGGCGTTGGGCACCAATCCGCGCAAGGGCACCAAAACCGGTGCGGGCGAACGCGATGTCGAGGTCACCTTCGGCGGCGTGACCTTCGTCCCCGGCGATATCGCCTACAGCGACGAGGACGGCATCGTGGTGGTCTCGCCCTCCTGAGCCGACCCGACACCAGAGTCCCGCATCTCCGGACGGAAATGCGGGACTCTGGTGTCTGTCGGGCAGTTAAACCTGCACCGGCGCGCGGTGTTTGGTGAAGTGCAGCGACTCCTCGTCGACCTTGCCGTACCGGATGGTGCGCAGGTCGATGAAGTAGTTCTGCTTGAGCCGCCACGGTGCCCGCGACCCGGACTTGGGCAGGCTGTCCATGGCACGGCGGAAGTAGCCGGGGGTGAAGTCCATGAACGGTTCCTCGCCCACCGATGCGCCGGGATGCTGGGGTTCGACGCGGTCGAAGCCGTTCTCGTCCATGTAGTTCAGCAGCCGGCAGATGAACTCGGACACCAGGTCGGCCTTGAGCGTCCAGGAGGCGTTGGTGTAGCCGAAGGTGATGGCCATGTTCGGCACACCGGAGAGCATCAGGCCCTTGTAGGTCATCGACTTGGTGAGGTCGATGGGCTCGCCGTTGCGCAGCGCCTTCGCGCCGCCGAACAGCTGCATGTTCAAACCCGTTGCGGTGATGATGATGTCGGCCGCCAACTCCTCACCGGAGTTCAGCTTGATGCCCGTCTCGGTGAACCGGTCGATGGTGTCGGTGACGACGTCGGCCTTGCCGGAGCGGATGGCCTTGAACAGATCACCGTTGGGCGCCAAGCAGACTCGCTCGTCCCACGGGTTGTAGCGCGGGCTGAAGTGCTTGTCGTAGTCGAAGCCCTCGGGCAGCCGGCGGGTCGCCATCTCACGCAGCGCCTTCTTGAAGACGCCCGGGAACTTGCGCGCGATCTGGTACTGGCCGGTGCTGTAGGCGATGGCCTTCCAGCGGTTGACCCAGTGCGCCAGGTTCTTCGGCAGGTACTTGTTGGCCTGTACCGCCACCGGATCCTCCAAGGGCAGCGACCCGATGTAGGTGGGTGACCGCTGGAGCATCGTGACGTGGCCGGCGCCACCGTCGACCAGCGACGGGATCAGGGTGACCGCCGTGGCCCCGGAACCGATGACGACGATCTTCTTGCCTGCGTAGTCGAGGTCCTCGGGCCAGTGCTGCGGATGGATGATCTGGCCCTTGAAGTCCTCGGACCCGGCGAACGTCGGCGTGTAGCCCTGGTCGTAGTTGTAGTAGCCGCTGCACACCGACAGGAACGACGCGGTGATCTGCTTCTCCTGCCCGTCGCTCTCGATGGTGACGGTCCACCTGTTGTCGGCATCAGACCAGTCCGCGGCCGTCACCTTCTGGCCGGTGCGGATGTGCTTGTCGATGCCGTTCTCCACGGCGGCCTCGTTGATGTAGTTCCAGATCGACGGGCCGTCGGCGATCGAGCGGGCCGAGGTCCAGGGCTTGAACCGGAAGCCGAGGGTGAACATGTCCGAGTCGGACCGGATACCGGGATATTTGAAGAGGTCCCAGGTGCCGCCGATGTTCTCGCGACGCTCCAGGATGACGTAGCTCTTGGACGGGCAGCGCTCCTGCAGGTGCCAGGCGGTGCTGATGCCGGAGATGCCGGCACCCACGATCACGACATCGAAGTGTTCGTTCATGGGACCGACGGTATCAACATTGCGTCGAGTGGGTCAACAGTGTGTCGAGATTCTCGACATGGCGTAAAGTCGGCTGCGTGACCACCGCCAGCCAGGCCCGCGCCACCCGCGGGCGCCGCTCCGCCCGGCCCTCCGGGGACGACCGCGAGCAGGCGATCCTGGCGACCGCGACACGCCTGCTGGAGAGCCGGTCGTTCGCCGACATCTCGGTCGACGATCTCGCCAAGGGTGCCGGTATCTCCCGGCCCACCTTCTACTTCTACTTCGCTTCCAAGGAAGCGGTGCTGCTCACGCTCATCGAACCCCTCATCAAGCTGGCCGACACCGGCTTCGACCACGCCATGGACAGCATGCCCGCCGAACCGCACCAGGCGATCCGGCGCGGGATCGAGATCTTCTTCAGCTCGTTCGGGTCGCACCCGGCCACCGCACGGGCCGGCGTCGAGGCGGTGACCACCAGCCCCGAGTTCCGCGCCATCTGGCAGGGCTTGATGCAGAAGTGGATCGCGATGACGGCCGCGCTCATCAGAGTCGAACGCGAGCGTGGTGCCGCCCCGGAGACCATCTCGGCGCTGGATCTGGCGACGTCGCTGAACCTGATGAACGAGCGCACCATGATGGCCGCGCTGGCCGGCGAGCAGCCGGCCGTCGAGCACGACAAGGTCGTCGACACCCTCACCCACATCTGGTTGACCAGCATCTACGGCGCCCGGCCCTGACCTGTCGGACCCCGGTGCGAACATATGTTCGTGTCAGGGCCCGTTCCGGCCGCGAGCATTCTGCACGCGGATCTCGACTCGTTCTACGCCTCGGTGGAGCAGCGAGACGATCCCGCGCTGCGCGGACGCCCCGTCATCGTCGGTGCCGGCGTGGTGCTCGCGGCCAGCTACGAGGCGAAGGCCTACGGGGTGCGCACCGCGATGGGCGGCCACCTCGTCCGCCGGCTGTGTCCCCACGCGATCGTGGTGCCACCCCGCATGTCGGCCTACTCCGAAGCCAGCCGCGCCGTGTTCGACGTCTTTCACGACACCACGCCCGTGGTCGAGCCGCTCTCGGTGGACGAGGCGTTCCTCGATGTGTCCGGACTGGGCCGGGTGGCCGGCACCCCGGTGCACATCGGGGCGACGCTGCGCGATCGGGTGCGGGAGCTGGTGGGACTGCCCATCACCGTCGGTATCGCGCGGACCAAGTTCCTGGCCAAGGTCGCCAGCCAACAGGCCAAACCCGATGGCCTGCTGCTGGTTCCGCCCGACCGTGAGCTGGCGTTCCTGCACCCGTTGCCGGTGCGCAGCCTGTGGGGCGTGGGCGCCAAGACGGCGGAGAAGCTGCAGGTCCACGGGATCCACACCGTCGCCGATGTGGCCGAATTGAGCGAGACGTCGCTGGCCGCGATGGTCGGCGGCGCCATGGGCCGGCAACTGTTCTGCCTGTCGCGCAACATCGACCGCCGCCGGGTGGTCACCGGGGTGCGGCGCCGGTCGGTGGGGGCTCAGCGCGCGCTGGGGCGGGCCGGGAATGCCATGTCGGACACCGAGATCGACGCGGTGGTCGTCAACTTGGTGGACCGGATCACCCGCCGGATGCGGGCCGGCGGGCGCACCGGTCGCACCGTGGTGCTGCGGTTGCGTTTCGACGACTTCGGCAGGGCCACCCGCTCACACACCCTGCCCAGGGCCACCGCGTCGACCGAGGTGGTGCTGGCCGCGGCTCGTCAGCTGGTGGCCGCGGCGGGCCCGTTGATCGCCGAGCGCGGCCTGACGCTCATCGGGTTCGCGGTGTCGAACATCGACCGCGACGGTGCCGCCCAGCTGGAACTACCGTTCGGCGGCGGCGGTGATCCCGTGGCGATCGATGCCGCCGTGGATCGGGTGCGCGAACGATTCGGCAACGCGATGCTGACCCGTGGGGTGCTGGTCGGGCGCGACCCGGGGCTGGAGATGCCGATGCTGCCGGACTAACCGAGGTGCGCCGCGGCGAAACCCGCGAGCAGCACCACGAAGCCACCGATCTCGCCGACCATCAGCGCGGTCATACCCGCATGGAGACCGGGGGCGGGGTCGGCGAACTGGTTGGTGGTGTCGCGCCGCATCCCGTGCTGCACATAGCTGGCGATGGCGGCCACGAAGAAGAACACCAGAACCATTGCCGCCGTGAGGTTCAGCCAGGCGGGCCAGGCGCTGAGTTCGACGAACACCGCGACCAGGAGCGCGGCGAACGAGTACAGCAGGGCAGCGCGGTGGGCGATGTCGACATACGGGTGGGCCCGATGATCCGGGCTGGTGGCGATCTGCCGGTACTTCCACGCCCCCAGAATCAGTGCCGTCAGGAAGATGAGGCCGGTGGCCAGCAGCGTGACCACGGTATCGATACCCAGGTTGGCTCCCACCGCGCTGAGTCTAGGAAGCCGCCCACGCCAGGAGTCGCTCGGCCGGCCAGGTGTTGACGATCCGGTCCTGTGCCAAGCCCGCGTCGAGCGCCCGCTGCGCGCCGTAACCGAGGAAGTCCAGCTGGCCCGGGGCGTGGGCATCGGTGTCGATGCTGAACACACACCCGATGTCGATCGCCAGTGTCAGCAGCCGGTCCGGCGGGTCGCGCCGTTCCGGGCGCGAGTTGATCTCGACGGCAACCCCGTTGTCGCGGCAGGCGGTGAACACCGCCTCGGCGTCGAACTTGGATTCGGGCCGGATGCCGCGGCTGCCTTCGACCAGCCGGCCCGTGCAATGCCCGAGCACATCGGCCTGCCCACCGGAGACCGCGCGGACCATCCGCCGGGTCATGGCGTCGGCATCCATCGCCAGTTTGGAATGCACGCTGGCCACCACGATGTCCAGCCGCTCCAGTAGTTCGGGTTCCTGGTCCAGGCTGCCGTCGTCGAGGATGTCCACCTCGATGCCGGTCAGGATGCGCATCGACGAAAAGCTGTCGCGCAGTTCGTCGATCACGTCGAGTTGGTGCCGCAGCCGCTCGGGGGACAACCCGTTGGCGATGGTCAGCCGCGGCGAGTGATCGGTCAGCGCGCAGTATTCGTGGCCGAGGCGCTGGGCGGTGGCCATCATCTCGGCGATCGGCGCCGAGCCGTCGGACCAGTTCGAGTGCAGGTGCAGGTCACCCTTGAGCGCGGCCCGGATGTCGCCACCGCCGAGATCTGTTGCCTTCTCCCGTAATTCGGTCAGGGCGTCGGGTTCGCGGCCGGCCCAGGCCTGCGCGATGACCTTGGCGGTTTTGGGACCGACACCGGGCAGCGACTGCCAGCCGTTGGTTTGGCCCAGTCGCTCGCGCTGCTCATCGGTCAATGCCTCGACCACGTCGGCGGCCTTGCGGTAGGCCATCACCCGCCGGGATTCCTCGCGCGCCCGGTCCTTGTAATAGGCGATCTCTCGCAGTGCGGTTACCGGATCCATGAATTCCAGTGTGCCGCGAAAAGCTGCCCGAGCACATGGGGACGAGTTGTTAGGCTGCTCGCCGGGGGTGGTGGGATGGGTGACGGCGGCGGGGATCTTCTCAAGGATCTGTTCGATCTGGGCAACGGCATCCGCGGCGGCGTCCAGGATGTCCCCCAACTGTTCCAGGATGTGATGAACCTGGACGCACACGGTGCCCTGACCGACGGCCGCAAGGTGATCGGCGACGTCGGCGACGTGCTCAATGGCCTCGGCGGACTGGGTATGGGACTGACGCGGGTCCCGCAGCAGATCGCGGAGAAATACGCGGGGTCGTGGGTCGGCAAGCTCGCCGACTCCCAGATTCTGTCTGCGGCGCAGCTGGCGATCGAGGCCGCGCGCGCCACGACCGGATCGGGTGATCCCGAGGAGGGCAACGGGTACCGAGAGTCAGCGACACGGATGCAGACAGTGGTCCAGACCCTGGCGGACGCGGATCCCAGGGGCGACCGGTGGAACGGCGTGGCTTCCGACACCTATGCGCGTACCAACAGCCGACACCGCGGACACGTTTCGGACGTCCAGGTCGCGGACGAGGAGATCAGCACGATCATCGGTACCGAAGCCGGCCAGGTCAGCCGCACCCGCAAGACCCTGGATGACACCAATCAATACCTGTCGGACTTCGGCGCCGCGACGGCCTGGATGAACTACGTGCCCGGCCTCAGGCAAGCAAAGATGGTGGCCGACCTCGCCGCTGCTTCGGCAGCGCTCACGACGACGAACGCCACCATGGCGGTCTTGGTCAAGAACGCGGCGGAAAATGCCGCCCGAATCAACAGCCAGCTCGACAAGTACACCGCCGCCGCTAACGCGACTTCCAAGCCGGATGGGCCGCCAGGAGAACAACCGGCCGTAGGCGAAGCATTCGTGTCTCAAGCAACCGACATCGCCGAAGGTTCCGCACCGGGGAGGTTGAGCAATGACAGTTCTTTCGACGTCCCCACGCCGGACGAACCACCGAACGCGCCCGGTATCCCGTACGGGTCCACGACGCCAGGAGGATGACCGATGACCGTCGAATCCGACAACCTCCGGGTGTTGACCGATCACGTACGAAAGCTTGCAGACCAGCAACTCACCGCTGCCGATCAGATCACCGGCGCCAACCGGGCGACCAGCGGCGTAGCAGATCGGGTCTCGGAGTCGCATGGGCTCGTGTGCTTTCTCACCAGCAATGCACTCTCGGCGGCTGACGAGGCCCGGCAGTCGGCTGGATCGGCGCTGCACCGAGTATCCACCGACCTCTCGGACAAGCTCACCACGGCCGCAAGCAATCACGACAACGCCGATTACCGCGCAGGACATCGGATCAGCCAAGCCGGCCGGATGTGAGCGATTCTTCGGAGGGGTCGTGGGACGACGACGACCACGATCTGCATGAGGGGCCGTCGGTGTTCGACGCGTTTTCGGCGTACGTCGCCACAGACTCCGAAACCGCAGCGGATTTCGATGTGTCGGATCCATACAGCGACGACGACCTCCTCACCGTCGTTTTCACCGCAAGCAATCCGTCGGCCACTGTGTCGGTGACGGCCCTGATGGACGGTCGCGTGCTGCGCATCGAATTGGACCGCACGGTGAGCGCGATGACCGAAGCCGAACTGGCAGAAGAGATCCTCACCGTTTCCCGTCTTGCCACTCGCCAAGCCCTCGCCGGCCAGCACCTCGTGATCGCTGCTCTCATGCGGCGGCTGGGGCAGGACCCGGCCGAGACCCGCAGCTTCCTGGAGCGCGAATTGCGGCTCCCGGCACCCGATGTGGTTGTGGCCGAGCGCACCCGGCTGTTCGCGCGCCGATATGCAGAGAGCGAGGAGTTCCCGCGGTGATCAGATCGCTCCCGCAGCCATACCGTCGAATCTGGCTCACCATCGCTGTGGCGCTCTTGGTCATCCCGGCAATCGTCGCTGCGATCGTGATCTTCACCGGCCACGGGGTTAACTGGTGGAAATCGAACAAGGACGTCAGCTTTGTCCGCGGTACGTGGCGCACACCGACACAGACACTCCTGGCGTCCTCGATGTCGGTGCAGCCGACGGTCGGGTGGCGCTTTACGCTGGCCGACACCGGAGTACCCGATCCTGAGCCGTCTGCTGCCTACCTCTTCGCCAATGACGCCAATCCGTTCCTCTCCGACCCATACGTCGGCAACCTGGGCGATCGGGCATATTTCATGGTCGGAAACATCGGCGCACCTGCACCGCAGTGGTGGCTGGTTGCGGTCGACGTGAACGACGGTAGTCGGGCATTTCCGCCAATTCCTCTCGTCGCCGGCGAGTCTCGCCCCAGGTGCTATCTCAACGGACCGGACGCCGTGCTCTGCCTCGCCGATGGCGCCGGCCCCACCACCGCCTGGGTCATCGACAGCCAAACCGGACTCGTCACCTACACCGGACCAACCCCCCTGACCGTCTACTCCTCGAAATTCATCATGAAGCAGGTCGGCATCTACGCCGTCGCCACGAAACAGGACCAGGGTGTCTACGGCATCGGACCGACCGCGCAGACCACCTGGTTCGTACCGGGCAACGGGGTGATGTCCGATGCGGTCCGCAATCCACTTGACTTCGAGCCACCGACGTTGGCCAGTCAAGCAGCCGGGCGCGGGTCTGACCGGCAGATCACCTTCTCCTTGCGGGACGGGACCGTCATTCGGCCCGAGATCGCTGCCGACAAGCAGCAGGGCTACACGGAGATCTACCCCGGCGGGTTCGCTGCCGAAGTCACCGCTGCCCGTGATGTCGGTGAGGTCCAGTTCTTCGAAGAGTCCGGAAGACGCGCTGGCCGCAACGGCGTGCCAGGCGAACTCGGCAGCTCCCCCGGACTGCCGCTGGTGAACCTGACCGCCGGAGGGTGGGCCCTGTTCAATGCGCAAGGTCAGCTGCTCATGCAGCAATCGACGCCGAAACGGGCACACGCTGCCGTCATCGGCGACTTCTTGGTGGTCGACGGAGACGAACCGACCGACAAACGCCAGTTCGACATGACATCCGGCACGGAGATGAAAGCGTGCAGTCTGCCGAAGGGATTTTTCGCAAGCGACGGCAGGGTCGCGCTCGGTTACGACGGCTATGCCGACACCGGCCGCACCCTCACGGCCGTCGACTTGTCCACTTGTGACACCAGGTGGACAACGCATTCGCCACCAGGCTCTTTTCGGAAGCTGTGGCGCATCAACACCACCCTCGTCCAATTATCGGACGACGGAACAGAATTGATGTCGCTCGTGGCGCCCGGGTAACCCACCGAGCAACGATTCACATCAACTTGCCAACAACTACCCGGAATGAATCCCGTCACAGGACTAGTTTTGGGTCGTGTGAGATTCGCTTTCAAGACATCCCCGCAGAACACGACATGGGCCGACATGCTGGCCATCTGGGAAGCTGCCGACGACATCGACGTCTTCGAATCCGGCTGGACCTTCGATCACTTCTATCCGATCTTCTCCGACTCGACCGGCCCCTGCCTCGAGGGCTGGACCACCCTGACCGCACTCGCCCAGGCCACCAAGCGCCTGCGGGTCGGTGTGCTGGTCACCGGCATCCACTACCGCCACCCCGCGGTGCTGGCCAACATGGCAGCCGCGCTGGACATCATTTCCGGTGGCCGCCTCGAGCTCGGCATCGGCGCCGGCTGGAACGAGGAGGAATCCGGCGCCTACGGGATCGAACTGGGCAGCATCAAGGAGCGCTTCGACCGCTTCGAGGAAGCCTGCGAGGTGCTCAAGGGCCTGCTCACCCAGGAGACCACCACCTTCGACGGCAAGTTCTACCAGCTCAAAGACGCACGTAACGAGCCCAAGGGCCCGCAGCAGCCGCACCCGCCGTTCTGTATCGGCGGCAGCGGTGAGAAGCGCACCCTGCGCATCACGGCCAAGTACGCCGACCACTGGAACTTCGTCGGGGGTCCGCCGGAAGAGTTCGCCCGCAAGCGTGACGTACTCGCCGCGCACTGCGCCGACATCGGGCGCGACCCCAAGGAGATCACCCTGTCCGCACACGTGCGGCTCGGGGAGGATCGCGATTACGCCAAGGTCGTCGCCGAGGCCGCCGCGCTCGGCGAGGAGGGCCTGGATCTGGCGATCGTCTATCTGCCGCCGCCCTATGACACCGCGGTGCTCGAACCGCTGGCCGAGGCGATCCGGGACGCCAAGCTCTGACCCGGGGCGGTTCCCGCAGGGGGCAGGTCACCCTGCGGGAACCGCCGGTCGGCCGAGGGGCGGGACCCCTCTGGATACATCCTGTGCAGTCGGTGGCGATTCCGTACGGTGAAACGCCAGTTTGGTGGTCACGGATTTCGGCGCACAGCCCGAACTGTGGCGAATATCGGTCGGTGCGCCGTCGCCACCGGAAGCCGATCGCGGTTCCCAGCCCGGGTTGCGCCATCCTTATGCCATGGATCTTCGCAGTCTGGAGTACTTCGTCGCGGTCGCCGACGAGCGGTCGTTCACCCGTGCGGCGCAGCGGTGCCACGTCACCCAGCCGACGATCAGCGGCCAGATCACCGCGCTGGAACGTGAACTCGGCGAGCCACTGTTCGACCGTGCCGCGCGGGCCATGTCGCTCACCGACGGCGGCGAGATTCTGTTGCCGTATGCCCGCCAGTGCTTGGCTGCCGCCGAGAATGCCAAGGCGGAGTTCTCGGCCCGCGCAGGACTGCTCCGCGGTGAGTTCCGATTCGGCACCGGCGGCGGCGTCGAGAACACCTCGATTCCGATGCTGTTGGGCGCGCTGCGGAAGACCCACCCCGGCATCGACGTGCACCTGACGGAGGCGACGAGCGCACCCCTGGTGGAGATGGTCGCGCAAGGGCGCTTGCACGCCGCCGTGATCGCCCGGCCCCAGGCAGCCTTACCGACGACGATCGCAAGTGCGCCGATGTTCTCGGGCCGGCTGGTGGCGGTCTTCGATCCGTCCGCGTTCTCCTTCGACGAACCCGTCGCGATCACCGCACTCGCCGGCCGGCCGGTGATCACGTACCCGAGTTCGAGCGCGCTGCGATCACGTCTGGACGCGGTGATCGCCGAGAGCGGAACCGACATCACCGTCAACTACGTCGCCAACGACGTTCGGCTTCAGCTGGCGTTCGCCCGCCAAGCGGTCGGCATCGCGATCTGCGCCGACTCGGATCCTGCCCTCCAAGATTGCCCCGACCTGACGATCAGGGCGCTGACACCACCGGTCACCTTCGACAAAATCCTGGTGTGGCGCAACGACATCGCACCCAACGCGGCCACCCGCGCGTTCTTCGCCATCTGGAAGAAATTCAGTGCCGCGGCCCGCGAATCGGCCTGAGCCGCCCTTCAGGACCGGATGAAGTCCAACAGGTCGGCGTTGATGGTCTCGGCGTGGGTCGTCGGCATTCCGTGCGGAAAGCCCGGGTACGTCTTCAGGGTTCCGTTGGGCAGCAACGCCGCCGACAGCGGTCCCGCGTCCGCGTAGGGCACGATCTGGTCGTCGTCGCCGTGCATCACCAACACCGGGATCTGGATCCGCTTGAGGTCTTCGGTGAAGTCGGTTTGTGAGAACGCCACCACACCGTCGTAATGCGCCTTGGCCCCGCCCGTCATGCCCTGGCGCCACCAGTTCGCGACGACGGCTTCGGAGAACTGGGCTCCCTCGCGGTTGAACCCGTAGAAGGGGCCCGCCGCGACCTCGCGGTAGAACTCGGAACGACGGGTCGCGACCTGCACCTGAAAGTCGTCGAACACCGACTTGGGCAGGCCGCCGGGATTGGCCTCCGTCTGCACCATCAGGGGCGGCACCGCGGCGATCAGCACGGCTTTGACGGCGCGGTCTTCGCCGTGCCTCGCCAGATACCGGACCACTTCCCCGCCCCCGGTGGAGTGCCCGACGTGCACCGCATCGCGGAGATCGAGGTGAGCGACGACCGCGGCCAGGTCGTCTGCGTAGTGATCCATGTCGTGCCCGTCGGCCACCTGCGCCGAGCGGCCGTGCCCGCGTCGGTCATGGGCCACCACCCGGTAGCCGTGATTGACGAAGAACATCAACTGGGCATCCCAGTCGTCGGCCGACAGTGGCCAGCCATGGCTGAAGACGATGGGTTGGCCCGAACCCCAATCCTTGTAGTAGATCTCGACACCGTCATCGGTGGTGATCGTCGGCATGGCGCCCTTTCTCGTCGGCTCGGTCATCAGGTCTGGTCATGCTGAACATCACCTCGGGGGTGACGGCGGCGTAGGCGGCCGGTCCGCCGGCGCGCAAGATCGGTGCGGCGGCAGCGGTGTCATAGACCCCGTCCACCAGGAGCCTACGCTCGATGTGGACCGCGATTACCTGTCCGACCACCAGCCAGCTCGCCGAGTCCTGCCCTTCTATGTCGGTGAGGCGGATCAGCTGGGTCAGCTTGCATTCGAAGTTCACCGGGCTCTCGCCTACCCGCGGCGCCCCGATCAGCCGACTGGGCTCGGGCGTCAAACCGCTGCAAGCAAATTCGTCCTCGGCGGCCGGTAGCGATGCCGACGTGAGGTTCATCGCCTCGGCCAGCGGGCGAGTCGCCAGGTTCCAGACGAACTCACCCGTCGCCGCGATATTGGTGACCGTATCTTTCCACCCGATCGACGAGAACCCGACGAGTGGCGGGGTGTAGCTGAAGGCGTTGAAAAAGCTGTAGGGGGCCAGGTTGGCGACGCCGTCCGCACTGCGGCTGGAGATCCAGCCGATCGGCCGCGGCCCGACGATGGCGTTGAACGGATCGTGCGCCAGCCCGTGCCCGTCGACGGTTCGGTAGAAATGCGTGCCGCCGGAGACCATCAGGCGGTGACCGCTGTGAGCGCCACACCGATGAACGCCGCGATCTCCTTGGGGTGCGACAGCATCACCAGGTGCGACGAATCGATCTCCGTTGTGGTCGCCCCGGCGCGTTGATAGCCGAAGCGCTGCACCTCGGGATTGATCGCATGGTCGTCGGCGGCGACGACCGCCCATGCGGGCTTGGTCCGCCACGCGGCGACGGGTGCGGCCTCGACGAATGCGGCGGCGGCCAACGGTCGCTGCGAAACAGCCAGTGTCGCAATGACATCGGCGTCGACATCGGCACCGATCACCGGCCCGAACCGCTCCGGCACCACCGTGACGTCGACTCGGGCCTCGCCGCTCACCGACGCGGGCACCTGCGTCTGCACCAGCGCCGCCGGCAACTCGGAGTCCGGGAAGCCGCCCTGCAGTTCACCCAGGCTTTCGCCCTCGTCCAGGGCGTAGCCGGCCAGGTACACCAGGCCAACGACGTTGTCGGCGGCACCGGCCACCGTGATGACGGCACCGCCGTAGGAATGCCCCACCAGCAGGACGGGGCCGTCGATCTGCTCCACGGCGAATCGGATCTCACGGGCGTCGCCCAGCAGGCTGCGATTCGGAACGGCGGGTACCAACACCGCAATGCCCTCGTCCAGCAGCGCTTTGGTGACGGGGCCGTAGGTGGACGCGTCGGCGAAGGCGCCGTGGACAAGGACGACGGTCGGTCGGGACATGGGTGTTGCGCTCCTCGGTCGGGGAATGGCGGGGGGTCAGCGCCGCAGCAGGTAGGTGTGCTGACCGTCGAGCACCAGTTCCGCGCGCTGGTTGTGCACGGTCGCGGCGGTGGTCACACGGCCCAGTTCGCCGGCATCGGACAACGCGATGATCTCCAACTGCGGGTAGAGCGTGTCACCGGCGTGCACCTCACCCAGGAAGCGGCAGGACACGCTCTCGAAGCTGACGAACACCTCACCGATGATGTGCGGGAAGAGGGTGGCGCCGGGCGCGGTGCACGCCAGCACCTGCAAACCGTGCACCACCGGGGCGGCATGACCGTGCGCCCGCGCCCACTCGACGTCGTAGTGCACGGGATGGTTGTCGGCCGAGACGGCTTGAAAGGCCGAGGCGTGCGCGTCGGTGACGGTCCTGCTCGGTGCGCGAAAGATCTCACCGATCTCGAGCTGATCGAACGTCCTGGGTGTGACGAGCGTGAAGTTATCGGCCGAGAATTCGGATGGCGGCACGCAGTGTCTCCCTTGGACGACCCGTCGAGCCGGTCTGCGCTGACCCGCCGTCGATGACGCGCTCAACGCTGCCCAACCCAGCCGGGGTTGTCCAATCGGAAAAGTCCATGGCGCCATCGCGATTTCCGATGACCGACGACCTGCCACGTCGACCTGGCACGCTGATAACGGTTGGATAACAACTGGCAAAATAACGCACCCGTCAGTGACGGGCCGCTTCACCAGCCGGTCAGACGCCGTAGCGCAGTAACTCGGCTTGGGTGATCAGGCGCTCGTGCTTAGCTGGAAACTCGCGGCTCTTGACAGGATGGCGGAGCCATGACCAGGCGATTCGACTCAAACGAGACCGTGAATACGGGTTGATGTACACGGTAGGAACTCCTGCGGTCGGGCGTATAGCTGCACCGTGGGGTCACTTTACCGCACGACCCCTGCCCACTCATTAGATACCGCTCACAGAGCAAACACAGCGAGGCGCGCCGACAATAAATCGGATGTTTTTCCTGTGACAGGAGTTGCTGAAGTGGCGTCGCGCGATCGTTCCGAGACCGCCCCGTGCCGCGAAATTGTCGTTGCTGCGGTGTTCTGCGGGTGCAGACCGCAACAACAACAATCTCGCGACGATTGGATTACCGCTTGGGTTGGATGCTCTTCGCGCGAGCGCTCATCGCTGCGGTGCGGCGGTGGGCTTGATCGGAGCCGGCAGCGCCGACTCCCCCATCAGGAAACGGTCCACCGCGGCCGCCGCGGCCCGGCCTTCGGCGATCGCCCACACGATCAGCGACTGCCCGCGGCCCATGTCACCGGCCACGAACACGCCGGGCACCGTCGTCTGGAAGTCGTCGTCACGCGCCACGTTGCCGCGCTCGGTGAACTCCACACCCAGCTCGGTCAGCAGGCCCTCGCGCTCGGGACCCACGAAGCCCATCGCGAGGAACACGATGTCGGCGTCCAGGTCGAAATCGGAGCCGGGCACCTTCTCGAACTTGCCGGCCTTCATCTCGACTTCGTGCACCTTGAGCGAGGACACCTTGCCGTCGGTCCCGACGAACTGCTCGGTGTTCACCGAGAACACCCGCTCGCCGCCCTCTTCGTGCGCCGAGGACACCCGGAACATCAGCGGATAGGTCGGCCACGGCGTCGAGTCGGCCCGGGTCTCCGGCGGGCGCGGCATGATCTCGAACTGGTGCACGCTAGCCGCGCCCTGGCGGTGTGCGGTGCCCAGGCAGTCCGCCCCGGTGTCGCCGCCACCGATGATGACGACCTTCTTGCCCTTGGCGGTGATCGGCGGCTGCCCGTCGGGCCCCGCCACGTCGTCGCCCTGCTGCAGCCGGTTGGCCCACGGCAGGTACTCCATGGCCTGGTGGATGCCGTCCAGCTCGCGGCCCGGAATCGGCAGGTCGCGCCAGGCGGTCGCCCCGCCGGCCAGCACCACCGCGTCGAAATCCTCCTGCAGCTGCTCGACGGTGAGGTCGACACCGACGTTCACCCCGGTGCGGAACTGGGTGCCCTCGGCCGCCATCTGCTCCAGGCGGCGGTCGATGTGGCGCTTCTCCATCTTGAACTCGGGGATGCCGTAGCGCAGCAGGCCGCCGATGCGGTCGGCGCGCTCGAACACCGTCACCTCGTGCCCGGCCCGGGTCAGCTGCTGGGCGGCGGCCAGGCCGGCAGGCCCGGAGCCGACCACGGCAACCTTCTTGCCGGTCAGCACGTCCGGCGGCAGCGGCTTGACCCAGCCCTGCTCCCAGGCGTTGTCGATGATCTCGACCTCGACCTGCTTGATGGTCACCGGATCCTGGTTGATGCCCAGCACGCACGATGCCTCGCACGGGGCGGGGCACAGCCGACCGGTGAACTCCGGGAAGTTGTTGGTCGCGTGCAGCCGCTCGATACCGTCGCGCCAACGACCGCGGAACACCAGGTCGTTCCACTCGGGGATCAGGTTGCCCAGCGGGCAACCGTTGTGGCAGAACGGGATACCGCAGTCCATACACCGCGAGGCCTGAACCTGCAGGGTGTCCTTGGAGAAGTCCTGGTAGACCTCTTTCCAGTCCTGCAGGCGCAGGTCCACCGGACGACGGGCGGGCGTCTCCCGCTGGGTGTGCTTGAGGAAACCGTTCGGATCAGCCACGAGCCGCCGCCATGATCGCCTCGTCGACGTCGGCGCCGGCCGATTCGGCCTCCGCGATCGCCGTCAGCACGCGCTTGAAATCGCGTGGCATCACCTTCACGAACTTCGACTGATGCGCCGGCCAGTCCGCCAGGATCCGGTGTCCCACAGCCGAATCGGTGGCGTCAACATGCGCGGTGATCATGCCGTGCAACCATTCGAGGTCGGCGTCGTCCAGCACGTCAAGATCCACCATCTCCTGATTCACGTTGTCCGGCAAAGCCTTGTCCGGGTCGTACACGTACGCCACGCCACCGGACATGCCGGCGGCGAAGTTGCGCCCGGTGCTGCCCAGGATGACCACCTTGCCACCGGTCATGTACTCGCAACCGTGGTCACCGACGCCCTCGACGACGGCGTGTGCACCGGAGTTGCGGACGGCGAACCGCTCGCCCACCACCCCGCGCAGGAAGGCCTGACCGCTGGTGGCGCCGAACAGGATCACGTTGCCGCCGATGATGTTGTCCTCGGCGACATAGTCCGACGGGGCGCTGGCCGACGGGCGCACCACGATGCGGCCACCCGAAAGACCCTTGCCCACATAGTCGTTGGCGTCGCCGCGCACCCGCAGCGTGATACCCCGCGGAACGAACGCGCCGAAGCTGTTGCCCGCCGAGCCGTCGAACGTGATGTCGATGGTGCCGTCCGGGAGGCCTTCGCCGCCATAGACCTTCGTCACCTCGTGGCCGAGCATGGTGCCGACCGTCCGGTTCACGTTCGCGATCTTGGTGGTGAAGCTCACCGCGGTGCCGTTGTCGATGGCCTCCCGGCACTGGGCGATCAGCTGCTGATCCAGTGCCTTGTCCAGCGCGTGATCCTGGGTGGACGTGCAGTACAGGTCCTGGTTCATGAACGCCGACTCGGGCTCGTGCAGCACCGGGGCCAGGTCGAGCTTGTGCGCCTTCCAGTGCTCGGCGGCACGCCGGGTGTCCAGTGCGCCCACCTGGCCGACCATCTCGTTGACGGTGCGGAAGCCGAGCTTGGCCATGAGCTCGCGAACTTCCTCGGCGATGAACAGGAAGAAGTTCTCCACGAATTCCGGCTTGCCGTTGAACCGCTGCCGCAGCACCGGGTTCTGGGTGGCCACCCCCACCGGGCAGGTGTCGAGGTGGCAGACCCGCATCATGATGCAGCCCGAGACCACCAGCGGCGCGGTGGCGAAACCGAACTCCTCGGCGCCCAGCAGCGCGGCGACCACCACGTCGCGGCCGGTCTTGAGCTGGCCGTCCACCTGCACCACGATGCGGTCGCGCAGGCCGTTGAGCAGCAGCGTCTGCTGCGTCTCGGCCAGACCCAGCTCCCACGGGGCGCCGGCGTGCTTCTGCGAGGTCAGTGGCGTCGCACCCGTACCGCCGTCGTGACCCGAGATGAGCACCACGTCCGCGTGTGCCTTGGACACGCCGGCCGCGACCGTCCCCACCCCGTTCTCGGACACCAGTTTCACGTGGATCCGCGCGGACGGGTTGGCGTTCTTCAGGTCGTGGATCAGCTGCGCCAGATCCTCGATCGAGTAGATGTCATGGTGCGGCGGCGGCGAGATCAGCCCGACGCCCGGCGTCGAGTGCCGCACCTCGGCCACCCACGGATACACCTTGTGCCCCGGAAGCTGGCCGCCCTCACCGGGTTTGGCGCCCTGGGCCATCTTGATCTGGATGTCGGTGCAGTTGGTCAGGTAGTGGCTGGTGACGCCGAATCGGGCCGAGGCCACCTGCTTGATGGCACTGCGGCGCCAGTCACCGTTGGCATCCCGCTCGAAACGGTCGACACTCTCGCCGCCCTCACCCGAGTTGGACCGGCCGCCAAGCCGGTTCATCGCGATGGCCAGCGTCTCGTGCGCCTCGGCCGAGATCGAGCCGTAGCTCATCGCGCCGGTGGAGAAGCGTTTGACGATCTCGCTCGCCGGCTCCACCTCGTCCAGCGGAACGGGTTCGCGGACACCCTCTTTGAACTTCAGCAGGCCGCGCAGCGAAGCCATCCGCTCGCTCTGGTCGTCGACCAGCTTGGTGTACTCCTTGAACACCGAGTACTGCCCGGTGCGGGTGGAATGCTGGAGCTTGAACACCGTGTCCGGATTGAACAGGTGGTACTCGCCCTCGCGGCGCCACTGGTATTCGCCACCGACCTCGAGTTCGCGGTGCGCCCACTCGTCCGGCCGGTCCAGGTAGGCCAGCGAGTGCCGGGTGGCCACATCGGCGGCGATATCGTCCAGATCGATACCGCCTGTGGGGCAATGCAATCCGGTGAAGTACTCGTCCAGCACGCGCTGGCTGATGCCGACCGCCTGGAACAACTGGGCGCCGGTGTAGGAGGCCAGGGTGGAGATGCCCATCTTGGACATCACCTTGAGCACGCCCTTGCCGGCCGCCTTGACGTAGTTCGCCTTGGCCTGATCACTGGTCAGTCCGGTGATGATGCCGCGGTCGACCATGTCCTCGATCGACTCGAAAGCCATGTACGGGTTGATCGCGGCCGCGCCGAACCCACACAGCATGGCCATGTGGTGCACCTCGCGGGCATCACCGGACTCGACCACCAGACCCACCTGGGTGCGGGTGCGTTCCCGGACCAGATGGTGGTGCACCGCGGCCACCGACAGCAGCGACGGGATGGGCGCCAGCCACTCGTTGGACTCCCGGTCGGAGAGCACGATGATGCGCGCACCGTTGCGGATGGCCTGCGACACCTTCGCCCGGACCTCTTCCAGGGCGCGGCGCAGGCCGGGACCGCCGTCGGCGACCGGGTACAGGCAACTCACCACCGCGGCCCGCATGCCGTGCTTGCGGCCGCGGATCTCATGGTCGGGGTCGACGTGGATCAGCTTGGACAGTTCGGCGTTGCGCAGGATCGGCTGCGGCAGCACGATCTGGCGGCACGAGTTCTCGTCCGGGTTCAGCAGGTCGCCCTCAGGGCCGATGACGCCCTGCAGGCTGGTGACCACCTCTTCGCGGATGGCGTCCAGCGGCGGGTTGGTGACCTGCGCGAACAGCTGCTGGAAGTAGTCGTAGAGCATGCGGGGACGCTGCGAGAGCACGGCGATGGGCGTGTCGGTGCCCATCGAACCCAGCGCCTCGGCGCCGGTCCGCGCCATCGGCGCCACCAGCAGGTTGAGTTCCTCGTAGGTGTAGCCGAAGGCCTGCTGGCGCAGCACCACCCGGTGGTGCGGCATCTTGACGTAGTCACCGGGCGGCAGGTCGTCGAGGTGGAACTGTCCGGCGTCCAGCCACTCCTGGTACGGATGCTCGGCGGCCAGCTCGGCCTTGATCTCCTCGTCGGAGACGATGCGGCCCTGCGCGGTGTCCACCAGGAACATCCGGCCGGGCTGCAGGCGCAGCCGCTGCACCACCGTCGACGGGTCGAGGTCGAGCACGCCGGCCTCCGACGCCATCACGACCAAGCCGTCCTTGGTGACCCAGATCCGCGACGGCCGCAGACCGTTGCGGTCCAGCACCGCGCCGACGACGGTGCCGTCGGTGAAGCACACCGAGGCCGGGCCGTCCCAGGGCTCCATCAGCGAACCGTGGTAGCGGTAGAACGCCCGGCGGGCCGGGTCCATGTCCTCGTTGCGCTCCCACGCCTCGGGGATCATCATCAGCACCGCGTGCGCGATGCTGCGCCCGCCCAGGTGCAGCAGCTCCAGGACCTCGTCGAACCGCGCGGTGTCCGAGGCCCCGGGGGTACAGACCGGGAAGATCTTGTTCAGGTCGTTGTGGTACCCGAACACGTCGGTGTGGATCAGGGCTTCGCGTGCCCGCATCCAGTTCTCGTTGCCGGTGACGGTGTTGATCTCACCGTTGTGCGCCACCCGGCGGAACGGGTGGGCCAGCGGCCAGGACGGGAACGTGTTCGTGGAGAACCGCGAGTGCACGATGCCCAGCGCGCTGGTCAGCCGGTCGTCCTGCAGATCCAGGTAGAACGCCCGCAGCTGCGGAGTCGTGAGCATGCCCTTGTACACCAGGGTCTGCCCGGAAAGGCTTGGGAAGTAGACGGTTTCACGGCCCGGGCCGTCCTGCCCCGGACCCTTGGTGCCCAGCTCGTGCTCGGAGCGCTTGCGGATCACGTAGGCGCGGCGCTCCAGGTCCATCCCCGAGGCCCCGCCGATGAACACCTGACGCAGCGTGGGCATGGCGTCGCGGGCCAGCGCACCCAGCGAGGAATCGTCGGTGGGGACGTCGCGCCAGCCGAGCGTCGTCAGGCCCTCGGCCTCCACGATCTTCTCGACGGCCTCGCAGGCCAGCTTGGCGTCCCGGGCGGACTGGGGCAGGAACGCGATGCCGGTGACGTAGCTGCCTTCCTCGGGCAGCTCGAAGTCCACCACGGCGCGCAAGAACGCGTCGGGCACCTGCAGCAGGAT
Source organism: Mycolicibacterium cosmeticum (assembly GCF_000613185.1). Lineage (NCBI taxonomy): Bacteria > Bacillati > Actinomycetota > Actinomycetes > Mycobacteriales > Mycobacteriaceae > Mycobacterium > Mycolicibacterium cosmeticum. The sequence goes on from NZ_CCBB010000001.1 coordinate 2,746,220, forward strand.
GCCCGCGCCGTCGCCGGTGTTGGGCTCCGCTCCGGCGGCACCACGGTGTTCCAGGTTCAGCAGGGCCGTGATGGCCTTGTCGACGATGTCGCGGCTACGCCTGCCATGCATGTCGGCGACCATGGCCACACCGCATGAATCGTGCTCGTAGGCGGGGTTGTACATACCCCGCGGACGTGAGGAGCCCTGAAAACTCCCGGGCACTGGTCCCATCCGGATACCACCTGACCCTTTACTCTCTTACCCAGCTTGCGTGCAGCCGGGTGTGTTGCTGCCTGCTGTGACCAGCGGCATCCGCCGGCGTTCCGGCCAGGCGATCGCGGTGCCTTTCGTGCAGCATTGAACGACGGCCAGTCCCGCTCGCCTTGAGTTGGGAAAAACGATATGACAAGCACCGCCTGACATGCCAACTTAGTCACACCTAACTAAGCTGGTGGGCGGCCTCTTGCCCGGGAATGCGCCGCCGCCGGTGCCGGCTCGTAAGCCCTTGTGGCCCTTGCGCTTTCACCCCGCGCGGGGATGGTGGCAGCGGTGGACCCCTTGGCCATCCCACCGCACTGCGCTTTGCTGACAAAAGTCACTTTGCGCCGTGAGCTGGAACGATATCGACGATGAGATTTGCTCAAAGCCTGTTCAGATTCTTAGGCACCGGCACACCCGTGCCGATCACCGACCCCATCTGCCACACCAGGCACATCGGCCGCAGCACCACTGCCCGCCGCGCGCGCCGGCCCGCCCGCCGTGCCAAGCTGACGGCAATGTCTGGTACTTCAGCGGCCCACCCGCTCACGGGCCCCTTCCCGCCGCACACCGCCCCGGGCCGGTTCGGCATCGTCAACCTCGCGGCCACCCCACAGCACTGCGCCGCCACCATGCCGGTGGCCGGATTGTGCAACCCGTTCACCGGCACCCCGACCCTGGCACCCCTGGCCGTGCTGGTCGACCACATCGCCGGCTTCGCCAATCACCTGCGCCGCCCGGACGGGCACTGGACGGTGTCCAGCGAGCTGACCATGGAGTTCACCCCGGACGCGCACGCCGTCCTGGCCGCCGATCCGACCACTCCGGTGCTGGCCGAGAGCCGGGCCGTGGGCGCCGCGGCCGCCACCTCGCTGTCGGCCTGCGACCTCAGCCACCGCGGCATCGGCATCGGGGTGGGGACCGTCCGGACGTTCTACATCGCCGTGGCCGCACCGGCACTGCCGGACGGCCCCGGCCCCGACTCACCCGGCTCCGACTCACCCGGCCCCGCTTCACCGGTACCGGTCCCCACCGCCCTGGACGAATTGATGGCCGTGGAGGTGGCCGAGGCCGGTGGCCCGGGCCCGCTGCTGGTCCAGCACGCCGATCCGGCGGTGAACAACAGCATGGGCGCGGTGCACGGCGGCGTGGCCGCGGCCGGGCTGGAACTGGTGGCCGCCGCCGCGCTCAACACCGACCGGGCCGACCAGCCGTTGCACACCGCGTCGCTGCGGGTGAACTATCTGCGCCGGCTCATGTCCGGTGGCCGCGCGCACTACACCGCAACGGCGCTGCACAGCGGACGCAGCAGCGGCGTCGCCAATGCCCAAGCGTTCGACGCCGACGGCCGGCCGGCGCTGGTGGGCAGGCTCACCGCGTATCTCTGACGCCGCCGCCGGATCCGGGCTGGCATCCGCGATCATGGTCGCCGAGATGACCGACTCGGTCGGCGTCGCGTATCTTCTGATGAGCCAGGCCCGCGTGTCGATCTACAAGGCGCAGCGCTTCGATCGCGAGAGCAACACCCGAGTCTAGAAACCATCTCCAATCAGCCAATATTCGGACACAATGTCCTTTGCTGGGTCCTGCGCCGGCCATCTGCTGTGCGACTCTCGCGGTACGGCATATCCAGCAAAGGAGCTCGTCATGTCAAGACCGACCATGCAACACAGGCTGGCCGCAGAATTCATCGGAACGTTCTGGCTGGTCCTCGGCGGTTGCGGAAGTGCGGTGTTCGCCGCCAAGTTCATCGCCGGCGATGGCACCTCGTTGGGTATCGGATTCCTCGGCGTCGCACTGGCATTCGGCCTCACCGTGCTCACCGGCGTGTACGCCTTCGGCACCATCTCAGGTGGGCACTTCAACCCGGCGGTGACGCTCGGTGCGGCCCTGGCCCGCCGGGTGGAATGGGCGGCGCTGCCGCTGTATTGGATCGCGCAGGTGCTCGGCGGCCTGGTGGCCGGCGGTGTCATCTACTTCGTGGCCAGCGGCCAGGACGGCTGGAGCGCGACGGGCAACATGGCGGCCAACGGCTACGGCGCACACTCGCCCGGCGGGTTCTCCCTGGTGGCCGTGTTGGTCACCGAGATCGTGTTGACGGCGGTGTTCCTGCTGGTGATTCTCGGGTCCACCGACGACCGGGCGCCGAAAGGCTTTGCCGGCCTTTCCATCGGCCTCACACTGACCCTGATCCACCTGATCTCCATCCCCATCTCGAACACCTCGGTGAACCCGGCACGATCCACCGCGGTGGCGTTCTTCAACGGCGACGGCGCACCGGCCCAGTTGTGGGCGTTCTGGGTGGCGCCACTGGTCGGGGCCGCGATCGCCGGCGTGGCCTATCCGTTCCTGTTCGGTGTCGCCGAACAGCTCGCCGACCGGCCGGACCGCGACGACGCCCTGGAGCAGGCCCGCTGACTACAGGGCTTTCAGGTCCGGAATGGCCTGGCGCGCACCGAATCTCGGGTTGCGCGCCAGGCCACTGACCTCGAGCAACCGCACCGCGCGTTGACGGTGCGGGCGCAGCGGTTCCAGCAGTTCGACCATGGCGGCGTCGTCGATGCGGTACCCCAACAACGTCATCCCCACCATGTTGGACAGGTGGTAGTCCCCCACCGAGATGGCGTCGGCGTCGCCGAACGCCCGCTGCATCGTCTCGGCCGCGGTCCACTCGCCCACCCCGGGCATCGACCGCAAGCCCGCCGCGGTGCGGCACCTTTCCAGGGCGTCGGCCCGCTGCGCGCACCCGACGATGGTGCGCGCCCGGCCCGGATCGATGTTGGCGCGGTGGAACTCCCAGGACGGGATGCGCCGCCACACCTCGGCCGCGGGCGGCACCCGCATCCCCGCCGGGGCCGGCCCCGGCGCAGGCGCACCGTACTTCGTCACCAGCAGGCGCCAGCCGCGGAACGCATCCTTGCCGGCCACCCGCTGCTCGATGACCGCCGGGATCAGTGCCTCCAGGACCCGGCCGGTCCGGCCCAGCCGCAGATGCGGCACACGCTCATGGGCTTTGGCGATCGTCGGCTCGACGGGGTGGAAACCCGAGGCGTCGTCGTCGGCGCCGAGCAGCGCGGGTAACCCGTCCAGGAACTCGTCGGAGCCGGCACCCCACGCCTCGCATTCGGCGACGGTGCGGGTGCTGCTGATCCGGGCCGTCACCGGACCGGTGCGCATCAGGCTGGTACGCCAGATGACGCCGTCCACGACGCGGAAGCACGGGTCCCCGTAGCCACGGCGCAGCGGCGACAACGTCAGCAAGGGGCTGACAGGTCCGGGGAAGGCCACACTGCCGGTGGGCACCGCACCAGATTACGGGTCCGGCCGGTCAGCCCACGACGATGTCGGCCTTGTCCGGGTAGAAGGCGACCCGCCCGGCGATCGCGGCCACCGCCGGGTACGGGTCCTCGTAGGTCCAGATCGCGTCCGGCACCCCGGCCACGTCGTAATAGCTGGCCTCACCCTTGTAGGGGCAGTAGGTCGCGGTGTCACTGCGGGTCAGCACCGCGGCGTCGACATCGGCCAGCGGCAGGTACTGCACGGCCGGATAGCTCGCCTCCTGCAAGGTCAGCGCATTCTCGGTATCGGCGACGACGGCGCCGTTCACCCGGACCGTGACGCGCAGCCCGGTCGGCGTGATGGTGATGGGGTGCTGCGGACCGGGCTGGAGCACGGGACGTTCACTCATACGGTCAACAACGCGGCGCGCCGGGCGTGTGATTCCCGCCACCCGCCGGTTTAGCATCATCGCCATGGTTACCACCGGACCGGCCACCGCGGGCGCCGAGGTCGGCATCGCCGCCTCGCCCGAGGCGGTCTACGCGCTGATCACCGATCTGCCCACGCTGGCCACCCTGGCCGAGGAAACCCACACGATGGAGTGGGTCAGTGGCGACGCGCCGATCGCGGGGGCGGTGTTCAAGGGGCACAACCGCAACGGCGCCAAGAAGTGGACCACCACGTGCACGGTCACCACGGCCGAGCCGGGCCGCACCTTCGCGTTCGACGTCAAGTCCACCGGTCTGCCGATCGCGCACTGGCGTTACGACATCACGACCACCGCCGACGGTGGCTGCACCGTCACCGAGCGGACCTGGGACCGCCGGCCGGGCTGGTTCAAGCCGCTGGCCAAGCTGGCCACCGGGGTCTCGGATCGGGATGCGGCCAACGCCGAGCACATCAAGGCCACCCTGGCGCGGCTGAAGAGCAGGGCCGAGTCCGGGATCACCGGCTAGCACCGACTCAGCGGACCACTTCCCACTCCCGGCTGGCCGACCGCCGGAAGACGAAGACCGTGAACGAGTTGGTGAACCATTGCCACAGCAGGCTGGGCCAGCCGACTTCGTGCGCCCGCCGGCCGGTGTGGAAGACGGCCAACCGACCGTCGAAGCGGGTCCGCCCGATCCGGGACAGCCGGCGGAACAGGTCCATATCCTCGGCGGCGACCAACGATTCGTCGAAGCCGTCGACGGCATGGAAGGCCTGCGCGGTGATCATCTGGAACTCCCCGCCGGACCCGCCGATGCCCAGGATGTTGTTCTGGAACCGGAATTGCAGCCCGAGCATCGTGAACACCCACGTGTCGAACCAGGTACTCGCCTCGGGCAGCACCCGGTATTTGACGGTCATGGCCACCAGCTCCGGGTGCCTGCCGAACTGCTCCAGTGCCGCGCCGAAGAATTCGTCGATATCGGGGATCACCACGTCGGCGTCGAGGAAGACGTAGAAATCACCACGGGCCAGCGCGGCACCCATGTTTCTGGCCTGCCCGATGGTCTGGCGGGCCGGCGAGTCGTGCACCACGACCCGGTCGGCGTACCGATGACCGATCGCGATGGTGGCATCGGCACTGTTGCCGTCGGACACGATGACCTCGTGCTCGCCCGAGAACGACGTGACGTTGCGCAGCGTGCGCTCCAGCGTCTTCTCTTCGTTCAGCGTCGGTATGACGAACGAGATCACCGCGCCCTCCTCCCTGTCGGCACCGATCAAACAGGGCGTTGCTGCCGTCTGGCTGTGGCAAAGCGGGCACCACACTGTGAGTCACGCACATCGCACGCGTGTGACGCAGATCATCGTCTATCGCAGGATCTTTCGCCGACCATCAGCAGCCGCCAGGCCGAAGGCGCGGAGATGCGGCAAAGAACGGAGGCTCAGAACGCGTAGCGGTGGTACTGCGCCATGTACTTGGCGGCCGGCACCGCCGACATCGCCCGGGCCATCAGTCGGAACGGCAGGGACACCTGCCGGAAACTGGCCGTCTCGAACGGTGACTGCCAGGCCAGCAGTCGCACGCCGGGCACCGCCGCGACGATCTCGTCGGGCCGGTTGATGCCCCAGTACAGGGTCGCCCCGGACTTGCGCACCACCGAGTTGGTCCACTGCGCCTTGATGCCGAATCGGCTGAAGGCGTCGAATTGCAGTTCCCCGGAAGGGAATCGGGCCACGATGCGTCGGAGCAGCGCCGTGCCGTCGGCCTCGGTGAGGTACATGGTCAGTCCCTCGCCGAGCATCAGGACCGGGCGGTCGGCGGGAATGTCGGCCAGCCAGGCCGGATCGGTGACCGAGGCCGCGATCACCCGATACCGCGCTGCGCTCGCCTCACCTGGTCCATCCCCCGTCGCTGCGCTCGCCCCTTCACCTGAGTAGAGGCGCTCACGCAGCCCGGCTACCTCGGGATAGTCGATGTCGTACCACTGCACGCCCGGCCCCGGGTTCACCCGGAAGAACCGGCTGTCCAGCCCGCACCCCAGGTGCAGCACGACTGCCTCGGGGTGGACCGCGAGGAACTGCCGGGTCCAGTCGTCGAAGTGCGCCGACCGGGTGGTGACGGCCGGTGACCGGCCGGCCGTCATCGTCGTGCGGGTCCAGTCGTAGTCGATACGGCCGACGATCTGCTTGGCCCACCGATCGTGCAGGATCGAATTCGGTAGGTCCGCGTCGAGGGCCTTGGCGTAGAACGTGGCGAGCATGGTCTGGGGCGCACCGCTCAGGTCAACCTTCACGTTGTCGGTCACCACCCGAGGCTAACGCCGCCGGGACCCCACGCCGGGCGCGCTGAACACCACCGGCGTGGTGTTCAGCCGGCCTTGGTCTTGCGTCGCGCTTGCCGCAGGCCCACCCAGAACCGGGCCGCCTCACGGATGGAGTTCTCCACCGGCGATGGCTCCCAACCGAGTTCGCGCCTGGCCTTGGCGCAATCCACCGGCGCCTCGGCACGCATGAGGCGCAACGAGGCCAGCGACAGCTTCTCGTCGGTGCCCTTCATCTTGCCCTTGATGGTGCCCATGGTGGCCAGCAGATAGGTCAGCGGCAGCGGAATCGATCTCGCCGGTGCGGGCACACCGGCCGCCTCCGCGGCGATCCGCGCCACCTCGGCGTTGCTGATCATCTTGTCCGAGATCAGGTAACGCTCCCCGACCCGGCCCAATGCGGCGGCCTTGATCAGGGCGCGGGCGGCATCGTTGACGCCGACCGCCTCCAACTCGATTCCGCTCATCACGAAGGGCAACTTGCCGAAGGCCGCGCCGGCGATGATCTCACCGTGCGGCGTGCGCCCCCAATCCTTTCCGCCGTAGGTGGTGGACACGCACATGGCCACCGCGGGCAGCCCGCGCTCACGGGCGTATTGCAACACCAATTTCTCGGCCTGCACCCGCGACCGCACGTACGGCGTCAATCCCCGTTCCGAGATCACGTCGTCCTCGGTGGCGACCCGGCCACGACGCCGGCCCACCGTGGCGTAGCTACTGGTGAACACGAATTTCTGCAAGCACGAAGCGATTTCGGGTTCGGTGGCGATGTCCAGGACATTGCGGGTGCCCTCCACGTTGGTACGGAACAGCGGCGCGGGATCACGCAACCAGCCGCGGGTGTCGACGACGCAGTAGTAGACGACGTCGACTCCGGTCATGGCCGCGCGCAACACCTCGTTGTCCCAGATGTCGCCGACGAAGCGCTGCACCTCCAGGTCGTCGATGCCGACGGTGTTGGCGCCCTGGCGCACCATCACCCGGACGTCTTCACCGTCCTCGACCAGGCAGCGCACCACATGGGAACCCAGGTAGCCGTTCCCGCCGATCACCAAGGAAGTCGTCACTTCGTCCGCCCCATCCCCTGCATCCAGGCCGCCGCCTCGTCGGGCAGAGTGCCCAACTCCGCGGCCTTCTTGCACCACTTCATCGCGGCCGACACGAACCGCAGCGGGTTGTAGATGTCCTCCTGGCGCCGCCACAGGCCGTCACCGGCGTAGGTGACGATGGAGATGTTGGTGGCGCTGATGATCGTGCCGTCGCCGGGATCGCGCATCGGGTTGTCCAGTTCGCAGATCACCCGGCCGGTGGCCTCGTCGATCACCGTCCACAGCGCCGGGAAGGCGGTCATGTGGTTGCCGGGAAAGGACTCCATGGTGTTCCAGATCCATGGGCGCACCTCTTCGCGGCCGCGCATGGTGCCCGCGGCGTGCTCGATGTACTCGACATCGGGGGTGTACTGGTCGACCCATGGGTCCCAGTCCCGGGTCTCGGCGGCCCTGGCGACCGTCCGCTCGAACCGTGCGAATGCCTCTGTCAGCTCATCGCGGGTGAACAACCTGCTCGTCACGTCTCAAAATAGAACACGTTCTAGCGGCTCTTGTCGAGATTTTCAGGAACGCCGGGAGCGGACCAGCCGCACGATCGCGTACCCGATGCCGCCGGCCACGGCCACCGCCGCCAGCCACGGCAGCAGCAGCCCGACCGCCAGCAGCGTCTGCCACAGCGCGCTCATCAGCAGGTCCCAGCCACGCTCAACCTGTCCGAAGAACCCGTGGTACTGCTCGGGAGCGGGACCGCCGACCCGCTCGGCGCGGATCTCCACGTTCACGGTGCTGTAGTCGATCTGGGCGCCCAGCGCCGCCCGCTGTGCCCGCAGGCTGTCCAGGTCGGCCTGCCGCTGCGACAACGCTTCCTCGGCCTTGATCAGCGCCTCGGGGTCCTTGGCATCGCGCATGATGCCCAGCAGCCGGTCCACCGATGTCTGCAACGCGGTGATGCGCGCGTCGAGGTCCACCCGCTGCGCGGTCACGTCGTCGGAGGTGATCTGCACGCTCTCCACGGTGCCCAGCTTCTTGAGGTCGGCCAGCGCGGCGTCGAGTTTCGCGGCGGGCACCCGCAGGGTCAGCGAGACGTGCGCCCGCCCGGTACCCGAACCCGCGTCCTCGGACCGGTTGTCCACCCGGCCGCCCGCCGTCGTCGCGATCTCGGCGGCCCGGTCGGCGGTGACGGGCGGATCGGCGGCGGTGATGGTCACGGTCGCGGTCTTGACGATGTCGCGCTTGGTGTCCGGCACGTCCGGGGGCGCCAGCGGCGGGCCGCCGCCGGCGTCGGTGAGCTTCGATTCGGGAGCCGATGCCACCGGAGCCTCCGGTGCCACCGGCGCCGCCCGGTCCAGGGCCGGCGGACCGCCGGCACAGCCGGTGAGCGCCGCCAGGAGCAGAACCAGGGCCAGGGCCTTTGCCATGCTCCGAATGTACCGACTACCTGTGAGTCAACTGGCAGCGTTGATCCAGCCGGAAGAGCTGGAGAAACGACCGGGGGTGTCGCCGAAGCGCGCCTGGAACTCCTTGATGAAATGCGACACGCTGCTGTACCCGACCTCACGCGACACCACCGCCACCCCGGACCGGCCCTCCTCCAGCAACTGCCTGGCCCGGTCCAGCCGTTTCTCCTTCACGTAGCGGTACGGCGATCGGCCGGTCAATTCCCGGAACCCCCTGGAAAAGGCCGACGGACTCAGGCACACCTGCGCGGCCAGCGTGTCGACGGTCAGCGGTTCGGTCAGGTGGTCGGCGATGTAGTCCAGCACGGCCCCCATGGGATTCGTAACAGCCTGCGCGACAGCGAGATTCACCATCCTGGCCCGCTGCTGGCCCTGCAGCAGCCGGTACACCAACTCCTGCAGGTGCAGCGGCGCCAGGACGCGACGGTCGTCGACGGACGCCAGCGCCCGCAGAAATCGCACCACGCTGTTCACCACCTCCGGATCGGGTGCGCACACAGCGCTGGCCGGTCCGGGCAGCGGCGCCGGGCGGCGCATGTTGGACAGGGTGGACCGGACCAGGTACGGGTCGATCGGCAGCAGCAGGCAGAAGACCGGGCGGGACGGAGCGGCATCCAGCACGCCGGACAAGACCTCTCGCCGGCCGCCGAGCACCGCATAGCTCACCGCGTCGTAACCCGAGATCTCACCGGCGATCAGCCCGAAGGACAGCGGCTCGACCTCGTTCCAGCGTGGCGGCGCGGGGCGCGTGAACCGGTGGATCGTCAACCCGGGCCAGGCACTCACCTCGGCACCCGGGCGCCCCGTCGACCGGCCGAGTTCGGCCACCAACCGCGTCACCTCGATCATCGTCGCCATCCCCCGAAACACTTGTCGGCGAGGCGGATCATCGACCGGCCGAGCCGGCGGCTCAGTTGCCAGGTCAGCTTACTGGGAATGTGCTGATGACGGGGGCCTGCGCGGGTGGCATGACGTGTTCCCGCCCGGCTCTGGCGGATATCGACTCGTCGTCCCCGAAAGCGCCGCGGGCCCGCCGGGCGCGGCGACAGGATCGCACCATGACTGCGCCCGTCGACGCCCGCTTCCGCGGCGTGCACCACGTGTCGTTGACCGTCACCGATCTCGCGGCGAGCGTCGCGTGGTACCAGCGGGTATTCCGGACCGAGCGGTTGGACATCACCATCCCGCATTACGGCCGGGAGGAGACCGGTTACAGCGTGCTGTTGCCCGAGCCCCGATCGGGTCTGATCTTCGGGCTGCACACCAACACCGGCAATCACGGGGAACGCTTCGACGAGGCCCACACCGGGTTGGATCACGTGTCGTTCGGGGTGTCCGGGCGGGCGGCGCTACAGGTGTGGACCGCTTGGCTCGACGAGCTCGGGGTCGAGCACACCGGAATCGTGGACGAGACGGATCCGCTCACGTACTCGACCGTGGTGTTCCGCGATCCGGACAACATTCAGCTCGAACTCATTGCGATGGACTGAGGTAGACCGGCAGGCGCACGCTGAATCGGGTGTCACCGGGAACCGATGACACCGACAGGTTGCCGCCGTGACGTTCGGTGATGCGCCAGGCCAGATCCAACCCGAGCCCGTTGCCTTCGCCGGCCGGCTTGGTGGTGAAGAAGGCCGTGAACACGTGGTCGATGATGTCGGGCGCGATACCGGGGCCGTCGTCGCAGATCTGCACGCACACCATGTCGTCGCCCTCCCGGGCGGTCCGCACGGTCAGCGTGCCGCGACCACGCATGGCCTCCAGCGCATTCTCGATCAGGTTCGTCCAAACTTGATTCAGATCGCCTGCGTGACAGCCTATCTCCGGTATGGACGGGTCCCACTGGGTGATCAGCGCGATGCCGCTGCCCGGCCCGATGCGCCCCTGGAACATCAGCAGTGTGCTGTTCAGCAGCTCATGGAGATCGGCCTGGCGGATATCCCCGCGGTCCATCTGCGAATAGTGCTTTGCCCCCTCCAGCAGAGCTGAGATCCGCTTGCTCGCCTCGGTGATGTCCCGCAGCCGCAGCTCGCCGTCCAGGCAATCGGTGAGCAGTTCGACGGCGCGCCGCAGCTCACCGGCGGGCACGGGTTCACCGATCGCGGTGGCCATCCGTTGTAACCAGCCGACGTCCAGTCCGGCTTCGGCGAAAGTCGGGGCGTGGTCCCAGCCTGCGGCGACGCCGCGCTGCTGTAGCCAGTCCCCGATCTGCTCCTCACGATCGGAGAGTTCCAGTGGGCCGATACGCGGTCCGCTGCCGGCGTGCTCGACGGCGTCGGCGTGCAGGTCGGCCCAGTCCGGCGGCGTCGCCCGTCGTTGCAGCCGCCGCAGCACACCGGCCAGGTCGGTGGCGGCGCGCGCCACAGCAGCGGCCGGATTGTTCAGATGGTGGGTCAGTCCCGCCGTGATGGTGCCCAGCGCCGTCAGCCGGGCCCGCTGACCGAGCAGCTGCTGCTGCCGGATGGCGCCCAAGGTGTGACCCGCCAGTAGGTGAACGGCCATCGGGAACTGCGACTGCATGAAGCCGGCGAACCGCTCGGCATCCAGGACGAAGAAGCGCGAACTGCGGGTGAGCTGAATCGACACGTCGTAAACCTGTGCGGCATCGGGGATATACGCCACCCATGCCCCGCAGTACGCGCCGCGCTGCGAGGTCCGGCGAGTCTGGACGTCTATACCGCCCATCCGTCCAGACATCACCAGCTCACCATCGATCATGACGTAGAAGCACCGCGCGGGATCACCTTCGCGGACCAAGACGCCGGCCGGAAAAGTCTCGATCCGTCCTTCGGCACACAATATTTCGAGCTGGCTGTCCGACAGGTGCTCAAACAGGAACAGCGTGCGTAATTCGTCGGCCCGGCATTGCTCAGACATCGCGGCCGACGTTAGCCGCGCACCAGGCAGTCCACCGTCATCGTCCCCGAATGGGCAACGGCCGGACCGGAACACGCTACGCGGCGGCCGCAAAGTGCTGCATCCTCGAACGGTGAGCGTGCCCTATGTCCTGTTCGTCGTGACCAACGCGGCGGTGATCGGTCCCAACAACCGGCCGACCGGATTCTTCTTCCCGGAGATCGCGCATCCGTTCGCGGTGCTCGACCGGGCCGGCGTCGCCGTCGAATTCTGCTCCCCGCTGGGCGGCCGGCCCCCGGAGGACGGATTCGATGCCGACGATGCCGAGCAGACCGCATTCCTGGACACCAAGGCGTACCGACGGCTGGGTCGCAGCCGCCGGCTGGCCGAGGTGGACGTCGTGGACTATGACGCGGTGTTCGTCCCCGGCGGACTCGGACCCATGGTGGACATCACCGGCAACCCCGAGGTGCAGGACACCGTGCGGCGCGCGTGGGACGCGGGCTTGATCGTCTCGGCGGTGTGTCACGGACCGTCGGCGTTCCTCGGCGTCACCCTCGCCGACGGCTCCCCGTTCGTGCGCGGCCGCAAGTTGACGTCCTTCTCGACCGCCGAAGAGGACGGCTACGCCGACAAGGACGTCCCGTTCGACCTGGAAGCCGCGCTGCGCGCCGAGGGTGCGCTCTACACGGCGACGGAACCCTGGCATCCCCAGCTGGTCGTGGACGGCCGCCTGATCACCGGCCAGAACCCGCAATCGGGTTCCTTGGTCGGCGAGGCCCTGGTCGACGCCTTGAAGCGGGTGTGATGGGCGCAACCGACCCGATAGTGGTGGTGGCGCACTGGCACACCACCGACGGCGCACTCGACACGGTGCTGGCGCAGATCGCCGCGTTGCGCCCACGGTCGCTGGCCGAGCCCGGCTGCCTCGACTACCAGGCCTTCCAAAGCGTCCTCGACCCGACCCACCTCGTCCTCGTCGAGCGCTACCGCGACACGGCCGCCCTCGACGAGCACCTGGCGTCACCGCACTACCAGGAGCTGGTGGTCGGGCGGGTGCGCCCGCTGCTCACCGACCGGCAGGTGGAGCTCTTGGCGCCGCGGCCGTCCAGCTGAGCCGTCCGCGAGCGGGAACCAACCGAACGTCGGCGCGGTTATCTAGACATGACGTACAACAAGAACCCGGCGGCGGTGCAGGCCCTGACCCCCGAGCAATACCGGGTGACCCAGCGCGACGGCACCGAGCGGCCATTCACCGGTGAGTATTGGGACAACCACGAACCGGGTATCTACGTCGACGTGGTGTCGGGCGAGCCGCTGTTCGCCTCGGTCGACAAGTTCGACAGCGGCAGCGGGTGGCCCAGCTTCACCAAACCGATCGAGAAAACCAACGTGGTGGAGAAGCGCGACTTTTCGCACCTGATGATCAGAACCGAAGTGCGCTCGGCCGGCGCCGACAGCCACCTCGGCCATCTGTTCACCGACGGACCGCGCGACCGCGGTGGCTTGCGCTACTGCATCAACTCGGCTTCGCTGAGGTTCATCCACCTCGACGATCTCGAGGAGCAGGGCTACGGCGAGTACCGGACCCTTTTCACGACCAAGGAGGACAAGTGAGCAATTACCAGAAGGCGATTCTGGCCGGCGGGTGCTTCTGGGGCATGCAGGACCTGATCCGCAAGCAGCCCGGTGTCGTGTCCACCCGGGTCGGCTACACCGGCGGGCGCAACGATCACGCGACCTACCGCAACCATCCCGGCCACGCCGAGGCGGTGGAGATCATCTACGACCCGGCGCAGACCGACTACCGTGCGCTGCTGGAGTTCTTCTTCCAGATCCACGATCCGTCCACCAAGGACCGGCAGGGCAATGACGTGGGCAGCAGCTACCGTTCGGCGATCTTCTACGTCGACGACGAACAGAGGCGCATCGCGCTGGACACCATCGCCGACGTGGACGCGTCCGGTCTGTGGCCGGGCAAGGTGGTGACCGAGGTGGTGCCCGAGGCCGACTTCTGGGAGGCCGAGCCCGAGCATCAGGATTACCTGGTGCGGTACCCGTCGGGCTACACCTGCCACTTCCCGCGGCCCGGCTGGAAGCTGCCGAAGCGCGCCGACGCTAGCGCCTAGTCAGCGTCACCCGGCCACCGCGCTTCGGTGTGTAGGCCACTCCCCTGGAGTGCACCGCCTCACCGGGCGCGGTGGCGGTGGCAATGGTGAAGTGCCGCAAGACGGTTCGCAGCACCACGTCCATCTCGACGTTGGCGAACACCGCCCCGACGCAGCGCCGTGTGCCGCCGCCGTAGGGCACCCAGGCCAGCGGGGGCCGGGTGCCGACGAACCGCTGCGGGTCGAACCGGTCCGGGTCGGCGAATTCCCGCCTGTGCAGCTGGGACAGGCTCACCATGATCGAATGCCCTTGCGGGACAACCCATTCACCCAGCTGGAAGGTCGGCGCGTAGACGTGCCTGCCGGCGAAATCGATGACGGTGCGGGCCCGCTGGGTTTCCAGGATGACGGCCTGCCGGTACTCGTTCCCGTCACCCGCGTCGGCCTCCTGCACCAGCCGGGCCAGCACCTGCGGATGCCGGCTCGCCCGCTCGAACACCCAGGCCAGCGTCGACGCCGTCGTCTCGTGCCCGGCCGCCAGCAGGGTGAGCAGTTCGTCCGCGATGTCCTGGCGCGACATGGCCGTGCCGTCCTCATAGGTGGTGCGCAACAACAGCGCCAGCACGTCGTCGCGCTCGGCCAGCCCGGGGTCGGCCCGCACGTCGTCGATCAGCCGGCCGACCACCGCGTCGTACTGGCGCCGGTATTCGGCCAACCGCCCCCACGGGCTCCAGCGCCCGTAGTTCCGTTTCGGGGCGGGCAGGGTGGCCACCCGAGAGCCCAGCGTCACCCAGGGCGGGATGATACGGCGCAAGTCGTCCAGGTGCGCGCCGTCGGCGCCGAACACCGCGCGCAGGATTGCGTTCAAGGTGATCCGCATCATCGGTTCCAGCGTCGGAAATTCTTGACCGACAGGCCAATTCGCCGCCTCGCGCAGCGTCTCCTCTTCGAAGATGCGCTCGTAGTTCTTGATGCTCTTGCCGTGGAAGGGCGGGGTGAGCAGCTTGCGCCGGCGGCGGTGCTCGGCACGGTCCAGCGCGAACACCGAGCCCGGGCCCAGCACCCGGGACAGGTTCGGCTGGATGTTGCCGACATCGTCGGTGTTGGCCGCGAACAACTGCTTGGCCAGCTGCGGGTCGGCGATGATGACGGTCTGCCCGTATACCGGCAGGCTGACCGTGACCGCGGCCCCGTGGCGCCGCACCAGGTGGTCGGTCATCTGCCTGCGGAACAGCGCGAAGGCGAAGCCCTGCAGCGGGCGGGCGATGCGCGGGCCGGGCGGTAGGTGCCCGACCCTGTCGGCAGCGGACTGCTCGGTGGTTACCTCGGTGCTCGTTCGGCTGACTGTCTCGGTCATGCGCACTCCAGACCCCTACGGTGGTACTGCTCTGTACCAGCGGTGTATGCGATACGGTACTCCGTGGTACCGAATGGGCGCAAGAGTCTGGAGGAGGACATGGCCGCACCCGCCGTTCCGACATTCCGGGCCCGCCTGCTCGACGGGCTGGCCGCGTCCATCGCCGAACGCGGTTACCGGGCCACCACGGTCGCCGATATCGTCCGCCACGCCCGGACGTCCAAACGCACCTTCTATGGCGAGTTCACCGACAAGGAGGAGTGTTTCGTCGAGCTGCTGCGCGCCAACAACGACGAACTCATCGCGGGCATCCGGGCCGCGGTCGACGAGCAGGCCCCGTGGCGCGACCAGATCGCCAGGCCGCCCACTCCTACGTCGACCACATCGCGGCGCGGCCGGAGATCACCCTCAGCTGGATCCGCGAGCTGCCGGCGCTCGGCTCCTCGGTGCGCACCATTCAGCGCTCGGCGATGAGCGCACTGACCGACATGCTCATCGATCTCTCCGACAGCGACGGATTCCGCCGGGCCGGCCTGGCACCGGTGTCCCGGCCGCTGGCGGTCATCCTGCTCGGCGGGCTGCGCGAGTTGACCGCGCTGACCGTCGAGGACGGCCGGCCCGTGCAGGACATCCTGGAGCCGGCGATCACCGCCTCGGTGGCGGTGCTGGGCGCGCCGACGTCAGCCCAGGATCAGCCGGGCTGAGCGCTCCAGCCGGGGCGCGATATCGGCGTAGGAGACATACCCCATGCCGGCCCGGACCAGCGCGCCGGAATACAGCAGTTCCAGCGACTCGATGACGTCCAGGTCGGTGTCGGGGCCCAGCGCGGTAAGCAACCGCTCGCGGATGTCGCGGCCGATGCGCTGGCGCAACACCTCGACGTCGGGATCGCGCGCCAGCAGGGCGCTGGTCACCGCGCCGGCGAATTCCGGTTCGTCGGCCACCAACAGCGCGATGTGCCGCAACACCTCGCTGGCCCGGACCACCGCGTCGCCGTCGCCGTGTTCGGTGGGCGGCGAGGCCGCCAGCCGACGCCAGAACACCTCTGCGACAAGGTGTTCCTTCGAGGAGAAGTAGGTATAGGCGGTGGCCGCGCCCACCCCGGCGTCGGCGGCCACCCGGCGCACCGTCAGCGCACCGAAGCCCTCGCGGTTGAGCAGGTCGATGGCGGCATTGCCGAGCCGCTCGACGGTATCGGCCTGTTTGGCACTCAGGCGACGCCGAGTCGACTCCAGAGCCGCGTCGGACACGTGTCTGGACGCTACTACAACAACCGGGTACCAGCAACGGTAGGTTGACTGCCATGACTGCAACCGCCCTGCCGCCCGACGCCGCGCGGCTCTTCGAGTTCGCCGAGACGGTCACCGGTTTCATGCCCGCCGACGAGGGCCGCGCGCTCTACGACGCGGCCGTGCGCTACCTGTCCGGCGGCGTCGGGGTCGAGATCGGTACCTACTGCGGCAAGTCCACGGTGCTGCTCGGCGCGGCGGCCCGGCAGGTCGGCGGCACCATCTACACCGTCGACCACCACCACGGTTCCGAGGAGCACCAGCCCGGCTGGGAGTACCACGACACCACGCTGGTGGACCCGGTGACCGGCCGCTTCGACACGCTGCCGTCGCTGCGCCACACCCTCGACCTGGCCGGCCTGGAGGATCAGGTGGTGCCGATCGTCGGGAAGTCCCCGGTGGTGGCGCGGGTGTGGGGAATGCCGTTGCAGTTCTTGTTCATCGACGGCGGCCACACCGAAGAGCACGCCCAGCGCGACTACGACGGCTGGGCCCGCTGGGTAGCACCGGGCGGCGCGCTGGTGATTCACGACGTCTTCCCCGACCCGAACGACGGCGGTCAGGCGCCGTATCACATCTACCGCCGGGCCATCGATTCCGGCGAGTTCCGTGAGGTGTCGGTGACGCGCTCGCTGCGGTTGCTGGAGCGGGTCGGCTAGCGGCCGGAAGCCGCACAGGCGCAGTCGAATTCGCCTTCGAGTCCACGAGGCAGCCCGGCCCCGCGGAAGATGCCGCTGGCCGGGGTGGTGCAGGACAGCGCGTCGGCGGCCAGGATCATCGCCGCACCGGTCCAGGTGGTGCGCTCCTCGGGCCAGCGTTTCCCGTCGGCGAACACCAGCCCGGTCCAGTACGAGCCGTCCCCTTCGCGCAGATGCTGCATGGCCGCGAACTGTTCGTGCGCCTTGGCGCGAGCACCGATGGCGTCCAGTGCCATCACCAGCTCGCAGGTCTCGGCACCGGTAACCCACGGCCGGTGGTCCACGCACCGGATTCCGAGGCCGTCGACCACGAAGTCGTTCCAGCGTTCGGCGATGCGGGCATGCGCCGCGGCCCCGCGCAGCGCGCCGCCCAGCACCGGGTAGTACCACTCCATCGCGTGGGAATCTTTGGGGGCGAAGGCTTCCGGATGATCGGTGATGGCGTGGCCGAGCGCGCCGACCGCCACTTCCCATTCCGGCTGCGCTTCACCGAGATAGTTGGCCAGCGCCAGCGCGCACCGGATGCTGTGGTAGATGCTGGCACACCCGGTCAGCAGCGCCTCGTCCATCATGCCGGCGTCGCTTCGGGCCCAACTGATCTGGCCGCCGGGAAGTTGCATACCGAGCACCAGGTCGATGGCCCGGCTCACCGTGGGCCACATGTGCACGGCGAAGCGCCGGTCCCCGGTGACCAGCACGTGATGCCACACCCCGGTGGCGATATAGGCGCAGAAGTTGCTGTCGGTGTTGGCGTCCTCGACGACGCCGCCCCGCACCTGGATCGGCCAGGAACCGTCGGCGCGCTGGGTGGTGCGGCACCACTCGAAGCCGGCCCTGGCCGGTTCGATCAGCCCGGCCACCGTCAGCGCCATCAGGTTTTCCACGTGATCCCACGGGTCGGTGTGCCCGCCGACCGACCACGGCACGGCACCATCGGATTCCTGGGTGTCGGCGATCGACTCGGCCGTCTGCCGACACTGACGCGGCGTCAGCACACCTGACACACCGGGAATCGCGAGGTGCGGCATGTCAGACCGGCTTGGTGAAGTACAGCGCCACGCTCTTGCCGATCAGCGGGTTGAGCAGGTCCTCGGCGGTGCGGGTCAGCCAGGGCCGGCTCATCATGTCCCACACCAACAGCTTGTGGTAGGCCGTGACCGCCGGGTGTTTCGGTTTGTCAACGCCGACAGCGCATTTCAGCCACCAGAACGGTGAGTGCAGGGCGTGGGCGTGGTGGGCGTGGGCGAACGTCACACCCCGCGCGGTGATCTTGTCGCGCAGTTCGTCGGCGCGATAGATACGGATGTGGCCGCCCTCGTTGGCGTGGTATTCGTCGGACAGCAGCCAGCACACCTTCTCCGGCAACCAGCGCGGCACGGTCACCGCCAGCGTGCCGCCGGGTTTGAGCACCCGGACCAGTTCGGCGATCGCGCGATCGTCGGCGGGCACGTGCTCCAAGATCTCCGAGGCGATCACCACGTCGAAGGTGCCGTCGGCGTAGGGCAGGTCCAGGGCGTCACCCTTGACCGCCTCCGCGCGCGCCCCGGCCGGCGCCTCGCCCTGCTCCTTCATCGCGGTCAGGATGGCGTCCACATCGTTGAGGTCCTCGACACTCTGGTCGAAGGCGATGACGTCGGCGCCGCGCCGGTAGGCCTCGAACGAGTGCCGGCCCGCACCGCAGCCCACGTCGATCACCGAGGTGCCGGGCCCGATGCCCAGCCGGTCATAGTCGACGGTCAGCACGTCGTCTTCCTCTCGATCGCCTTCTCGTACACCGCAACCGTCTGGGCGGCCACGGATTCCCAACTGAACACGTCCAATGCCCGTCGGCGGCCGGCCGCGCCGAGCGTGCGGCGCTGCGCCGGGGAATCCAACAATTCGCCGAGCACCGCGGTGAGCCGGTCGATATCGCCGGGCGGCACCAGGCGCGCACACGCACCCTCGGTGCCCAGCACCTCCGGCAGCGCCCCGGCCCGGCTGGCCACGATGGGTGTACCGCTGGCCATCGCCTCCACCGCCGGCAGCGAGAATCCCTCGTACAGCGAAGGGATGCAAGCGATCTCGGCGGACGCCAGCAGTCCGGCCAACTCCTCGTCCGGCAGCCCGCTGGAGGCGTGCACGATATCGGAGATGCCGAGTTCGGCGATCAGCTTCTCGGTGGGGCCGTTGGGTTCCAGCTTGGACACCAACTGCACGTCGAGGTTGTGCCGGGCGCGCAACCGGGCAACGGCGTGCAGCAGGTTGCTCACCCCCTTGAGCGGCACGTCGGCGCTGGCGATCGCGATGATGCGCCCGGGCACCCGCTGTTCGGCGGGCCGGAACAGTTCGGTGTCCACCCCCAGCGGCACCACGTGCAGCTGGTCCTCGGACACCCCGAAGTCCTCGGCGATATCGGCGGCCGAGGTGCTGGAGACGGTCAGCAGTTCCGGAATGCGGCGGGCCACCCGCTTCTGCATCTCGGCGAATCCGTACCAGCGCCGCACCAGCGGCTTGCGCCACCACGGGGCCGCGGCCACCTCGAGCACCCGGTCCCGGGTGATGGGGTGATGCACGGTGGCGACCAGCGGGATGTCCTTCGCGACGCCCAGCAGTGCCGCGCCCAGGCTCTGGTTGTCGTGCACCACGTCGAAGTCGTCGCGGCGCCCGGCCAGGATGCGCGCGGCCCGCATGCAGAAGGTGCGCGGCTCGGGGAAGCCGGCCGACCACATGGTCGCCAGTTCCAGCACATCGATGTGGTCCCGGATCTCGCTCGGGTGCGGCACCCGGAACGGATCGGGTTCGCGGTACAGGTCCAGGCTGGGCACCTGCGTCAGCGTGACGCGCGGGTCGAGGCCTTCCGGATAGGGCTGCCCGGAGAACACCTCCACCTGGTGTCCGAGCTCGACGAGCCCGCGCGACAGGTGCCGCACGTACACACCCTGGCCACCGCAATGCGTCTTGCTCCGGTAGGAGAGAAGGGCGATGCGCACGTCAGCTCAATCCGCTGAACTGCAGCGGGGCCACACTGGACATGTGTCCAGACTATAGTTTGACGAGCTAGCAGACGCAATGCGTCCGGCGGGTTCCTTCCGGGTTCGGCAGCACGAAGGCAAACGGGGTCGGGAAGCCCAGACCGGTCAGCCCACCGCGCCGGACGGTGTCGATCGCGACGGCGCGCACCTGCCCGGAACTCGGCTCATAGCAATACAGGCGGCCCTCCCCGGCGTCGACGACGAGCACCCAGTGCCGCGGGATGAACCGGCCGACGAGCACCGCCACCGGGCGCCCGGACCGGACCGCGGCCAGCACATCCGCGAGGTCGTCACGGCCGCCGGACAACAGTCCCCGGAACACCCGCCATCGGTACCGGACCGGGCTGTGCGCGTTGATCGCCCGCGCCACCCCGGCCGGCGTCGTACCCAGCCGCCGCGGCCAGATCCGGTTGACCAGCCGGTGCACCCGACCCTGCTCGGCGTGGAAGTGCGGCTCGTCCAAGACCGCGCGGTAGGCCGGGTCCAGCAGCGCACCGGCCACCACCGCCACGGTGGGACCACAGGTGACGCCGTCGCGCTGGCGCAGGCCGGCGAGCTTCATCGCATCCAGGCTAGTGGCGAAGGGCTACCC
Organism: Mycolicibacterium cosmeticum; assembly: GCF_000613185.1. Lineage (NCBI taxonomy): Bacteria > Bacillati > Actinomycetota > Actinomycetes > Mycobacteriales > Mycobacteriaceae > Mycobacterium > Mycolicibacterium cosmeticum. Next base: position 2,766,909 of record NZ_CCBB010000001.1, read on the forward strand.
AGGCGCCAGCAAAGTGCCTAGGCTCAGGCAAACAACCGGTACCCCTGGTTTCGGATACAGCTTTCTGTCAATATTACCGACGAGTAAGTACGGCTCTTCGACGTAGCGGGGTGGGTAATGACGCAACACATCGCAGACGGTGTCTCGATTTCGGCCGCGGCCGGAACCGAAGGCGGGGGTGCCGCGCTGGACCAGGTGATCGGCATGTCGGTGGCCACCGCCATCATCACCGCGGGCCTGCTCTGGATCGGCTATCTGCACCGGCAGCGGCGCATCACCTGGTTGCAGAACCTGGCAGAGACGGCCGGCCGCAAGATGAACCGGCCGCCCTGGGTGGCGCTGCCCTCGCTGCTGTTCACCTCGACCATCATCTGCGCGATGTTCGGCTTCATCTGGGATGTCAGCCTGCACATCGGCAAGGGCCGGGACTCCGGACCGCTGGCCAACCCGGCCCACTACTTCATCCTGATCGGCCTGTTCCTGCTGTTCATCGCGGGCTCGCTGGCGATCATCCTGCCCTACGAGAAGCCGGGGCCGGCCGCGGTGAAGATCACCCGGACCTGGTACGCGCCCGTGGGCGGCATCCTGATGGCCGGTTGCGGCCTGTACGCGCTCATCGGGTTTCCGCTCGACGACGTCTGGCACCGGATCTTCGGCCAGGACGTCACGTTGTGGGGGCCGACCCACCTGATGCTGATCGGCGGCGCGGGGCTGTCCCTGGTGGCCACCCTGCTGCTGACGCGGGAGGGCGATATCGCGATGGGCGCCGACGCTCCGGTACAGCGCCGCAGCATCCTGGCGTATCTGGCCTGCGGTGGCCTGGTCATCGGCCTGTCGGTGTTCCCCGTCGAGTACGACTTCGGTGTCGAGCAGTTCCGGCTGGTCCTGCATCCCATGCTGATCGCGGCCGCGGCGGCCATGGCGCTGGTCACCACCCGGCTCATGCTCGGCCGTTTCGCGACGTTCGGCGCGATTGCCTTCGCGCTGCTCATCCGCGGTTTGGTGGCCTTCGCCGTGGGCGGGGTGCTGGGTGCGCCCTACAGCTGGTTCGCGCTCTATCTCGGCTCTGCCCTCGTGGTGGAACTCCTCGGCCTGACCCCGTTGGTCGACCGCCCCCTCCTGTTCGGTGCCGTCGCCGGCCTGGGCATCGGGTCCGTCGGGATGTGGCTGGAGTCGTTCTGGATCGACGCCGTGTTCCGCAACCCGTGGCCGCAGAGCATGTGGGCTGAGGCGCTGGCGATGTCGGTGCCCGTCGCGATCGGGATGGGCATGTGCGGTGCACTGCTGGCGATCGTCCTCACCGGACAGAAACTGCCGCGCCGCCCCGTCGGGATCGGCATCGTGGCCGCCACGGTGTTGGTCATCGGCGGCGCCGTCGCCAACGGGCTGAATGTCACCGTGCCCGAGAACGCCAGCGCGCAGATCACGCTCACCGATACGCCCAGCTCTGAGGGCCAGCGGCTGGCCAACGCCGACGTCCGGATCACCCCGGCGAACCTGATCGGCGACGACCCGGAGTGGGTGTCGATCCTGGCCTGGCAGGGCAAGCTCGATCACGAACGCGGGTTGGTCATCGATCACCTGGAGAAGGTGGGCCCCGGTCACTACCGCTCGACGCGGCCCATCCCGGTCTGGGGGACCTGGAAGACCGTGCTGCGGGTACAGGACGGCCGGACCATGGCCGCCGTGCCGATCTTCCTGCCCGCCGACCCCGGGATCGGCGCCGAGGAGACCCCGGCCCTGGCCTCGACCACGCGCGACTTCACCGAGGAGATCAAGGTGTTGCAGCGCGAACGCAATCTCGACGTGCCGTCCTGGCTGTACAGCGCCGCCTCGCTGGTGGTCCTGGTGCGCTCGCTGATCCTGGTGGCCTTGCTGAGTTGGGGTGCGGGACGGATCAATTCACGTGAGCAGCACAGCACCGCCGAGACCCGGGAACCCGTCGGGCAGTCGTGACGGTTCTCGCCGACCACTCGCTCTGGCTGGCGCTGCCGGCGTTCGCACCGGCCGTCGTGGTTGCCGGCGTGGTGGCGTGGGTGGCCATGCGCGACCGCCGGGCCGGCCCCGATGATGGGTCTGACAGCGAGGACCCAGGTTCGACCGAAGAGGATGACTCAGCGTGAAGCTCGTGAAGACACTGACCGCCGTCGGTGCGGTCGCCCTGGTGGTCGCTGGTTGCGGCGGTGCGCCGTCGTCTGAGACCACCGGCACCTCGGCCCCCACCGGTTCGGCGAACACCGGCTCGGCGGCCCCGGAGATGACCGACCAGCAGTCCCCGCCGGAGCGGGTCGTCATCGACGTCACCATCGCCGGGGGCAATGTCACCCCGACCAATCAGCAGGTCCAGGCGAAGGTCAAGCAGCCGATCATCGTGCGGGTCAACAGCGATGCCGCCGATCAGCTGCACGTGCACTCCAACCCCGAGCACACCTTCGACATCAAGCCGGAGAACGGGCAGGCGTTCCAGTTCACCGTGGACGTGCCGGGCAGGGTTGACGTCGAACTGCACCACCTGAACAAGACGGTCGCGACCATCACGGTGCAGTGACCGTACTGGCGCACGGGCTCGGCGGTTCCACCGATCTCCCGATCCCGCTGACCTACGCGCTGATCGGCGCGGCGTGGGCGCTGACCTTCACCTTCGCGGTGGTGGCGCTGGCGTGGCGGAAGCCCCGTTTCGATCCCGCGACGCCGGGACGGCCGCTGCCGAGCTGGGTGACGTCGTTCGTCGACGCGCCCCCGACCCGCTGGGCGGTGGGCCTGCTGGGGCTCGGGTTCGCGGTGTGGGTGGCGGCCGCCGCCGTCCTCGGACCGCAGAACTCGTCCAACGCCCTGCCCGGGGTGTTCTACGTGCTGCTGTGGGTCGGATCGGTCGCGCTGTCAGTGCTTTTCGGTCCGGTGTGGCGAGCGCTGTCCCCGGTGCGTACGGTGGCCCGGCTGTTCCGGATCCGGGCGAACTCCTATCCCGAGCGCTTGGGATACTGGCCCGCGGCATTGGGCCTGTTCGCCTTCGTCTGGCTCGAGCTCGCCAGCCCGGACCCGGGTTCGCTTTCCGCCGTGAAGATTTGGTTGGTCGTCTACCTCGGCGTCACCCTGGGTGGGGCGTTCGCGTTCGGCACGCGCTGGTGCTCGCATGCCGACCCGTTCGAGGTGTACAGCGTGGTCGCCTCGCGGTGCGCGCCGGTGCGCCGCAACCCCGACGGGCGGATCGCGCTGGGGAACCCGTTCAACCACCTGCCCACGCTGCCGATCCGGCCGGCGTCGGTGACCGTGTTGGCGGTGCTGCTCGGGTCGACGGCCTTCGACAGTTTCTCGGCTACGCCCGCCTGGCGCGGTTTCGTCGACGCGCACACGTCCGGCGCCTGGCAGGCAACGGCTTTCAAGACCGCGGGCCTGGTGGTCTTCGTGGCGACGGTGGCGGTGACGTTCAGCCTGGCGGCCCGTGCGACGGGCGGGGTCGACCGGGAGTTGCGCCGGCGGCTGCCGGGCTTGATGGCGCATTCGTTGATCCCGATCGTCATCGGTTATGTGTTCGCGCACTATCTGACCTATCTGGTCGAGAAGGGCCAGCAGACGGTGTACGCGCTGCTGGGGATGCACGACGCTCAGGTCTATTACGTGCTGTCCCTGCATCCGTCGGCGCTGGCCACGTCGAAGGTGCTCTTCGTCGTGGTCGGCCACATCGCCGGGGTGATCGCCGCACACGACTGCGCGTTACGGGTGCTGCCCAAGCGACATCAGTTGACCGGGCAGCTGGCGATGATGCTGGTGATGGTCGGCTACACGTTCACCGGGTTGTACCTGCTGTTCGGCGGCTAGGCTTTCGGCATGCGAGCCTTGATCGTCGTCGACGTGCAACGCGACTTCTGCGAGGGCGGCTCACTGGCCGTGGCCGGTGGCGCCGAGGTCGCCCGGGCGCTGACCGCGCTGTTGAGTGCGCACGAGTACGACCATGTGGTGGCCACCAAGGACCACCACATCGATCCCGGTTCGCATTTCTCCGACGAGCCGGATTACCGGGAGTCCTGGCCGCGCCACTGCGTGGCGGGTACGCCAGGGGTGCAGTTCCATCCGGACTTCGACCCGTCGGCGGTCGAGGCGGTGTTCACCAAGGGTGAGTACGCGGCCGCCTACAGCGGTTTCGAGGGTGCCGACGCGTCGGGCACCGGGTTGGCTTCGTGGCTGCGGTCGCGCGGGGTGGACGAGGTGGACGTGGTGGGTATCGCCACCGACTACTGCGTGAAGGCGACCGCGGCCGACGCGGCGGCCGAGGGTTTCCGCACCCGCGTGCTGCTCGATCTCACCGCGGGCGTGGCACCGACGAGTACGGCGGAGGCGGTCGACGCCTTGCGTTCGGCCGGCGTCGAGGTCGTCTAGCCGGGGGTGGTGGTGTGGTGGTTGCCCGCCTCTGAGCGACTTTTCAGCGACAACGGTCGAATGTGTTGCTGCCGTGGGTTTTTCTGCGGTCGGTTGTCGGGGCCCCGGAGTAGGGTGAACGTATGTTCGATCCGGCTTCCCTGGGTGCTGCGGAGCTGATCGATGCGCTGCGGGACAGGACCCGCAGTGAGGCGGTGGCCGCTTCCGACCGATTGGCGGTGATTGCGGCGATCGTCGCCCGGCATTGCGATGACGAGGACGACGAGATCGCTCACGCGGCGATCGACGGTTGGGAGTGCGCCACCGCCGAGGTGTCAGCCGCCTGCGGACTGACCAAGCAGGCCGCGGCGGGGCAGATGCGCATCGCGGTCGCCTTGCGCGACCGGCTACCGAAAGTCGGCGCGCTGCTGGCCGCCGGGGACGTCTCGGCGAGAATCGCCGCCGCGATCACGTGGCGCACCCGCCTGGTGATTCACGAGGAAGCTCTGGCCCTCATCGACGCTGCCCTCGCCGGCATCGCCGCCCAGCTGGGGACGTTGTCACAGAAGAACATCGAGGACAGCATCGACGTGTGGATCGAGAAATTCGATCCGAGCGCCGTGCTGGGCGCCCGCAGCGCCGCCCAGTCGCGCTATCTGGAATTCGGGGGTGCTGACGATCTCGCCGGCACCATCGGGGTCTACGGGCGGCTGCTGGCCACCGACGCCGCGGTGCTGCGGAGTCGGCTCACCGCGATCGCCGCCACCGTCTGTGACGACGACCCCCGCACCACCACCCAGCGGATGGCCGATGCGCTGGGTGTGCTCGGCGCCGACCCGACCGCCGACCGGCTGGCCTGCCAATGCGGCAATCCCGAATGCCCCGCAGCGGGCGAAGACCCCCGCGCGGCCGCGGTCACCGTGTACGTGCTCACCGACGCAATGCCCGGCGCGGATGCCGACCGCGCACCGACCGAGCCGCCACCTGGGCCCGACCCAGCCCCCGACTCGGGGTCGGCCGGTGCGACACCCGGCCCGCCGCCACCGGCGACACCTCGAGATCCCCAACTGCGAACCACACCAGGCGTGCTGCTCGGTGGAGGCGTCCTGCCCGCCCCCATGCTGGCCGACCTCGTCACCGCCGGCGCCCGCATCAAAACCCTGCCCACCCCCGCCGACCTGCCCGCCGAACCCGGCTACCGGCCGTCGGCGACTCTGGCCACCTGGGTCCGCACCCGCGACCTCGTCTGTAGCTTCCCCGGCTGCACCCACTCCGCCCAGCGCTGCGACGTCGACCACGTCATCCCGTGGCCCGCCGGAGCCACCCACCCGGGCAACCTCTCGGCCAAATGCCGCACCCACCACCTACTCAAAACCTTCGGCGGGTGGACCGACCGACAACACCCCGACGGCACCCACACCTGGACCAGCCCCACCGGTCACACCTACACCACCGTGCCGCTGACTCGAATCCTCTTCCCCGACAGAGTCATTCACACTCCCGCACCACCAGCCCAAGCGGTCACCACCACCAGCGACCGCCATTTGGCGATGCCCCGGCGCCGACGCACACGCACCGAAACCCGCACCGCCCGCATCACCGCCATGCGCCGACTCAACCAGGACACCTATGCCGAACCCCCGCCCTTCTGAGGTGATGTGCGCTCCCGAGTCGGGTCCACCGGCCGGCCGGTCCATCTGGGCGGCCGCTGATCCAGGTGCGCACGCACCCCTTCGCGGGCGTCGTCGTGGCCCATCAGGTGCAGGTGGATATCGGTCTCGCGGGCACCGACCTGCTCTCGCGTCAGCCCGAACGAATCCCACAGCAGCCGCTTGCTGGCGGCCACCGACATCGGCGCGGTGTTGTCCGCGATATCGCGGGCGATCTCGAGTGCGGCGGGCAGCACCTGCGCCGAGTCCAACGCTTGGCTGCCCAGTCCCAGCTCGACCGCCCGCCGACCGTCGAAAGTCCGTCCCGTCAGCAGGATTTCGGCGGCCACGGACATCCCCACCAAGCGCGGTAACAGCCAGTGCGAGTATGCGTCCCCCACCACACCGCGGCGCACCTGCACCACGCCACAGCGCGCGTCCGCGGCGAAGATCCGGATATCGCACTGCAGGGCCAAGGTCAGCCCGAGGCCGATGGCATGCCCGTTCACCGCGGCGATCACCGGCTTGTCGAGGGTCCAGGCCGGCACCTCGATCCCGGCGGCGCTGAAGCCCGCGCCCGGTTCGGTGAAGGTGCGCTCCCCGGCGCCCAGGTCGGCACCCGCGCAGAACGCCGGCGGAGCGCCGGTGAGCACCACCGCTCGGACGTCGTCATCGGCGGCACAGCGGCGGTAGGCGTCGGCGAGCTCTTCGCGCATGCCGTCGCCGATGGCATTGCGCCGCTCGGGCCGGTTCAGGGTGATGACGGCGACGCCGCCGTCGACATCGAGCAGCAGCGTCCGGTACGGGGGCACCACCTCATCATGGGGTACCGCGCACACCGCTTCAAATACCTCTGTAACAGAGGTAATATGGCGGTGTGGATACGCACCCCGACCTGGTCACCGAGCTGTTCGGCGTGGTGGGGCGGTTGCGCCGCCAGCTCCGCCGTTCGGCCGGGGGCCGCGGCTTCGACCGCACCGGGCTGACCCAATCGCAGGCCGAGCTGTTGCGCCTGGTCGGCCGCAACCCGGACATCTCCGTGCGGGAGGCCGCCGCCGAACTCAGCCTGGCGCCCAACACCGCCTCCACCCTGGTGTCCAGACTGGCCGCCGACGGTCTGCTCATCCGCGGGGTGGACGACACCGATCGCCGGGTCGGGCGGCTCCGGCTGGCGCCATCCGCGCAACGCATCGCCGACGAATCCCGGCGCGCCCGCCGCGCCGCGCTGGCCGACGCCCTGGCCGAACTCGCCCCATCTCAAATCGACGAGCTGGCAAAAGGTTTGCACGTCATCGCCGAGCTGACCCGGATCCTTCAGGAGAGGCAACCATGACTTCCGCACCCTCGGCCATCGCCTGCGCCGGGCTCACGCACCGCTACGGCCAGTTCACCGCCGTGGACGACCTGAACCTAAAGGTGCGCACCGGCGAGACCATGGGACTGCTCGGCCCCAACGGCGCAGGCAAGACCACCGTCATCCGGGTACTGACCACCCTCACCCCGGTGCAACACGGCTCGGTCCAGATCTTCGGGCTGGACTCCCGGCGCAACACCATGGATATCAGGTTCAATATCGGTTATGTGCCGCAACAGCTTTCCATCGAGGCGGCGCTGACCGGCCGGCAGAACGTCGAGCTGTTCGCCCGGCTCTACGATGTGCCCCGTCGGGAGCGGGCCGAGCGGGTTGCCGACGCATTGGCCGCCATGCAGCTCTCCGATGTCGCCGATAACGTGGCCGGGACCTATTCCGGCGGTATGGTGCGCCGGCTGGAACTGGCGCAGGCACTGGTGAATCGGCCGTCGTTGCTGTTGCTGGACGAACCGACGGTGGGTCTGGACCCCATCGCGCGCGACAGCGTCTGGGAGCAGGTGGGCCGGATGAAAGCCGACTACGGCATGACCGTGCTGCTGACCACGCACTACATGGGTGAGGCGGACGCGCTCTGTGACCGGGTGGCACTGATGCACCACGGCCGCCTGCAGGCCGTCGGCACCCCGGCCGAGCTGAAGGCAACCGTCAGCGACACCGCCACCCTGGAAGATGTCTTCCGGCATTACGCGGGTTCGGATCTCGACGAGCCCACCCAGGCGGGTTTGCGCGAGGTGGCGGCGGCCAGGAGGACGGCGCGCCGTGTCGGCTGAAACCATCACCCTGATCCGCGCGCCGCGCGGCTGGCGCCGAGTGCGCGGGCTGGCCATGCGCATCGGCGCCTTTGCCCTCGTCGAACTGCAGAAGCTCCGGCACGACCGCACCGAGCTGTTCACCCGCATGGTCCAACCGGCGCTGTGGCTGCTCATCTTCGGCCAGACGTTCAGCCGGCTGCACGTCATCGACACCGGCCACGTCGACTATCTGGCCTTCCTGGCGCCCGGCATCATCGCCCAGTCCGCGCTGTTCATCTCGATCTTCTATGGCATCCAGATCATCTGGGACCGGGACGCCGGCATCTTGGCCAAGTTGATGGTCACCCCCGCCCCACCGTCGGCATTGGTGACGGGCAAGGCGTTCGCCGCCGGGGTGCGGTCGGTGGTGCAGGTCATCGGGGTGGTGGCGCTGGCCTATCTGCTCGGGGTGCACATGACGGTGAACCCGCTGCGCATCCTGGGTGCCATGGTCGTGGTGGTGCTCGGATCGGCGTTCTTCGCATGCCTGTCCATGACGCTCGCGGGGCTGGTCCGGCACCGCGACCGCCTGATGGGCATCGGCCAGGCCATCACCATGCCGTTGTTCTTCGCCTCCAACGCGCTCTACCCGGTCGACGTGATGCCGCAGTGGCTGCGTTGGCTCTCGGCGGTGAACCCGTTGAGCTATGAGGTGAACGCGTTGCGCGGTTTGCTGATCGGCACCCCCTCCAACGGCTGGGTCGATATCGCGGTGCTGATCGCCGCCGCGGTACTCGGCATCGCCAGCGCGTCGGCGCTGCTGCGCCGCCTGGTGCGGTAAGACACATCGGCGGCATATCGGGCACCCAGCTTGCCGGCGTTGACTTGGGGCATGGAAACCGACAGTCGCAGCACCGGATCCGTGGTCATCGTGCCGAACGCCGGGACGGTCGAGGGGCACCGTGCCGTGCGCGCACTGCTGGCCGCCGGGCACCGCGTGGTGGCCACCGACCGGCACGCGGCCGCGCTGGTACCGCTGCTGCAGGACCGCGACGCCGACCGGCTGTTGCTGCTGGCGGCCGACACCACCGACGCCGAGCAGTGGCGCTGCGTACTCGACAGGGCGGCAACACGATTCGGATCGGTGCCGCTGCCGCTGTCAGCGTGACGGCGCGGCCAGGTCGTACACCGTCGTCGAGCCGAGCACCGCGGCCGGGAAGTGGGCGGCCACCCACTGCGTGATATCGCCGTGGGCGCGGGTGTTCAGGGACGGCCCATGCCCCGAAGCCTTCTCCACCAGGTAGTAGCCGATCTGATGGCGGGCCACGTCCTGCTGGAACTGACCCAGCGTCGGCGCGGGATCGGTGCCGGAGAACCCTCCGATCGCCATCACCGCGGTGTGGGTGGACAGCTCCAAACCCGCAGCGGTGTTGGAGCGTTCGACGGCCGCCGACCACCGGGTGTGGCTGGCCGACAACAGCGCATCGAGTGCCGGGGTGTCCGCGTCGCGGCCCCACCCACCGGTGTCCTTCGCCGATCGGTGTGGGCCGACGGTCGGCCCACCACCTTGATGTGCGCTGGCGGCGGTGGCCACCGCGTAGGCCGCCGGACCGAGCAGGGCCGCGCAGACACCCAGCATCAGCGCCACCCGCACGGCGGCGGGGCGCCCGATCCAGAGCGCCAGGACCGCCGCCGCCAAGACCAGGATCGCCACGCGAATCCAGGGCTGCCAGTGCGGGTTCCGGTGTAACAGCCACCATCCCCAGGCCGCGGTGCCGGCGAGCAGCACCGTCAATCCCGATCGGCCGAACCAGCCGTCCCGGCACACCCACATCCGCCGTACACCGATCGCGTACATGGCGGCGACGGCCGGTGCCAGGGACAGGCAGTAGTAGGCGTGCACGGTGCCGTGCATCAGGCTGAGCACCACCCCGTCGACCACCATCCAGCCGCCGAACAGCATGGCGCCCGCGCGGATCCGGTCGGTGCGTGGTGCCCGCCCGCGTTCCACCAGGACCAGCGCGGTGGCCAGCAGCGCTCCGGGCAGCAGCCAGCCGATCTCGAAACCGAACTCGCCGTTGAACAATCGGGTCAGGCCCTGCGATTGCCCGCCCCAGCCGCCGAGGTCACCGCCTTGACTGCTCATCGAGCCGAACATTGTGGTGTTGTGCCGGCCCAGGATTCGGGCAATGCCGTTGTAGCCCAGGACCAGGTTCATGAAGTTGTTGTCGGTGGACCCGGCCAGATACGGCCGCGACGACGCCGGCCAGACCAAGGTCAGCACCACATACCAGCCGGCCGAGACCACAAACGCCACCAACGCCGCCAACAGGTGCAACAACCGCCGCCCCAGCACCACCGGCGCCGCAACCAGATACACCAGCCCGATCGCCGGCACCACCATCAACCCTTCGAGCATCTTGGCCAGAAAGGCGAACCCCAACGCCACCCCGGCCAACACCATCCAGCGGGCCCCGTTTCGGTCCAGTGCCCGCACCGCGCAATACGCCGCGGCCGTCATCAACAACACCATCGCCGCATCCGGGTTGTTGAACCGGAACATCAACACCGCCACCGGCGTCAACGCCAACCCGGCACCGGCCAACAGGCCCGCCCACGGCCCACCGATCCGGCGCACCGCCCCGTACAGCAGTGCCACCGAGCCGACGGCCATCAACGCCTCGGGCACCAGCATGCTGGCGCTGCTGAACCCGAACAGCTGACCCGACAGGCCCATCACCCACTGCGACACCGGCGGCTTGTCCACCGTGATGAAATTGCGCGCATCCAGCGACCCGAACAGCAGCGCCTCCCAGTCCTGCGACCCGGCCTGAGCCGCCGCCGCATAGAACTGATTGCCCATCCCGTTGACCGTGATATGCCACAGGTAGAACACCGCCGTCCCGATCAGCAGCGCGGCGAGGACGGCGCGGTCCCTCAGGTTGGTCACACCGAACAGTCAGCCATCCCGACCGTGAGCGGACCTGTGGGCCCGTCGTGAACCAGCTGTGCGCGGCTACCCGGCCGCGAGCCTGGTGACGGCACCCAGCGGGATCGGCAACCAGTCCGGGCGGTAGCGGGCTTCGTACCCGACCTCGTAGACGGCCTTGTCGAGCTCGTACGCCGCCAGCACCGCGGCCTGCTGGCGCGGGTCGGCGCCGGTGACGGCGGCGTAGCCCGCACAGAAGGCGCCGCACTGGGCGTCCACCCAGTGCCGTGCGCCCCGGGCGGCGTAGTCGTAGGACCGCAGCATTCCCGCGATATCGCGCAGGGCGGCGTCCGGGCGGCGGCGTTCGGCCAGCGGCTGCCCGGGCTCGCCTTCGAAATCGATGATCAGCCAGGTGGTCGGGGTACGCAGCACCTGGCCCAGGTGCAGGTCGCCGTGGATGCGCTGCACGGTCGCCGGCGTATCGGCGAGGGCGCGGTAACGCTGCTCGATGCGCGGGACGAACTCGCGCAATTGCGGCACCGCGCCGGCCGTGGCGTGCAGCCTCCGGATCCAGGTGTCGACGGGGAACGGCGCGGTCTCGGTGCCGAGCGTGGCCGCCAGCGCGGCGTGCACCGTGCCGACCGCCTCACCGAGACGTCCCGACTCGGCCGTGAAGTCCGCCCCGTCGCGGGCCGCCGCCAGCGCCAGGTCCCAGCCGTCGGTCGAACCGGCGGCGAAGGTGGTCAGCATGCCGAGCGCGTACGGCTCGGCGCCTGCGGCCAGCTGGTAGCTGCCCAGCAGCGGCGTCACATGGGGGTTACCGGTCAGCGCGCGGGTCAGTTCGATATCGGGGTTGATGCCGGGGATGACCCGGCGGAACACCTTGAGAATGGCCTGATTTCCGAAGACCACGCTGGTGTTGGATTGTTCGGCGCCCAGCCGGCGACCCACCCGGTCGGCCGGCAGTTCGGCGCCGGGTTCACGCACGAAGGTGACCGGACCGGTCGAGGCCGAAGACGCGATCAGGTCCAGCAGGACACCGGCCGCGGCCGGGTCGGCCATCCCGTCGTAGCCGTCGCGGTCGCCGTCGGAGCCGATCCGGGCCGTGGCGTCACCGGAGCCCCACCGCACCAGGACCTGGTACTGCTCGGCCGGCCCGTCGGTGTAGTGGGCGTCGAGCAGCGCCAGATCGAGGTCCGGCGCCAGGGTCACGACATGCTCGGCCTTCACCGCGCTCAGTTGCCGGCCGCGGCCCGAATACCAGCGCTGCTGCGGCAGCCAGGTGTCGAACGGAAGGTTCACTCCTCGTTCGTACCCGACCGCCGTTGTTCGTACACCCCGGCGGGTTCTGGGTATGGTGCCGACGTGGCTGACAAGTTGCGTGACCACGGTGACCCCGGCGATGCTCCGACGATCCCGCCGGCGCTGACGCCCGTCGTCAACGCCAGACGGCCGTCGGCGGCCGAGGAGGCCCGCACCATCGCCGCATCCACCAACGCGGGCACGCTGGCCACCCTGACCGCCGAGGGCGACCCGTGGGCGTCGTTCGTCACCTACGGGCTGGTCGGCGGAGCGCCGGTGCTGTGCGTATCGAACCTCGCCGAGCACGGCCGCAACCTGGCAGGCGATCAGCGTGCCAGCATCGCCATCGTGGCACCCGATCAGCCGGAGGATCCACTGGCGTCGGGCCGGATCACCCTGGCCGGGGTGGTCACCCGGCCCGCCGGTGACGAACTGGCGGCCGCTCGCCAGGCGCACCTGGACGCCGTACCGGCGGCGAAGTACTACATCGACTACAGCGACTTCACGCTGTGGGTGCTGCAGGTGCAACGGGTGCGCTGGGTCGGCGGTTACGGCCGGATGGATTCCGCCAGCGCAGCGGACTACGCCGCGGCCGAACCCGATCCGGTGTCGCCGCACGCGGCCGGCGCCGTCGCGCACCTCAACGCCGACCACGCCGACGCGCTGACGGCCATCGCCCAGACCCTCGGCGGCTACCCCGACGCCACCGCCGCCACCTGCACCGGCGCCGACCGTTACGGCCTCGACCTGAGGGTGCTCACCCCGCGCGGGATGGCCTACACCCGGGCCGGTTACCCCGAGCCGATCAACGCGATCGGCGAACTGCGCGCGGCAGCAGTGGAACTCACCCGCAGGGCACGCCAGGGCTGATCGGCCTGACCAGGGTGCAATACGATTCGGGTATGCAGCGACCGGACACCTGGCAGGCAGCCTTCGACCTCATTCGCACCCGCGCCCACGAGCGCCGCGAAGAGCCGTTCCGGCTGGTGAGCGGGCAGCTGAGCCACGACTACATCGACGGCAAGTACGCCATCGACAACGGTGAGCGGCTCACCACCGTCAGCCGCGCGGTGGCCGACCTGGCCGCCCTCAACGGGATCGACTTCGACGCCGTCGGCGGTCTGACCATGGGCGCCGATCCGCTGGCGCACGGTATCGCCATGGTGACGGGCAAGGCCTGGTTCTCGGTGCGCAAGGAACAGAAGCAGCGCGGCCGCGAGCAGTGGATCGAGGGCACCCGACTTTCACCGGGTGACCGGGTGCTGCTGGTCGACGACGTGATCAGCACCGGCGGTTCCACCAAGAAGGCCTACGACCGCGTCCTCGAGTCCGGTGTCACGGTGACCGGGGTGATCCCGATGGTGGACCGCGGTGACGTGGCGGCCGAGCTGTTCGGCGGCCTCGGGGTGCCGTTCGTCGCGCTGGTCACCTATAAGGATCTGGGCATCGACCCGGTGCAGGCGGTCTAGAAGCGCAGATTGCGCAGCAGGTCGTACACGCCGGCGATCCACAGCAACAGCGGGATCACCGCGGCGATCGCGGCCCCGTCGAGCAGTTCCAGGATGCGTTTGGTGACCGGCGAGACGCGGTGCACATTGTCGGTGGCGCCGATGATGATCAGGGCGACCCCGGCGACCGCCGCGTAGATGGCGAGCACCAGCCACGCCGAATGCGGGTCCCACAGGCACAGCCGGATCATCACACCCGTCGGGACCACCACCGCGACGGCCAACAACGCCCAGGCACACCAGCGTTCGGCGTACAGCCGGGACCGGAACCCGCTCACCGCGGCCACCAGGCCGGCCACGATCAGGCTGTGGATGAAGAAGTGGCCCTGCTCCACCACCGCGATGGCGCCGGCCGCCAGCACGACGGCACCGGCGGTCAGGAAGCCGTTGAGCAGTTGCTTGGACAGGTGGCTGCGCTCACTGAGCCGCGCGGCCGATTCGGGGACCGACGCGATGATCGCCTGCCAGGTCGGGCTTTCCTCATCGGCGGCGTCCGGGCTGGACACCGGGTCCAGCAATTCGTCATTGGCCACCGTCTCGCCCGGCGCCGGGATGGGCGGCAGCGCGATCCGGGCCACGGCGACGGTCATCTTGGCCGCGTTGGTGACCACGATGAGCCCAAAGGCGATGGCGCCGGCGGGAACCCATTCCTGCGCGCCGTACCCGTAGGCGACGGCCGCCGCGGTGAGCGCCGTCGAACCCACCGCGAGGAAGGAGGCCAGTTCGGCACGCCGGCGCGGACCGCCCCGGGTGGCCAACGCGTACAGCAGGACGACGCCGGCGGCGCCGGCGAGCTGCGGCGCCCCGAGGCCGTCGGCGTCCCTGGGCAGCGGCACCGCCAGCGCGACCGCGCCGGCCAGCGCCGGCAGCGCGGCCACCAGCAGGCTTTCGGCCGTGTCGATGTTGCCGAAGCGGTTCTTCGACAACAGGCTGCCGCCGAGCAGGCCCAAACCGAGCACGCCCAACGCCACCGACCACCACCAACCGTGTCCGGATTGCGTCCACGCCACCAGGGCGGTGATGACGACGACGGTCGATACGACCGGAAGCGCAAGGCCGACAAAGCGATTGAGGGCGGTGCGATCGAACACGGGGGACTCGTCGAGCACCGCGATGGCGTCGATGACGTCCTCGACCAGCGGCCGGTAGCGTTCGGTCCGGCTGACCGATACCAGCGTCAGCAGCGATCCGTCCACCACGCCGGCGTCATCGAGTGATTCGGTGCCCTTCAGCGGCGGGGCGCCCGGGCGTGCGAACGCCCACTCGCCCTGCGCCTTGAAGTCGAATCCGGCCAGCACCTCCGCCGGGGTGTCGTCGAGCAGGTCGGCGAGCACCGCCACGGTCTCGTCGATGTACGTCTCGATCGGGGCGGCGGCCGGCAGCACCAGGTCGGTCATCCGCCGGCCGGTCAGGATGGTGACGCGCGTGGTCGACGGGCGACCCGGCGTCACGCTCGAGGACGCGGGCGCGGCGGGGCCGGCTGACGTGGCGGTCAACGACGTTCGAGGCGGTCGAAGTCGTCGGACAGCGCGGCGGCCAACTCAAGGACCCGGCGCTGGAAGTCCTTGCCGAGCAGCTCCAGCTGGATCTCGGTGCCGGCGGCGATGTGCTTGTCCCAGGGCAGGACCACCACCCGGCCCGGCGCGACGTGCCGTTCGAACTGCTGGACGAGGTCTTCGACGTCGATGTTGGTCTTGCCCGGCGTGACGTGGTTGATGACGACGCAGGACCGGCCGAGCAGATCCTGGTAGCCGTTCTGCCTCAGCCAGTCCATGGTGACGGCGGCCTGGCGGGCACCGTCGATGGAGGCGCTCGCGACGATCACCAGACCCGAGACGGTGGACAGCACGGCCCGCGAGGCCGGCTGGAACAGACCGGCGCCGCAGTCGGCCAGCACCAGGTTGTAGTAGCGCGAGACGATGCCGACGGCGCCCTTCCAGTCCTCGTCGTTGAATTCACGCCGGGCCGCGCTGTATTCCTCCGAGGACAGCACCTCGAGGTTGGCACCGTTCATGCTGGTGTACGCGCGGATGTCGTTGTAGCGCGACAATTCCTTGTCGGACAACAGATCCGAGATCGTGGCCGCCGACTGCCGGCCGGCCCGGTCGGCAAGGTTACCGCCGTCGGGGTCCGCGTCGATCGCGAGGATACGGTCGCCGCGCACCCGGCTGAGCGACGAACCGAGCGCCACCGTGACGGCGGTCTTGCCGACGCCGCCCTTGAGCCCGAAGACGCCGATCTGGTAGGAGTCCCTGGCGTTGCGGCGGATCCGCGCGTGCAGGTCCATCTCGTAGACCTCGTCGGGCGACAGCCCGAGGTTGATCCGGGTGCACAGGTACAGCCAATGCCGCCAGCCGCGCTGGGACGGCATCTTGACCGCGGTGCGCACCCCGACGTGTGACAGGGCGTCGATGGCTCGGTGGTTGCCCATGGTGGCGGCCGAGGTCGGCGCCGGCTGGGCCGGGATCGGTTGGCTCTGCGACCACACCGATTCGGGCGCCTCGGCGAAATGCTGGCTGGGCGCGGGCGCGGCGGCACGCGGCTGCGGCGCCGGCGCGGGCCGCTGCTGCTCGTGCCGGGCGCCGGCGGGCTGGGCGGGTGGCGGGGTGCGCAGCATGCCGTTCTGGGCCCGCTGCGGGCCGGAGTGCTGCGCCGGCCGCATCTGCTGGGTGATCTCCGCCTCGCGTGGTGCCGGCACACCGGACGTCTGGGTCTGCGTGGGTGCGATCGGCATCGAGGGCGGGGTGACCTCAGTCGCCCTGGGCGCGGACGCGTGAATCGGCATCGGCGGTGTGGCAGCGGGAGCCGCGCCCTCGGTTTCGCTGCTGGCCTCACCGTCGGCTGGGCCGGCGGAATGGAAGAGCTTGCGACACACCACGAATCGCACCATCTTCTCACCGACGTCGCGTCGCCACCACCGGCCCTCCAAGGTGCGATCGGGACGAGCCAGGGTGTCGGTCATCGCCGCCACCTCCGGGTGCGGCGCGCCGAACACGTCGAGGATGCCCTGCGCGGTGAGATCCCGGGCGACCTGCTCCCAGACGATGTCGCGCAGCTCCGGCTGCGGAATGTTGGGCCGGATCCCGAGCGAGATGGGGAAGTCCACCAGATTGAGCCGGTCGGCGATCACCAGCATGCCGTCGATGGTGACCTCGACGGCGACGACATCGTCGTAATGGGTGGGTTCACCGTGCAGTGGGTACGAACCGGTCATCACCGCACCCCCGGCAGCTGTTGCTCCAGGAAGTCGGCCGAGGTGCGGTCGACGTGGTCGTACTGGGCAGCGGAATACCTGAGCCGTTCACTCATGCCGTGCGAGACCGTCGCCATTCGCAGACCGGCTTCGGTGCGGACGGCGTGCAGGTCGGCCAGTACGCCCGCGGTCACCGACGCGGCAGGGCCGTGGGTGGCGGCCACCGCCGGCGGTGTCGACTCGGGTGTCGCGGTGGCCGTGGTGAGCCGGTGAGCGGCCAGCCGCTGGGCATCGGCCAGCGCGTGCAGCCGCGCGCTCACGACGTGCAGATCGTCGGACACGTTCCCTTACCTCCCCGTGGCAGATGGTCGCGCGGCAGCGTCCGGTACGCGCGTATCGCCCGCGTTCACCGTAGCCGTGCCGGAGCCACCGGTACCACCGTCTTCCACAGCCGGGTGCATCAACTGCTCCGGCACCGCGGCACCGGGGCCCACCGGTTCGGTCGGCTCGTCCCCGTCGTCGCCGGCAGCGTCGGGGTCCTGGCGCGCGGCGGCGCCCTGCACGGCGGCTTGGACGACGGCCGCCACCGCTCCGCCGGCGGGTGCCGCCAGGGCAGCAAGCGGCGTGGTCAAGGCGGCTGCCATCGCGGGCACCACCCCGGCGACACCGACCAGACCCGCCAGTCCGGCCGCCGGGTTCGGCTGATCGCGGACTCCCTCGGCCGATCCCGCGGCCCGGGCGTCTTCGAACGCTTCCGGGCCTCCGGGAGCGAGCGGGCCTTCGGTGCCGTCGGCGGCGATCCCACCGGCCGGTCGCGCCGGTGCCGGCGCACCGAGCTTGCCGCCCATACCGTCGAAGCTCGCCTCCCCATGCACCGGGCCGCCCGCGCCGGGTCCGCCCGGTGCGGCGGGACCCCCGAATTCGCGGTCGGGCAGCACCGCCGTAGCGGCGATGGCCTGGTACCGGCCGACCAGGTCACGCAGCCTCATCGCGTTCTCGGCGGCCTCCGCACGCATGTTCTTCAGCTCGCACTCGGCCGATTCCAGGGCCGTCTGCACCGCCGCGGCCTCGACCACCACCTTGGCCGCCTCCCCGTACCGCGGCACCAATTCCATCCATTGGGTGTACTGCGACAGCTCACCCAGCCAGTTGTAGAGCTCGCGGATCTTCTCGCGGTGATACGTCACCTGATACGCCTCACCGGCCAGCACCCGGTGCACCTCGTGATCGGCTTCGGCGATGGATCCCGCTCGCCCGCGCTGGTCGAGGTTCTGCCGCGCGTAGGCGTCCGAACCCGTCCCGGTCCAGTCCCCCGCCGGCATCGCCGGGCCCAGAACGGTGTCGACGGCACGGAACTGCTTGCCGGCCATCCCGAACGCCTCCCCGTCGTCCGGGGTTCCCTCGCCCAAGGTCTGGCGCATCCGGGTGAGTAACCGTTGGCCGGCGACGAGGATGGCCGAGCCGACCGCATCGAGCACGAACTCGCCGATGTCCCCGGCCCGCGACCGGTCCGTCGGCGGAGGGCCGGGTGGTGCGGGTCGCTTGCTCACCGTGCACCCCCCGGCCATCCGGCACGCCCGAATCTCACTTTGCCAACCCCATTCCGGTCCACCCCGAGTCGGCGGCTGACCCTGCCACCGAAATCGACCCTAACAGCGCCGTCGCACCCTCGAGCGCACCAATTTCTCGACGGAACTCACCGTATTTCTCCAGTACAGCGCGCCGTGGCGGTCGGTCCGTCGCGGGCTTGCCGATCGCCACGGCCACGCCGCGGGCACCATGCAATGCACTGCCGGTCGCCCGCAGACAGTTTGCTGGCCGGTTACGCACACCCGGTCCGCCGGGGCCCGTGGTTGATACTGGTGCTCAAGACTGCTCAGGAGGAGGACCGCGGTGAGCGACCGCGACGACGCCCTGCGTCAGGAGCTCGGTTGGACCGGGCCGGAGGAAGCCGATTACGAGCCGCCCGCCAAAGCGGCCCAGCAGCCGGCGCCGCCCGCCCCCGTTCCGGCACGCCCGCCGGTCGATTTCGTGCCACCCCAGCGGGACCCGTCCGAGCCGCCCCGGCCGGCGGCCTCGTTGCACCCACCGGTCCAGCACCACCGCACCGATGAGCTCGGCGACACCGGCCCGATCGCCGCGGTCCGCCATGTCTGGCCGCCGCAACCGGCTCCACCGCCGCGACCGGCCGCACACCCTCCCGGCCCGCACGCCAACCAGGGCCACCCCCACCCCGGCCCACCCTGGCCGCCGCCCGGCCAGCTACCGCCGGGCCCGCAGTCCTATGCCGATCGCATCCCGGTCCGGGAACTGGTCCCGAATCGACCGGCACCACCGACGAGTGGCTGGCGCCGCATGGTGTACCGGCTGACCTTCGGACTGCTGAATCCGGGGCCCTCCCCCGACGAGATCCGGGCGGCCGAGCTCGAAGCCGGTATCCGCGGGGTACTGCGCGGGCACTACAAGATCGGCGTGATGGGTAAGGGCGGGGTCGGCAAGACGACCGTATCGGCAAGTGTCGGTTCGGTTTTCGCCGAACTGCGGCCCGATGACCGGGTGGTGGCCATCGACGCGGACACCGCGTTCGGCAAGCTGGGCGCCCGGGTGGACCCGCGCGCGGTCGGCTCCTACTGGGAACTGGCCGCCGACCAACACCTCGACACCTTCGCCGACATCCGCAACCGGGTGGGCAACAACGCGGCCGGGTTGTTCGTGCTGGCAGGCGAGTCCAGCCCGGCCCGGCGGCGCATCCTGGACCCGGCTATCTACCGGGAGGCCACCTCACGGCTGGACCGGTATTTCTCCATCTCGATCGTGGACTGCAGTTCCACCATGGATTCCCCGGTGACCCAGGAGGTGCTGCGGGATCTGGACGCCCTGATCGTGGTGTCCTCCCCGTGGGTCGACGGCGCCGCGGCCGCCGGGCAGACCATGGACTGGCTGGCCAGCCGCGGGCTGACCGGCTTGCTGCAACGCACCGTGGTGGTGCTCAACGACTCCGACGGGCACTCGGACAAACGCACCCGCACGATTCTTGCCCAACAGTTCGCCGGGCAGGGGCAGGCGGTGGTGGAGGTGCCGTTCGACGGCGGGATCCGGCCGGGAGGCGTGATCTCCGGCACCAGGGAAATGGCACCGCAGACCCGGCGCAAGTTCGTCGAGATCGCCGCCGCGCTGGCCGCGCACTTCCCGCGCACCGACGACCGCAACCGCGAGCGCTTCTGACCGACGGTCAGTCCCAATCGATCGCCGCGACAAGCTGTTCCACCGCTGCGGCAGCATCGCCTGGCACCGGCTGCTCGGCCTCGATCCGGGTGACGACGTCCTCGGGCACGCCGGCGGCTTGAGCGGTCTCGGCGATGGTGAGGTTCGCCCGGCGACGGGTGGCGTAGAGCCGCTGTCCCAGGGTGGCATCGGGCGCGGACGCCGCCCGCAGCGTGAGATCGTCCATCAGGCTGCGCACCGTGCCCAGCGCCCGGATGAGCGGCGGCGTGACCTGGATGCGGGCGGCGCGGGCAGCGACCGCCTCGAGCTGACGCAGATCCGCCAGTACCGCGGTGGCCCGCGCGACGAAGTCCGGATGGTCGGTGGCCGGCAGCGTCTCGATGGTGGAGCCGAAGGTGTTGGCCGCCGCGACGACGGCCTGCGCGATCAGCGGGACCTCGTCGGCACCGGCGCGGCGCTCGGGGACGGAGTCGGCGGATTCGCCGCGGCGCAATCGCTCGATGGTTCCCGGCGGCCATTTGAGCACCGCCTCCAGCTTCGCCCTGGTCGATTCGCGCGGCCAGCTACGACCCTTCTCGAACGCGATCAGGGCGCCGGCGTTGATGATGCCCTCGGCCGCCAGACTGCGCTGGCTGACGTTGAGTTCGCGCCGGCGCGCGGCCGCGGCGGAGCCGGCGCGCACCATACCGGGGTCATCGCCAGGGCCGGGCTCGACCACGCGTAAGACCTCCCTGGACCCTGATTCGGTGCCGCATCGGTGCCGCAATAGTAGCGAAACCACGGCATCGCTATGTCTGACCGCTACGAATCTCTACCCAGCGCGACGACTCAAACCGTAGCGTTGCAGCGTTTTCAACGGAGATTCGCGCTGTTCGACCCGGGAATCGCGAGGTAACGCGTGGCGGCCGCTTCCTTCGTGCTGATCCGGCTTCCATCAAACTGTTGCAACGCTACGGTTAGTGCTCTACATTCATCTGCATTGCGGCAGACACGCCGCCGACAGAGGAGACACCATGAACGCAATCGGAGCGGACGGGCTGCCCGTCGGCGACTGCACCCGGGACCCCGAACGCTGGACCTCGGCGGCCGACGAAGATGCCAAGACGATCTGCCGCATGTGCCCCCGGCGCTGGGCCTGCGCCCGCGAGGCCTGCGAACTGCCGCGCGCCGAAGGGCTGTGGGCCGGCATCGTCATCCCGGAGAGCGGACGGGGCCGCACCTTCGCCCTGCGGCAGCTGCGCTCGCTCGCCGAACGCAACGGCTATCCCGTTCGCGCCCGCCGGCTGTATCTCGAGTCGGCCTGAGACCGGTCGCTCCCGCTGCCGTATTCGAGGGGCCGGTAGCGGGAGCGGCCTTCTCGGCCTCAGATCTCGGTGTCAGAGCTTGGCGATGAAATCCGAGGTGTACGCCTCGGCCGGCTGCTGCGAACGGTCGCTGGGCCGTTCGATGGAGACCCAGACGCCGGTGGCGCCCGGGTTGATCGCCGAACGGATGGTCGCGTGGGCATCGCCGGCGCCGTCGGTCTGCAGCGGCACCGGCGCGACGGCGCAGTCGTTGGAGGCCCGCGGCATCTGGAACACCCGGACGAAGTACTGGGTGTCGGGACGGGCGGTCAGCAGTTCGACGTCGACGGCCAGGGTGTTGCCCTCGGTGCGCAGGTGCGCCAGCGGCCGGGCGTAACCGGTGGCCCAGGTTCGTTCGGCCGGCGTGTAGTCGCAGGCGCGCACCGTGCTGGTGAACGGCATGACGGTGGCGTCGGCTGCGGCAACGCCGGCGGTCAGCATGGTCAGTGCGGCGCCCACGCCGGCCGCAGCCGCGATCATCGATCGACCCATATGCCCTGACCCTCGTTGGTTACTTGGCGGTAATTTTAACGGCCCCGTCACCGCCAAAGGGAGGTCCCGTCCCGGTGATGCTGCTCACCGGGACGCACCCGGAATAGTCGGCGAGGCGATGCCGTTGAACAATCCGACGGTGCCGGTCATGCCCCGGGTACCACATCAGAACTGTCGCTTCGAGCGACCACTTGCCGAGAGGCGACATGCCGGTGCCGTCCCCAAACTTCTCAGTCCCGGCGCACGCCGGGGCTACTGTTGAGCCGTGAGCAACACCGACGCCGCCCCGCGTGAACTGGACTGCGGCCCATCGCGTTTCACCGGGGTGCTGCACGCTCGCGAGGTCCCGCTGGGCGGTCCGCGGGCCATGCTGGTGCGCCGGACCCTGCCCGCCAAGGAACGCTCCATGGTGGGTGCCTGGTGTTTCGCCGACCATTACGGGCCCCAGGATGTGCACGGCGGTCCGGGCATGGACGTCCCACCGCACCCGCACACCGGATTACAAACCGTCAGTTGGCTTTTCAGTGGTGAGATCGAGCATCGCGACAGCGCCGGGGTGCACGCCATGGTGCGGCCCGGCGAACTCAATCTGATGACGGCCGGTGCGGGTATCTGTCATTCGGAGGTGTCGACCCCGGCCACCACCATGCTGCACGGCGTGCAGCTCTGGGTGGCGCTGCCGGAGTCCGCGCGCGACGGGCACCGCGATTTCGCACACTACGCACCCCCGGCGGTGGCGCTCGGCGGGGCCACGGTGCGGGTGTTCCTCGGTGCTCTCGGGGGGCAGCGTTCGCCCGTGCACACCTTCACTCCGCTGCTCGGCGCCCAGCTCGACGTGGCGCCGGGGGCGAGCGTCGTGCTGGACATCGACCCCACCTTCGAACACGGCGCCCTGCTCGACCGGGGCGACGTCGAGGTGGCCGGCACCCCGCTGGCCGTTGCCGACCTGTGCTACCAATCGCCGGGCTGTGACCGGCTGGAGATCGTCAACCGCGGTGATGTGCCCGCGCGACTCATCCTGCTCGGCGGTCCCCCGTTTCCGGAACGGCTGGTGATGTGGTGGAACTTCGTCGGCCGCAGCCACGAGGACATCGTGGCCTACCGGGAGGCCTGGCAAGCCGGTGACGACCGCTTCGGCGCGGTCCAGGGTTACCGCGGTGCGGTCGGTCGGCTGCCCGCGCCCGTACTCCCCGGGGTTAGGCTCAAACCTCGTGAGCGCTGAAGCACAAGTGACGCCCGGCGACAACCGGTTCACCATCGCGCTGGACGGCCGGCAGGTCGGGCTCATCGACTTCCACGACCGCGACGGGGTACGGGTGTTCACCCACACCGAGATCGATCCCGCCTACGGCGGTCGGGGGCTGGGCACCCAGTTGGTCGCCGAGACGGTGGCGGCCACCCGCGCCGCAGGCCTGAAGATCGAGTCGTATTGCTCGATGGTCACCCATTACCTGGCGAAGAACCCCTGAGCGCTAAGTCAGGTACTGCGCGGTGCTGCCGCTGACCGGCATGTCGGGCATGCCCAGCTTGCGGTGATCCCAACTGCGCCGCCGCGACTCGCGCACCCGGACGCAGATGCGGTTGTTCATCATCTGATCCACAAACGGTTTCATCTCGTCGGTGTACGGGCCGGTGTAGCGCTCCCACACGCTGATGCCGACGCGAAGGTTGGTCTCCGGGTCGTCGATGATCTCGGCGGTGCCGTCGATGGACACCCCGCGCAAGGTGTTGTAGGTCAGGCCGTCCTCGATCATCACGGTGATGGTCGGATCGCGGCGCAGGTTCACCGCCTTCTGCGACTTGGCCTTGGTCTCGAACCAGATCTCGCCGTCGAGGACGGCGTACCACATGGCCACCAGGTGCGGCCGGCCGTTGGGCAGCACGGTGGCCATGGTGGCGGTGCGGCTGCGCTGGATGAATTCGGCGATCTCGTCGTCGGCCATCACGATCTTGGCGCGCTGATTCTCTCCCATGATCAATCCTTAGCAGGGCTGTGATGCCGAACCCGGCACCGGGTGCGACTCAGCTGGCGGCCGCGGCCCGCAGGGTGAGCGCGGCGGCGCCGAACATCGTCTGCTTGATCGCCCCCAGGGTGCCCGGGTCCTTGCCGGCCAGCGGCCGCAGGATGTCCAGCGCGGCGCCGTCCACCGCGCCTTCGCCCGCGGTGGCGTCGACGATCGCGTAGCCCTGGGCGTCGGCGCCGCCGAACCGGCGCCCGGTGGTCATCGACGCGACGGCGGCCTGCGGGGTGAGCTTGGCCTGGATCAGCGCCGCCATGCCGTCGGTGAACGGGATGCGGATATCGGCCTCGGGGAAGCAGAAGAAGCCGCGGTCGGCGCGCATCACCCGGAAGTCGTGTGCCATGGCCAGCATCGCGCCGGCGCCGAAGGCGTGCCCGACGATGGCGGCCGCGGTCGGGATGGGCAGCGTGAGTACCCGGGCCAGCAGGTCCTGCACCTGCCCGACATACCACTGGGTGCGATCCCCGTTGGCCGTCAACCAGTCCAGGTCCAGCCCGTTGGTGTAGAACTTGCCGGCCGCCGTGGTGACCAGGCCGGCGGCACCGTCGGCCAGCACGGTGTCCAGGTGCGCGTTGACGGTGTCGAGAAACTCTGGGCTGAACCGGTTTTCGCCGTCGCCGAGGTTGAGCACCGCGATGTTGTCGACGTACTCGAGAGTGGTCATGGCTGACGTCCTTTTCCTGTGTTGGGTGGGGGTCCGATGTCGAGCACGGCGCGCACGGCCGCACTCAGGTGCCGGCGGGCGGTGGGGCTGGCCAACCGGTCTCGGGTCAGCAGGATCGCGGTCGGCAGGTCGACGACGCATTCGGTGATGGTGTCCGCGGCGGCGCGGTCGCGGCGTTGCCACAGCCCGTCGGCCAGCCGCACCATGGTCGCGACCAGGCGGTTCTGCAGGTCGTGCAGCCGGCGGGCCAGCTCGTCGGGCATCTCGGCGTCCAGGATGTCCTGCCGCCGCACGGCGAGCACCAGCCGGCAGGACGCCGGGTAGTGGTCGGACAGCACGCCGGGGGCGCCGGCGGCCGCGATGACGGCCTCCGTGGGGTCGGCGGCCGCCTCGATCAGGGCGTCCTGGACCTGCAGGAACCGCTCACCGGCGCGCAGCCAGGCCCGGCCCAGCAACTCCGAGCGGGACGAAAAGCTGTGGTACAGCGCCCCGTTGGAGATGCCGGCGGCGGTGGCCACCGCGCGCACGGTGACCGCGGCCGGGCCGTGCTCGACGGCCAGGGTCTCGACGGCGTCCAGCACGGTGTCCGGGTCGTACACACGTGGGCGCGGCATGACGCCACCATAACAGAGCATCTGCTCTGTTATGGCTCCGGTACGGGGCTGTGAGTCTCCTGGGCAACCGGTAGCCTGCGGGGTATGCGGGGAACGTCATGAGTGCTGGCCTGTTCGGACTGCTCGACGACATCGCCGCACTGGCGCGGCTGGCGGCCGCGTCGATCGACGACATCGGCGCCGCCACCGGTAAGGCGACGGCGAAGGCGGCCGGCGTGGTCATCGACGACACCGCGGTGACCCCGCAATACGTGCACGGCATCACCGCCGACCGCGAGCTGCCGATGATCAAGCGCATCGCCATCGGATCGCTGCGCAACAAACTGATCTTCATCCTTCCGGCGGCGCTGTTGCTCAGCCAGTTCGCGCCGTGGCTGCTCACCCCGATCCTGATGATCGGCGCCACCTATCTGTGCTTCGAGGGCGCGGAGAAGGTGCTGGGCCGTTTCCTGCACCACGGCAACGCCGAGGAGCACGGCAGCGCCGCGGGGGCGGTCGACGAGAAGCAGATGACCGCCGGGGCCATCCGCACGGACTTCATCCTGTCCGCCGAGATCATGGTGATCGCACTCAACGAAGTGGCACACCAGCCGTTCGTCCCGCGACTGATCATCCTGGTGATCGTCGCGCTGGTGATCACCGCGGCGGTGTACGGCGTGGTCGGGGTCATCGTGAAGATGGACGATGTCGGCCTGAGTTTGGCGCAGCGGCAGTCCCGCCTCGCCCAGAAGGTGGGCCGCGGTCTGGTCGCCGGGATGCCCAAGGTGCTGGCGGTGCTCTCGACGGTCGGCACGGTGGCGATGTTGTGGGTGGGTGGACACATCCTGCTGACCGGTACCGACAACCTGGGCTGGCACGCGCCCTACGGTCTGGTGCACCACGCCGAGGACTTCGTGCATCACGCCGTCCAGGGCATCGGCGGGCTGTTGGCCTGGCTGACCAACACCGCCGCGTCGGCGGTCGTGGGGTTCGTCGTCGGCGCCATCGTGGTGGGCATCATCCACGTCCTGCCGTTCGGCAAGAAGAAGCACGCCTGAACCTGACTGGACTTGGCTGAACCTGTCGGTGGCGGCGCCTAGCCTTCGCGCATGACCTACTGGATCAACACCGTGAGCCGCGGCCATGTCGAGCGCGGCGTGGCCGGCGGCTTCACCCAGGCCAACCACGGCAAGCCGCACGCGCTGCGCCGGCTGGCCCGCGACGACTGGATCGCCTTCTACTCACCGAAGACCGACTATCCCGAAGGCGAACCGCTGCAGGCGTTCACAGCGCTCGGCCGAGTCTGCGACGACGAGCCGTATCAAGCCGACAACGGTCACTGGCGGCGCGGGATGGTCTTCGAGGGATGCGCCGAGACACCGATCCGGCCGCTGCTGGACCGGCTGGAGTTCATCGTCGACAAGGATCGCTGGGGCTACCGCTTCCGGTTCGGGCTGTTCTCGATAACGCAGGCCGATTTCGAGGTGATCCGTGCCGCGATGACCGTCGCCGTCAGTACGGCACCGCACTGAGCATCAGGTAGGCCACACACAGCAACGCGTTCAGCGCCACCAGCGTGACCACGATGAAGATCAACAGTTGCACCACGCCGGCCCGGGCCCGCCGCATGGCGGCCTGATGCCGCTGTTGTTCGATATCGAGTGCGGTGAGGGCGAAGCGGATATCGGTCACCTCGTCATCGGATGCCACCGTGCCGGCGACCAGCTCCCGGAGCCGGGCCGCGGTGATGGTGACACCGACACCGGAGAACCGCCGACTCCAGTGCCGCGCCTGCCGTCTGCTCAGCGTCTGCGGCCGCCCGTACGCCCGGTGCGGAGCGACTCCCCATTCGCCGGCCCACACCGGGAATGACACCCATCCATGCTATTCCCATTTCGCCTGCGGGGGAACAACTTAACCGGCGGTAGTCAGGACTTTCAGTTCGGCGATCGCTTCGGCGAGGATGTCGTCGAACCGGGGGTTTCCCTCGGCACGGATCCACCGTTCGAACGCCACCTTGAACATCGCGACGCCCACCTCGGCGGTGAGCCGCGCCGTGCGGTCGTCCAATCCCCGCTCGCGCAGCGCATCGGTGAGCGCGGTTGCCAGCGTCGCGAGCTTGATCAGTTCCCGTTCCTGCAGGCCGGGATTGGCGTCGATCACCGCCTGCCGCCGGCGGGCGCTGTCCCGCCGCGCTCCGATCATCGCGCCGGCCGCGCGCACCGCGGCACCCATCACCTCGATCGGGGTGGCCTCCGGCGCCGCCTCGGCCACCGCGGCGACCATCGACGCCGTGAGCGTCGCTTGCCCGGAGAACAGCACCTCACGTTTGTCGGTGAAATGACGGAAGAAGGTGCGTTCGGTCAGGCCGGCCCGGTCGGCGATCTCGGCGACCGTCGTCGCGTCGAACCCCTGGGCGGCGTAGAGCGCCAGGGCCGCCTCCTCCAGGCGGCCCCGGGCATTGGGCTGCCACCGGCTCATGACCGAAATCCTAGCCAGCGGGAATGACAGCGACTGTCATCGGGTTATCCCTGATGACAGCTACTGACATCACTGGAGGTTTCATGCATGTCTTCGTCACCGGGGCGTCCGGATTCATCGGATCGGCTGTGGTCGCCGAACTCCTGGCCGCCGGCCACGAGGTGACCGGCCTGGCCCGCTCACCCGAATCGGCCGAGGCCATCCGCGCCGCGGGGGCCGTGCCCCACCGGGGTGATCTGGCGGATCCGGCCGGCCTGCGCACCGCCGCCGAGAACGCCGACGCGGTCGCGCACCTGGCGTTCCATCACGATTTCACCGACTATGCCCGCGCCGGAGAACTCGATCGACAAGCCATCACCGCCTTCGGTGAGGCGCTTGCCGGATCGAACCGGCCGCTGCTCGTCACGTCCGGGCTCGCGGCGCTGGGCGCCGGCGATCTCATCACGGAATCGGATGCCGCGGCCCCCGGGGTGCCCCGACAGTCCGAGGCGGCGGCGCTCGGGTACGCCGAGCGCGGGGTGCGGGTCGTCGCGATCCGGCTGTCCCCGACCGTGCACGGCAACGGCGACCACGGCTTCGTACCGCGACTCATCGAGATCGCACGCGAAACCGGGGTTGCCGCCTATCCGGGCGAGGGTGTCAACCGGTGGCCGGCGGTGCACCGCCTGGACGCGGCGCGGCTGTTCCGGCTGGCGCTCGAGCAGCCGGCCGGCGCACCGGCCGGCAGCGTCATGCACGGGGTGGCTGAGGAGGGCATCGCCAGCCGTGTCATCGCCGAGGCAATCGGCAGCGGGCTCGGGCTGCCGGTGCGCTCTGCCCAGCCGGAACACTTCGGCTGGCTCGGCGCCTTCTTCGCCCTGGACATGGCCGCCTCCAGCGAGCAGACCCGAAAGGCCTTGGGCTGGAAGCCGACCGAGGTCGGGCTGCTGGAGGACCTGGCTCAGGGCCATTACTTCGGCTGACCCGGAAACGGACCAGGCCGGCCCCCACCCTTCGACACGGTGGGGCCGGCCTGGCTCGGGAGGGCTGCAGTTAGAACAGGTCCGCGTTGGCGACCTTGGTCCACGCGGCGACGAAGTCCTTGACGAACTTCTCCTTCGCGTCGTCCTCGGCGTACACCTCGGCCAGCGCCCGCAGCTGCGAGTTCGACGCGAACAGCAGGTCGACGCGGCTGGCGGTCCACTTCGGCGCACCGCTGGCGCGGTCGGTGCCCACGTAGGTACCGTCCTCGGCCGGCGCCCACTTGGTGGCCATATCGGTCAGGTTGACGAAGTAGTCGTTGGTCAGTTGACCCTTCTTGTCCGTCAGCACACCGAGATCCGATCCACCGTAGGTGGCACCCAGCGCCCGCAGGCCGCCGACCAAGACCGTCATCTCCGGAGCGGTCAGCCCCAGCAGGTTGGCCCGGTCGATCAGCCGGTACTCGGCGGGCAGGCTCTCGCCCTTGCCGACGTAGTTGCGGAAGCCGTCGGCCGTGGGCTCCAGGTAGGAGAACGATTCGACATCGGTCTGCTCCTGGGTGGCGTCACCGCGGCCCGAGGTGAACGGCACCGCGATGTCGAATCCGGCGTCCTTGATCGCCTTCTCCAGGCCGACCACACCGCCGAGCACCACCAGGTCGGCGAACGACACCGGCACACCGGCGCCCGCCTGGATCTCCTCCAGCTTGCGGATCACCTGAGCCAGCTCCTCGGTCTCGTTGACCTCCCAGCCCAGTTGCGGCTGCAGCCGGATGCGGCCGCCGTTGGCGCCGCCGCGCATATCGCTGGAGCGGAACGACGACGCCGCCTTCCACGCGGTGTCCACCAGTTGCTGGACGGTCAGGCCCGAGTCGGCGATGGCGGCCTTGAGTGTGGCGACGTCGGCCTCACTCAACGGGGTGCCGGCCGGCACGATGTCCTGCCACAGCCAGGTTTCCTTGGGAACGAACGGGCCGAGGTAACGCGTCACCGGTCCCATGTCACGGTGCATCAGCTTGAACCAGGCCTTGGCGTACTCCTGCGCCAGCTCTTCGGGGTGGTCCAGCCAGCGCCGGGTGATCTCACCGTAGATCGGATCCATCCGCATCGACAGGTCGGTCGTCAGCATCGACGGGTGGGTCTTACCGCTGCCCTGCGCCATCGGCACCGAGTTCGCCCAGCCACCGTCCTTGGGCTGCCACTGGTAGGCACCCGCGGGACTCTTGGTCAGCTCCCACTCGTTGCCGTACAGGATCTCCAGGAAACTGTTGTCCCACTTGGTCGGTGTGTGGGTCCAGATCACCTCGAGGCCGCTGGACACCGTGTCGTTACCCACGCCGGAGTTGCTCCAACCGAGGCCGGCCTGCTCCAGCGGCGCGGCCTCGGGCTCGGGGCCGTTCTCCACTTCGGTGGCACCGTGGGTCTTGCCGAACGTGTGGCCGCCGACGATCAGCGCGGCGGTCTCGATGTCGTTCATCGCCATCCGGCCGAAGGTCTCCCGGATGTCGATGGCAGCGGCCACCGGATCCGGCTTCCCTTCCGGCCCTTCGGGGTTCACGTAGATGAGACCCATGTGGCTGGCACCCAGCGGATTCTCCAGCTTGGTCCGGTCACCGTTGGCGCCGGCGTAGCGCTCCTGGGAGCCCAGCCATTCGTGCTCGGCGCCCCAGTAGATGTCCTCTTCGGGCTCCCAGTAGTCCGGGCGTCCGAACGCGAACCCGGCGGTCTTGAAGCCCATGTGCTCCATCGCCCGGTTCCCGGCGTAGGCGATGAGGTCGGACCAGGAAATCTTCTTGCCGTACTTCTTCTTCAGCGGCCACAGCAGGCGACGGGCCTTGTCCAGGTTGACGTTGTCGGGCCAGCTGTTCAGCGGCGCGAAGCGCTGCATGCCGCGGCCGGCGCCACCGCGGCCGTCGACGACCCGGTAGGTGCCGGCGGCGTGCCAGGACATCCGGATGAACAGTGGGCCGTAGTGCCCGAAGTCGGCGGGCCACCAGTCCTGGGAGTCCGTGAGCAGGGCGTCGAAATCTCGTTGGAAGGCCTCGAAATCGAGCGTCTTGACGACCTCGCGGTAGTCGTAGTCCTCGTCCATCGGGTCGATGGCGGGCGGGTTCTTCTGCAGGATCTTCAGGTTCACCGCATTGGGCCACCAGTCGCGGTTGCTGCCACCCTCGACGGGCGGCTTGATGCGCATCGGACAACCGCTCTCGGCGGGCTCCGTCTGGGCTTCACCGATGGGTGGGGACGTTTCGGACATGTCGATCCTTTCCGGGGCTGTCGGACTCGGTACAGATGATCAAACTGGCTGTGCCAGAGCACATTCGGGGCACACGCCCCAGTAGATGACCTCGGCTTCCTCGATCGCGAAGCCGAGGTCGTCGGACGCCGTCAGGCAGGGTGCCTCACCGACGGCGCAGTCGACGTCGGCGATCACACCACAGACTCGGCACACCACGTGGTGGTGGTTGTCCCCGACCCGGGACTCGTAACGAGCCACGGAACCGGAAGGCTGGATTCGGCGCACCAGACCAGCCGCGGTCAAGGCATTGAGCGCGTCGTACACCGTCTGATGCGAAACGTCGGGCAGGTCCGCCCGCACCGCACGGATGACCGTGTCGGTGTCGGCGTGCGGATGTCCGTGCACGGCAGTCAACACCGCCACCCTGGGACGGGTCACGCGCAGGGCGGCATCCCGCAGCATCTGCTGGAACTCCTCTGCCGTACCCACGCAGACGAGTCTCACCCGTTATCTGGAATTAGTCAAGAAAAAGGTTGGGGTGGGTTCGATGAC
This sequence comes from Mycolicibacterium cosmeticum, assembly GCF_000613185.1. Lineage (NCBI taxonomy): Bacteria > Bacillati > Actinomycetota > Actinomycetes > Mycobacteriales > Mycobacteriaceae > Mycobacterium > Mycolicibacterium cosmeticum. The sequence goes on from NZ_CCBB010000001.1 coordinate 2,798,518, forward strand.
ATGTGGGCAAAGCGAAAGCCCCGGCCATCGGCCGGGGCTTTCGGTTCGAGCTCGAGGGTCAGTGCGTCATGCGGTGCGAGGAACCACCCCGGATCGCCACGTACACCGCGATCAGGCCGGCCGCGACGGCCACTCCGACGACGAACGGGATGACCTCCCAACCGCCGTTGGCGTTGCTGTAGCCGAACTGATAGGTGAGCCAGCTGCCGATGAGTGAGCCCAAGGCGCCGAGCACGATCGTCATGAGGATGCCGATGTCCTGCCGGCCCGGCATGACAAGCCGAGCCAGGACGCCGATGATCAGCCCCACGACGAGAGCGCTGATGATGGTCCCGATCATGGTCCTACTCCTGTTCGTACGGTGCACCCCGGTGGCGCGCGCACAACGGGATTGCCCGCTGGGAGCGGACTTCAAACCGGCCCGGCACTGTCGAGGGGCTTTCGTTCGGTCAATCGCGCGGCGATCTCCTTCACCGGCGTGTTGGACTCTTGCGACACCCGGCGCAACAGTTCGAAGGCGCGCACGGCGTCGACGTCGAAGCGTTCCATGAGAATGCCTTTGGCCTGCCCGATCAGGTCCCGGCTGGCCAGGGCCGACTCGAACTGCTGCTGACGGTTCACCGCCACCAGCGCGACGGCCGCATGGGTGGCGAGCATGGCGCCCAAGGCCTCCGGTTCCGCCGTGAACGACCCCGTACCGAACCCGAACAGGTTCAGCGCGCCGCTGTCGACGCCCACGGTGTACAGCCGGAACGACATCACGCTGAGCACCCCCTCGGCTATCGCGATCTCGCTGAACCGCGGCCACCGGCCGTCGTGGCGCAAGTCGTTGCACCGCACGATGACGTCACGTTCGGCGGCGTCCACGCAGGGCCCCTCGCCGGTTTCGCGTTGCGCGTGGTCCAGCATCCTGGCGACATCCGAAGTCGCTGCCACCGAATTGAACTCGCCGTTCTCGATGACCAGGATGCCGGCACAGTCGACGCCGTCGATCATCGCGACCGCGGCCTCGGTCAGCTCCGACAGCGTCTCGGCGACCGGCTTGCGCCCGTCGGCGGCGGTGGCCGCGAGATCCGCCATCGCCGCGGCGATGGCGTCGTCGTAACTGTGCGTCACCGCACCGGGTCCTGCCTCATCCGCCCACCCTCTCACTAACCGCGCAGCGTCACGTGCGGACTCACACCGTACGTTTCGCGATAGAGCACCGCGAACCGGCCGGTGTGGCTGAATCCCCACCGCCGCGCCACCTCCGACACCGTCGTGGTGCCCCGATGTGCGGCAGCCAGGTCGAGATGGGCCCGCTGCAGCCGGACCCGGCGCAGGTGTTCGGTCGGCGTCTCGTCGAGGTGTTTGCGAAACAGGTACTGCACCGCACGCGGGGACAGATGCACCGCCCCCGCGATCTCCTGCACACCGATCTCGTCACGAGCGTTCTCGGCGATGAAGAACAGCGCACGGCGCAACGAGATCGGGAGGTCGGGATCGTGCACCGCCGGCACATTCGCCGAATCCGTCGGCGCGAAACACGACAGCACCGCCGCGGCCAGCACCCGGCCCGACGCGTCCACCACCGGACGCGGGCTGCCCACCGCGAGCGTCTCGACGACGTAGTTGACGCTGCGGGTCCACGCTTCGGTGAGCGCGGGAGTGGCCGGCGTGGGTTCCAGCATGCGCAGCGGATCACCGCGCCGCGGCAGGTATTCATCGGCCGTCCGCTGCAGCAGCCACGGCTCCAGGGTGAGCACCTGCACCGTGCCGTGATCCACCTGCAGTGACCAGTCCCGATCCGGGTGCGCCAGTACCGGTCGGCCGGGCTGCACCGCGAAGCCCCCGGGCAGCCGGGCAGCGCCGTCGAGCAAGGTCCCGATCATCACCCCCGCCAGTGGCGCGGCGCCGACCCGGGCGCGGCGCTCCACGGTGATCTCGTCGACCGCGAAACCGAGGGCGGCGCTGCGCAGATGGCGCAGGCCGTGCCCGGGGAGCAAGCCTTCGACACGCAGGGCTCCGTCGGGGATACCGTCGAGGGGGGCGTGGTCGGCAGCGACCAAGGTCGGCGCGGGCCGCACGGCCGCCGGTGGCGGTGCTGCTCCGATGGCGCTGACGCCGGATAACCCATTCACGTTTTCGGTCCGCTCTGACAAGTGTGGGCCAGTTGACGCCGGTCCCGCGCGCGAGGCGAACGGAACCGGGACGGCTTTTGCTCAGCCGGACCGAGCCAGCATACCGCCCACCACCGAGCCGTGGTTTTGCGCTCACAGCGTCGGGTACGCATTGTGCGGGCCGGGCCGCCGAAAGTGATCCACCGCGGCACCCGCGCCCGGAACTAGAGTGAGAGCACCGACGCGGAGAGCGGGCGGGCATGACGGCCGACCAAGACGAACTGCGGGGCGTGGTGGCCGTAGGCGCGTCAGCCGGTGGCGTCGAGGCCCTCACGCAGATGGCGGCCTACCTTCCCGCCGAGTTACCCTTCGCGATCCTGGTGACGTTGCACATGCCGCCCGGCATACCAAGTGTCTTGGCACGCATCTTGGACCGCGCCGGCCCCCTGCCGGCTGTCAGCGCCATCGACGGCGGGCCGCTGGAACCGGGCTGCATCCACGTCTGCGTACCCGACCGGCACCTGCTGCTGAATGATCACCGGATGGTGCTCAGCCGGGGCCCGACCGAGAACGGCCATCGGCCTGCCATCAACGCCTTGTTCCGCTCCGCCGCGCTGGGATTCGGGCCCAGGGCCATAGGCATCCTGTTGTCCGGGGTGCTCGACGACGGTGTCACCGGACTCAAGGCGATTCAGTCGCGCGGCGGCACCACCGTCGCGCAGACGCCCGACGACGCCGCCTTTCCGGCCATGCCCTCCAACGCCATGGCCGCCGGCGCGGTCGATCACCAGGTGCGCGCCGCCGACATCGGTGCGCTGCTGAAGCGGTTGTCCCACCGCGAAATCGAGGAAACAACCATGGACCGCGACCACAGCCTCGAGCTGGAGAACCGCATCGCGATGGCACGGCCGTATGCCACCGATTTCGACACCAACGAACTGGGTCCCCCGTCCAGCTTCACCTGCCCGGACTGCAACGGCAGCCTGTCGACCATCCGGGATGGCGGTTACCGCTGCCAGGTGGGGCACGCGTGGTCGGCCGAAGCCCTGTTGCAGGCCCGCGACCAGGAGGTGGAAGGCGCGCTCTGGGTGGCGGTGCGCAGCCTGCAGGAGAAGGCCCGGCTCGCGCGCCGGCTGGCCGCATCCGTCAGCGGGGGATTGATGCAGGACCGTTTCCGTGATCAGGCCGAAGAAGCAGAGCGCGCACTGGCGGTCCTCAGCGCACGCCTCGACCACCCGACAGACCGGTGACCGCGAGCCTACGCATCGACGGGCCCGCCCGCGGTGGGTACGGGGACTACACCCTGACGTGCGCCGGAACGCTGGACGGGTCCACCTACCGCAAACTCCGCGACATCGTCGTCAAGGCCGCCCTCGAAGAACCGCCCCTCGTCATAGTCGACGTGAACGGATTGAGCACCCCAGCCGAGTCGGCTTGGGCGGTGTTCACCAGCGCCCGCTGGCACGTCAGCACGTGGCCCGACGTGCCCATCGCCCTGGTCTGCTCCGACGCCGCCACCTGTGACACTCTGCGCCGCAACGGAATCACCCGCTATGTGCCGGTGTACCCCACGCTGTCCGCTGCCCGCGCGGCGTGTGCCGCCGACGAGCACCGGCGCCGGCAGCGAGCGCGGGCCCAGCTGCCCGCCGTCATGGGCAGCGCGAGCAGGGCGCGCCGACTGGTCGAGAGCTGGCTGACCGCCTGGGCCCGTGGGACCATGATCCCGCTGGCCGCGACCATCGCTTCCGAGTTGGTGGAAAACGCTCTGTTGCATACCGATTCGGAGCCGGCACTGATCCTGGAGTGCGAAGGCGACCAGATCACGGTGGCCGTCGAGGATGCCAGCCCGGCGCCGGCACAGCGCCGGGAGCACCCCCGGGCCGGGGCCAGTCCGGTCTCCGGATTGGCGGTGGTGTCGGCGCTGGCCAGAACCTGGGGTTGTATCCCGACCGTGTCGGGCAAGACGGTGTGGGCCGTGATGGGTCCCGAGAACGCCCTGTGACCGCGGGTAGTGTTCCGGTCACGCCCACCCGACTGAACGGTAACCCCATGGAAGCCAGCACCGACGACTCGTTCGAGGCCCTGCTTCGCTACCTGCGCGATTCCCGCGGTTTCGACTTCACGGGCTACAAACGCACGTCGCTGATGCGGCGGGTCCGACACCGGATGGATCAGGCCGGCCATACGACGTTCGACGAGTATCTCGATGTCCTGCAGGCCAGTTCCGACGAATTCGCCGCACTGTTCAACACCATCTTGATCAACGTGACGGCGTTCTTCCGCGACCCCGAGGCCTGGCGGTGCATCGCGGACGACGTCATCCCGCAGCTACTGGCCGAGCAGGGCCCCGACGACCCGATCCGGGTGTGGAGTGCCGGGTGTGCCTCCGGTCAGGAGGCCTACACCCTGGCCATCCTGCTGGCCGAGGCGCTGGGTCACGATGCGTTCCGGCGGCGGGTCAAGATCTACGCCACCGATGTCGACGAGCACGCCCTCAGCGAAGCCCGGGCGGCGTCCTATGACGGACGTGCCGTCGAGTCGGTGCCGCCGGAACTGCTGGTCAACTATTTCGAGCAAGTCAACGGGCACTACGTGTTTCACAAGGACTTGCGTCGCGCCGTGATCTTCGGCCGCAACGACCTGGTTCGCGACGCCCCCATCTCCAAAGTCGACCTGCTGGCGTGCCGCAACACGCTGATGTACCTCAACGCCGAGACGCAGCGCAACGTGCTCGGCCGCCTGCATTTCGCGCTCGCCCCGAAGGGCACGTTGTTCCTCGGCCACGCCGAGATGCTCTTGAGCCACAGCGATCGCTTCACCCCGATCGATCTGAAGAACCGGATCTTCCGTAAGGCCGTCGGCTCACACCAGGGGCTGGAACGTTTCGACCCCGCGGCCGCGCTCTACGAACGACACGGCGAACTGAACGGACTGACCACGGTGCGCGATCTGGCGTTCCGGGCCAGCCCGGTGCCCCAGATCGTGGTCACCGGTGACGACACCGTCGCGATGATCAACCAGCAGGCCGAGACGTTCTTCGGGTTGTCGGCCCGCGATATCGGCCGGCTGCTGCGGGACCTGGAGATTTCGTATCGTCCGGTCGAGCTTCGGGCCTACGTCGAGCAGGCCAAGGTCGAGCGCCGCTCGGCGCGGATCCAGGATGTGCAGTGGCAGCGCCCGGGTGCGGAGACGGTGTGGTTCGAGATCCACATCAACCCGCTGGTCGACGCCGACAATGGGCTGTTGGGCGTGTCGATCGTGTTCTTCGACGTCACCGCGATGCGCGCGCTGCTGGACAAGGTGGTGCAGACCAACCGCCAGCTCGAGACGGCCTACGAGGAGCTGCAGTCCACCAACGAAGAACTCGAGACGACCAACGAGGAACTGCAGTCCACGGTGGAGGAGCTGGAAACCACCAACGAGGAGCTCCAGTCCACCAACGAGGAGCTCGAGACGATGAACGAGGAGCTGCAGTCCATCAACGACGAGCTGCACACCATCAACGACACCCTGCGCGAGCGCAGCCTGGAGCTCGACGACGCCCGCACGTTCATGGACGCCATGATCAACTCGATCCGGCTCGGGGTGGTGGTGGTGGACCGCGAGATGCGCGTGGTGGTGTGGAACCGCGGCTGCGAGGAGCTGTGGGGCCTGCGTGCCGACGAGACCACCGGGATGGTGTTGACCACCCTGGACATCGGGCTGCCGGTACAGGAGGTGCGCCCGCTGATCGGTACCGCGTTCGTGGATCCAGACAGCACGGGTGAGGTGATCCTGGACGCGGTGAACCGGCGCGGGCGGTCCACCCGGGTGCGGGTGACCTGTTCACCGTTCCGTTCTGCGGAGGACAGTGTGCGCGGCGCGCTGCTGCTCATGGACGTTCTCGAGTAGTGCGTCGGACGTACTGGGTTATCCACCGAGCGAAAAGCCAACGCGCTCGGTTCGTCTCGGGGCCGCTGGCCGTTCTACCGTGACGCCGTGGTCGACGACGAGCCGGCAAACCGGATGCCCCACGCGGGCAGCTTTCGTTACCTCGCCGCTTCCGACACCTGGGAGTGGTCCGACGAGTTGGCAGTGATGCACGGTTATCAACCGGGCACCGTGACGCCGACGACGGAACTGATGCTGTCGCACAAGCACCCCGACGATCGCACGACGGTGGCCGAGTTGCTGGAAAACGTCCGCAGGCATGGTGCCGCGTTCAGCAGCAGGCACCGAATCGTGGACACGGCGGGTCGCACCAGGTTGGTCGTGGTCGTCGGGGACCGGATCGTCGGCCCGGACGGCACCCACGCCGGCACTGCCGGTTTCTACGTGGACATCACCGACGGCTTCCAGGCCGACATCCAGCAGGAGATCACCGCCGAACTGGCGGTGATCACCCCACGCCGCGCGGCCATCAATCAGGCCATCGGCATGGTGATGCTGCGTTACGGGCTGACGCCGGAGCAGGCCTTCCGCGTGTTGACCTCGCTGTCGCAGAACGCCAACGTCAAACTGCGCGACCTCGCCGAGCGGTTGGTGGAGCAGGCCGCCGCCTCCGCCACCCCGCTGCTGACCGACTCCGCAGCAACGGTTTTCGACGAATGGCTCAACACCGCCGGGCGGCCGCGGCGGGCCGGTTCCACCGACGAACCCGCCGCGCAGAACTGAGCTACTCAGGCTGTCTTGTTGTCCCCATCCGGACCGGCGAACTGCACGATGGGCACATGCAGTTCGGCCGCGGCGAACGCTTGCTCGAGGGACGCGGTCGTGGGCACCTGGCCGGTCAGGTCGAAGCGGCGAAGCAAACGCCGGACCGCCGAGGACGGAATGACCGTCCACCGGGTGTCGGCCAGGGCGCAGCGGGCATCGAGCAGGCGCAGCGCCTCGAATCCGGAGACCGACAGATACCGGACGCCCCGCATGTCCACGATCATCGAACAGCACAGCATCGCCCGGTCCAACACCGTGTCGATCAAGCTGTCGACATTGGCCGCGTCGACGACGCCGCCGACGGTCACCACCGTGACGGCGGGGTCGTACCACTGGGTGTCGATGGTGAGGACGGTGTCCGCGCGGACGGGTCCGCGGCGGCGCCCGTTGTCCGTTGTTCGCGTCTGCGCCATATGCCACTTCCTGACTGTCGGCGACGCCCGGGCCGTGACTCAGCCGCCGGTCCGCACGTCGAGTGCTCACAAGCAAGCTGTTGGCTCAACCGCCCTCATCGTAGTGACGTAGACCACAAAATTCCACGGCGCATGTTCAGGTCTTCGGTTTGCGGATGTCCATGAGTCCGGTCGCTGAGCTGGCAGGCATACCGAACGCAAGCCTTTCCGTCGTTTGCCTGTCCGCCAGGCCGTGGCCGCCCGGCCGCGGCGTGTCCGACAAACGAAACAGCGCGCCGGTAGTCTGGCTGCGCATGCGGTACAGGTCACAGATGAGCACCGGAGTGAGAACTCCCATCACTCCACGATTCTCCGGATAGTTAGCGCTGCTACTATATTTGTGCTATGGGTCGGGAAGCCTTGAGTGGCAACATCGTTGAAAACGCCGCGGCGAGCATTGAGGATTACGTGCGCGCCGACGGCACCATCGTCATACCCGACGGCGTCACGCTGACCTCTTTCCTGGACCGCAACCGCGCCATCTACGGGGACGCCCCGTCGTACCGGTTCCTCGACTACTCCCAGGACGCCGACGGCCGGGCCGTCGAGCTCAGCTGGAACGCGCTTTGGGCCAAAGTCGGCGCCGTGGGCGCGCGGCTGCAGCAGGTCACCGCGCGCGGTGATCGCGTCGCCATCCTGGCTCCGCAGGGCGTCGAATACGTGGCGGCGTTCTTCGCGGCGATCCATGCCGGCAACATCGCGGTGCCCCTGTTCGCCCCCGCCCTGGCCGGCCATACCGAGCGGCTGGCCGCCGTGCTGGCCGACGCGAAACCCACCGTCGTGCTGACCACCACCGCCGGGTCCGAGGCGGTGCGCAACTTCCTGCGCACGCTCCCGGCCGCCGAGCGGCCCCGGATGATCGCCGTGGACGCGGTCCCCGACGCCGTCGCCCACACGTTCACCCCGGTCGAGCTGGACACCGACGACATCGCCTACCTGCAGTACACCTCGGGGTCCACCCGCACCCCGGCCGGCGTGGAGATCACCCACCGCAATGTCTGTACCAACGTGCTGCAGATGATCCTGGCCGGTGATCTGGACATGAGCATCCGCAGCGTGAGCTGGCTGCCGCTGTATCACGACATGGGCCTGATCATGATCATGTTCCCGGCCCTGTGCGGCGCGCACATCACCTTGATGGATCCGATGGCCTTCGTCCGCCGCCCCTATCGCTGGATCAAGGCCTTGGGCACCGAGTCGGCCCATGGGCGCACCCTGGCCGCCGCGCCCAACTTCGCGTTCGAGCTGGCCGCCGAGCGCGGGCTGCCGCCGCAGGGCGACGACCTCGACCTCTCCAACGTGGTGACGCTGCTCAACGGCTCCGAGCCGGTCACCATGTCCTCGATCGAGAAGTTCACGGCGGCCTTCGCCCCGTACGGCCTGCCGGTGACGGCGATCAAACCGTCCTACGGCATGGCCGAGGCGACCCTGTCGGTGGCCAGCATCGCGCCGTCGGCCGCGGCCGCCGCGGTGTACCTGGACCGTGGTGAGCTCAACGAGGGTCGGGCCGTGGTGGTCGATGCCGACGCCGAAGGTGCTGTCGCGCATGTGTCATGCGGGCAGCCGATCCCCAACCAGTGGGCGGTGATCGCCAATGCCGACGGCGAGGAGCAGCCCGACGGTGTGGTCGGCGAGATCTGGTTGCACGGCAACAACGTCGGGCGCGGCTACTTCGGCCGGGCCGACGAGTCCCTGCGGGTGTTCGGCAACAAGCTGCAGACCCGGTTGCGCGACGGCAGCCACGCCGACGGTGTGGTGGACAACGGATTATGGCTTGCCACTGGCGATCTCGGTGTCTACCTGAACGGGGAGCTGTATCTCACCGGCCGGATCAAGGACATGATCATCGTGGACGGCCGTAACCACTACCCCACCGATATCGAAACCACGGTCAGTGCGTCCTCCCCGGCCGTCCGTTCCGGCTATGTCGCCGCATTCTCGGTGCCCGGGGTGTCCGGCGAGGAGCTGGTCATCGTCGCCGAGCGCGCGGCCGGGTCGGGGCGCGCCGAGCCGGGCCCCATCGTCGACGCGATCCGGGCCGCGGTGGCACGGCGGCACCAGGTGCGCGCCGCCGATATCCGGATGGTGGCCGCAGGCGTCATCCCGCGCACCACCTCGGGCAAGCTGGCCCGAAACGCGTGCCGCGCCGAGTATCTGGCGGGTAAGTTCGACCGCTGAAAGCGGTTGGGGTTCAGAGCACCCGACTCAGTACCGGCCGAACACCACCGCGGCGTTGACGGCGCCGATGCCGAACGACGTGCTCACTGCACACCGATAGTCACCCCGGCGCGGTTGTCCGGAGACGACGTCCAGATCGAATTCCGGGTCGAGCTGGTACAGGTTGCGCGTCGGCGGAATCACGTTGTCGCGCAAGGTTTGTACCGTCACGATCGCCTCGATGGCGCCGGTGGCGCCCATGGACTGTCCGAGCGCTGCCTTCGGGGCGTAGACGGCCGGGTGATGGCCGCCGAACACCGATCGGATGGCGGCGGCTTCCGACCGGTCGCCGTCGCGGGTGCCCGTCGCGTGCGCGTTGACGTGGTCGACATCGGCGGGCGTCAGGCCGGCTGAGCGCAGCGCGCGCTGGATCGCCTCGCCTTCCGATTCACCCGTCGGGTCGAAGGTGCCCTCCTCGGAGGGGTCGAAGCTGAGGCCATAGCCCAGCACCCGCGCGAAGATCTGCGCCCCACGCGATTTCGCGTGTTCTTCGGTCTCGAGCACCAGCAGCGCACCGCCCTCGCTGAGCACCGTCCCGTCCCGGTCGCGGTCGAAGGGGCGGCACGCGCCCTCCGGATCGTCGTTGCGGGTGGACAGCCACCCGGCGTTACTGAAGGCCGCCAACGGCGTGGCCTCGATCCCGCTTTCCACACCCCCACAGATCGCCATGTCGGCCTCACCGAGCGCCAGCAGGCGCCAGGCCTCCCCGATGGCCGCCGTCCCGGAGGCATCGCCCACCATGGGCGTGATGACGCCCGCTTTGGCCTTGCGTTCCAGGCCCACGGCGGCCGCGGCCGCGTTGGGCATGTGCATCTGCACCGTCAGGGGCGAGGCCGCGCGCATGCCGCGGACCTGCCAGTCGTCGTACAACTCGACCAGGTCGTGGGTGGTGCCGTAGCCCTGACCGATCGCCACCGTCAGCCGACGGGCGTCGATCTCCGGGGCGCCGGCGTGCGTCCAGGCTCGGCGACCCAGCAGCGTCGCCATCTGGGTCACCCGGGTCATCCGGCGGGCCTCGACGCGGTTGACCTGGCTGGCGATGTCCTCACGCAGCGGTCCGCCGATGTGAACCGGCAGCCCGAACTGCTCGATGAATGGATACTCCAGCTTCTCGATACCGCTGGCGCCGGCCAACAACCCGGTCCAGGTCTGTTCCGCGTCGGCAGCGATCGCCGTCGTGGAGGCGAAACCGGTCACCACGACATCGTGAAATCGGACGTTTGCATTCAACGCCACGTTGCCTCCCCAGGCAGCTTCACCCGGCCACACACCACTGTCGCGGGTGCCGGGCTACAACGGCGCGGCCACGGGCTGGACCGCATGTCACCAGCAGGCTTGGCACCCGCTATCGCACGTCGGACATGACGTTAGCGCACATCCACAGGTGGCACCCAGGCTCTGGACGCCGGTTCCGTCGGTCGACGGACGGCCGGGTTGGTTCGTATCCCACCACCTCCACACCCCGGGGTACATTGGTGGCCGTCGCGAAAAGCGATCGGACCCCCGGTCGTCGATACGGTGCTCAGGCCATCGGTCTCAGCCGCCCAGCGTCTTTTCAAGAATGGCTCGACACTCGTCGGGCCATGACCGAGGAGCGCTGAATGACATCGATCGCCATTGTCGGAGCCGGACTGGGCGGCCTGGTTCTCGCCCGCACGCTGCATCGTCGAGGCGTCACCACCACCGTGTACGACGCCGAAGAATCTGCCGCGGCGCGCACCCAGGGTGGCCTACTCGACATCCATACCCACACGGGACAGGCGGCGTTGCGCGATGCCGGTCTGTTCGACGAGTTTCGTACCCTCATCCGTCCAGGTCACGATGCCAAGCGCATCACCGACCGGGACGGCACCGTCCTGTTCGATTGGCCGGGTAGCACCCTGGGCACCCGGCCCGAGGTGGACCGTGGCGAGCTGCGCAGCATGTTGATTGCCTCGCTTCCCAACGGCACGATCCGGTGGGGGCATAAGGCGACCGGCGTGGTCACCGCTCCGGGGCGGCGTCCGCAGGTGAACTTCGCCGACGGTTCTTCGGTTACCGCGGATCTCGTCGTGGGTGCCGACGGCGCCTGGTCGAAAGTGCGTCGAAGCGTCTCGAGCGCCGATCCGGTCTATACGGGCACCTGCTTCATCGAGATCTGCTCTCCCCCTGGTCAATTGCTGTCCCATGACGACGCAGCGATCATCGGGAGAGGCACGCTCATGGCGGTGGCGCCCGGGCAGGGCATCCTGGCTCACCACAACGCCGACGGCACGCTCAGCGGGTACGCTGCGATCAATGCACCGCTCGAGCTCATGACCTCTGTGGATGTCGGTGACCCGTCGGCCATGCGGGCAATGATCCAGCGGCACTTCGGGAACTGGGCTCCGGCGCTGTCCGCGCTGGTGCTCGATAACCTGGACGATCCTGTGCTGCGGCCCATCTTCGCGTTACCGATCACGCATCGGTGGGAGCGGACGCCAGGGGTGACGTTGGTCGGCGATGCGGCGCATCTGATGTCACCGTTCGCCGGTGAGGGCGCCAATCTCGCCATGTTCGACGGGGCAGCGCTGGCCGCAGCGATCATCGCGTACCCCGGCCGTATCGAGGAAGCGTTGGCTGCGTATGAGAACGAGCTCTTCCCCCGCAGTGCCGAAGTGGCCCAACGCAGTGCAAGCAATCTGCAGCAGTTCTTCGGGCCTGACGCACCCCGCAGTGCGGTGGAGTTGTTCGCCGGGGTCCTCGGGTGAGCGATGACGGGGTTCGTCTGGCAGCCAGATGGCCGACGGGGCGACCATGTTCACTCCGACCGGGGCGGCCAAGAAGATCGCCGAAGAAACGGCCGCGGTGGTCGCCGAACAAGCCTTCAAACACAGTGCGCAAGCACGTTCAAGGACACATGTGGAGTATCCAGAGTCATCGGCGAGGACAGAATCGTCGCCAGCTGAGAGCGGTCAGAGATCACGACCATCCACTCCCGCTGTACAGCGTGAAGACCAAGCCGCCCCGTATCCAAGAGGTCACCGATAAGCAGCGCGACCGTGCTAGCAAGGAAGCTCAGTCGGCGTCGCAACGGTCTGACCCCAGTGGTGGGCACGACTCAGATCATGGCGACTCACATGACCGCGGGGGTAAGAGCACCAAGAAACAAAAGACAAGCAAGAAGCACCGTAAAGAACAGAAGTGAAGAACGGCAACCATAGACTTGATCCTGGATAGAGGTGAGCGGGCGACTCATTCCAATGATGTAATTAGACCGTGGACGGGTGCGATGTTTGGTATTTCTCCTGACGAAAATTTCGATTTTCTTATCGGGAAACTGCTGCGACAGATGTGTTTTGGTGAAAATGAATTGGTTCTCCGATTTGACGACCCGACCATCGACCTCAAAGTGGTTTCTGACGTTCCGCAGATTGTATGCGTCATCGAGGCTGATATCGAGGTCATCACTCATGCTCGCGGGAGCAGATTGGCAGAAAGTGCGCTCTCGCTTGCCGCTGATCTCGTAAACCTGCTTGGAAAGCACATCCTTGATGTAGAGACCAGACCTCGAGCCCTGTCCCTGAAGTTCGACAATGAATACACGCTAGTACTCCACGATTCGGAAGAACATTATGAATCTTTCAATATCCAATACGGCGAACGCACGATCGTAGTCTGAGGAGTCCAGGGCCTAGTGCACAATCGACCGAAACTCGGGTTCGACTGGATACGGATGACCACCATATTCGTGCGGACCGCGGCCCATACGGTGATGCTGGCCGACACCAACGGCTACGTGAGGATCAGCCGCGCCACGCCAACCGCCGAGACGGTCAGCATGCCTGGAAGGACTGATCATTGATCGATCGAGAGAGCGTTGAACATGAGTCAACGGACTCGCGCGGAGAATCGCATCGTCGCATGGCCTTCAACCTGCCTCTAGAGGACGATGATCCGGAGCACCCGTGGCCTCCGTACGCGGTTGAGACCATGTGGGTTGAAGCGCTGGGCGAAAATCGCTACCGGATCGACAACATCCCATTTTTCGTCAAACCTCTCGCCGTAAACGACATCGTGCGAGGCCACCCATCAGACTCCAATAGCGCCGTGGTTTGGTTCTCGGATCGACTCGAATGGTCACGGCGTTCGACAGTGCGCATCATCTTTTTTTCTGGTGAAGAACAAATCTTGAACGCGCTGGTTGAGATGGGCTGTCGTTATGAGAGATTGCGTCAGATCGTCGCAGTCGATATCCCCGCCGGTTCAGTCGTCGATCATGTCCATGCATTTCTGTCGGACAAGCAGGCTAGCGGGGACCTGGATCTTGAAGAAGCATGTCTACCTGACCGCTTTCTGCGCTAGTACGGAAGGAGCTCCCCCACATGGCTCGCACACCCTTGCACCAAGCGGCAGTCCGGGGAACTCAGGACAGTGTCCGCGACACGATAGGCGAAGGTTACGACGTCAACGAACCCGACGCCGACGGACTCACCCCTCTGCACATGGCCGCCATCAACAACAATTACGGCGCTGCCAAGACACTTCTCGAAGCCGGTGCTGACATCGATCCCCAAGACAAATGGGGCAATACGCCGCTCAATCGAGCTGTCTTCGAGGAGGACACGGACGAACTTGTGCGGCTTCTCGTCGACTACGGGTCAAATCCCTCGCTCGAGAATTACCACGGACACAGCCCCTTGAGCGAGGCTGAGCGCTACGGCAAGGTGGATTGCTTGTCCATGTTCAAAAACGCTACCTAGCAATCAAACTCGCCGATGGGTGCCATCACCACCCCGTCGGGAAGACGGTTGAGCAAGCTCGCGCCGCCGACTTCTGGAGACGAGGGTGATCGTTTCCTCTCGGCGATCGGGCTCGGCGCGTGGTTACTGCACGCGCAGCCCCGCGACCAAAAGTGACACCAGCTGATGAGCGTCGTAGCGATCATCCCCATCGGGGCCCGCGCAGAGGTTTCCGATACCGCGAAGCAGGCCGTAGGCGTTTACGCCTGAACGGATTTCGCCCGCGCTTTCGGCTGCGGTGAGTAACGCTGCGCCCACGGGAAGCAAACGCTCCAAGAAGTAAGCGTGCAGCGCCTCGAAGCGGGCGCTGCCCGACTGCAGTGCAGCGGCCAGTCCGTGTTTGGTGACGAGGAACTCGACGAACATGTCGACCCATTGCACGAGCGCGTCGTAGCCGGCGGTACCGGTGCCCAGTAGCTCCGCACCAGCGTCGGCGCAGGCATCGACCTGGTGACGATAGACCGCGATCACGAGGTCCGCCCGGGTCGGGAAATGGCGGTAGACAGTGCCCGTCCCGACACCCGCGCGCGCCGCGATGTCACGAACGGGAGCATCTACCCCGACTTCGACGAACGCTCGGGCGGCAGCCTCCAAGAGCACCTGCTCATTGCGTCGGGCGTCGACTCGCCTCGACACGACCATCACCCTCCATCGACAAGCGGAACCATGTTCCGTAACGTGGCTTGCATCGGAACACTGTTCCGATTAGATCATGTCGGCCCCGCGGAAGGACCCACCACATGGCGACATTCGGGATCATGACAGCCCCCCAACAGGTGGACTACCCCAGCTTGCTGCAAGTTTGGCAGGACGCCGACGCCATCCCAGAAATAAGTCGCGCCTGGCTCTTTGACCATCTTCTGCCCATCCAAGGCGATATCGGCGGACCGATCTTCGAGGGGTGGACACTACTGTCGGCGCTCGCCTCCGCGACGCAACGGTTGCGACTGGGCATCCTGGTGACCAGCAACCGCCTTCGGCCTCCCGCGGTACTGGCCAAAATCGCCACCACCGTCGACGTGGTGTCTGGTGGAAGGCTCGACTTCGGCATCGGAGCCGGCTCCCGTCCCGACATCGACTGGGCCCGGCGTGAATACGAGGCCCACGGCCTGCCCTACCACGACTTCGGCCCGTCAGTCACGGCGCTGGCCGAGGCGTGCAATGTCATCAAGCGGTTGTGGACCGAGGATGCGCCGTTCGACTTCGAAGGTGAACATGTCCATCTGATCGGGGCTTTGGCCAGCCCCAAGCCCCTGCAACGCCCGCATCCGCCGATAGTGATCGGTGGCCGATCCACCCCCACGCTGCGGGTGGTTGCCGAGTATGCAGACGTGTGGAACGTGTCCGGCGACGACCTAACGGATGTCCTCAAGCGGAACGCCCGACTCGATCAACTGTGCGCGGAGATCGGCCGCGACCCGGCCACGATCCGGCGGTCCATCGCGATCCCGGTGTCCTACGAGCAGATTGCGCGCACCCGGGCCGCCGTTGCGGACGCTGTTGGTGCGGGATTCAGTCAGATCGAACTGATCCTGCCGTCTCCTTACCCCGCGCGGGTAGCGCGCTGGATAGCCGACGAGGTCATCCAGGACTGGCACTAGAAGCTGACGTCCGTTGAGCCGAAGTTCGGGAGTAGATGAGCTTCGTCGCCAGGTCCGTGCCGACGATCTGTTGCTGTGAGCTAGATCACCGTTCGGTTTTGGGACTGGTTCCCGACTACCTCTTTCAGAAACTCGCCTTTGCTGGCGGGTGGGGGATCTGATGTAGAGGGGGAACTGGGCCGTGGGGGATTTTTTGCCGGGTGACCGGTCGTGGTGGGCTGTGCGTCGGTGGTGGCCAGTGGCAGTGGCGCTGGTCGTCACGGTTGCGTTGACTGTCGGTGGGCAGCACTGGTTTGCCGACTCTGGCCGTTCAGAGACTGCAAGTGCATCGGCTGCCTCGCCGGCGCAGCGGTTCGCCGACGCTGCTCTGGCGGCATTCACCGGATCAACCACGCTGGCCATCCCTGCCTCGGCGTTGACACCTGCGCAGCGGTCATCGGGTTTGCCGGCTGATCCGGTGACCGGGTTGACCTCGAACACCGCGGCCGGGCCGGTGCAGGTGGTGCTCCCGGGTGGTTTGGGCGCCGCCTAGACCACCACCGGCGGGCAGGTGGTCTACCCCGATGCCGGTGCCGGGTTCGATTTCCTGGCCGAGAACACCGGCACCGGTACCCGCACCGTGGCCCGCATCGCAGGCCCCGACGGCGTGCGGATGGTCACCACCTTCGTGCGCACCCCCGCCGATACGGTGATGCTGGCCCACACCAACGGCTACCTGACCATCAACCGCGCCACCCCGACCGCCGAAACAGTCGGCATGTTCTCCCCAGCTGAAACCCGGGACGCGACAGGCAAACTGGTGCCCTCGTCCTATGTGGTGAAGAAGGTTGCCCCGCAGCTGTATCTGTTGGCTGAGGTGATCGACCCCCGCCCCGACACCGCCTGGCCGGTCTATGTCGACCCGCCCCTGCATCTCGGCGGCCCTGGGGGGATCCCGCTGCCAGCGGGATTGTTCGATTCGATCACCTCCACCATCAGCAGCGCCGCGAACGCGGTCGGAAGCGCGGTCTCGACGGCTGCCTCAGCGACAGTGGCCGGCGCACAGACGGTGGGCCGGATCG
Organism: Mycolicibacterium cosmeticum; assembly: GCF_000613185.1. Taxonomy (NCBI): domain Bacteria; kingdom Bacillati; phylum Actinomycetota; class Actinomycetes; order Mycobacteriales; family Mycobacteriaceae; genus Mycobacterium; species Mycolicibacterium cosmeticum. The sequence goes on from NZ_CCBB010000001.1 coordinate 2,815,403, forward strand.
TCAAAGCCCACCCCCTGGAATCGGCCATGCTCGTCGGCGGGGTCGCCATGGCGCTGACCGGCGTGGGCGGCCCGGCCGGAGCGGCGATGATCGCCTCTGCCGGGGTCAATATCGCCTCTGCGGGGGTGGATTTCGCTGCCGCCCTCAACCCCGACAACCAGGCCCTCGGCGTCGTATCCAACGTGCTGGGCGTGGCCTCGATGGTCACCCCGCAAGGCGCGGCCAAGGCCGCGGTCAAAGAGGTCGCCGAGAAAGCCACCGAAGAACTCGCCTCCCACGCCGACGACATCGCCAACGCGACCAAGAAGGTCATCGACACCGCTACTGAGGCCCCGACCCCACCCACGCAGCTGGTCAACGACATCACCGCGGCCCCCGCGGCAACCAAACCGCCGCTGCCCGGTGTCGAGACCCCTAAAGCACCCAATGCGCCACCGGCAGCGGTTAAGGCTCCCGAACCGCCGGCAACGGTCAGTCCGGGACGACCGTTCTCTATCGACGATGTACCTCAGGGAGGTGTTGTCTATCGGATTGATAGAGCTGACGGCACTCCCAAATATGTCGGCCAGTCCATCAAACCTCGCGCCCGGATCCGGACTCACATCCGGAAGGGCAAGTTCGATCCTGACGCCGGGGACACGATCCACTTCCCGTACCGGACCAGTGACCGTGACGCACTCAACGGTCTCGAACAACGCGAGATGGATCGGGTCGGCACACGCAGGCCCTCGGCTGCCGCTCCCAATCGACGTTTCAACGGTATTGGCTTGAACAAATTCCGTGTGTACGACCCCAAGAAGAATCCCGAGGCAGCTGCACGATACGAGGCCGCCGCGGACCGGCATATCGCCAGCCAGCAGAATCCCGTGCGGCGTCCGTCATCTCCCGCAGAACAGCGCCTCAACCAGCAAGCACAAGCGGAAGCGCGCGCAGAGCAGCAGCGCTCCGCGGCCCGTGACTCCGCCCAGAGCGGCGGGCAATCTTCTCGAGGCGGCGAGAATGGAGGATCATCCTCGAAGTCCGGCTCCCGCTCCGAGAAGAAGAAGCAGCGCACGAGCAAGAAGAACCGTAAAGGCCAGAAGTAAGGAGGCGGTGGAATGACCATCGACCCTGCCAGCTCCCGAGCGCACGGAGACGCCCTGTCGGCGGAGTTGCAGAAACTGAACCTGGGTAACTGGTGCTTCCTCGACTCAACCGGCGTCGAAATGCTTGTACAGACGGAGCTGGCCGAACAGCAGTGGTCGGCGTTGGCAGGGTTCATGCGTGAGCATGCGATCACTGCATTGGATGTTTCGTATCAGGAAATGGTCGATCTGAATTTCCTGGCGCATTTCCCGTGGTTGACTGCGTTCACCTTCGAGGGCCCCGTGGAGTCGGTCGACGGGTTGAACTATCTGTCCGAAGATCTGAGGTCGTTGGGGTTCGGGCCGACGCGGAAGTTCTCGCTGCGCTTTCTGGAGCGCTTTCCGAACCTGACCAGCTTCGGGGTCGGTCGGCCGGTCAAAGATATCGAGACAATCAGCACCTTGCACAACCTGCGCTGGGTGGGCCTCGGCGGTGCGCTGAGGCTCAAGAACGTTGACGTCCTCGGCGGGCTTCCAAATCTGATGATCGTGTCCCTGGAGTCGGGCTCGTGCCCGGATCTGAGTGCCCTGTCCAGCCTGCCTGCGCTACAGATGATCGATATCTCCAGCATGCGCACCGCCCAAGATTCCGATCTGGCGCCAATCGCTGACTGCACCACGCTCAAACACCTCGAACTGTATGCGCTGCCCCAGATCACAGCGCTGCCCGACCTGTCGCGACTGATTAATCTGCATGGCGCCTACATACAGACTATGCGGTCGTTGAGCAGCCTCGCTGGTCTGGCAGCGGCCCCGAACCTGACCTACCTCAGGGTCGAAGACGACACCGTCAATCCCGATATCTTCGCTGACCTGAAGGGGCATCCGACTCTCAAAGAGGTCACCGTCATTTCCACCAAAGACCGCCGCGAAGCGATCCAGCACGTGCTGCCCAACCCGCCATACCCGTCCTCCGGCGATTACGGCACTCAGTACCGAGCCGCCATCTATGCCCAACGCCAAGCCTGAAGGCGAACTGACCTACCTTGTCGAGTCGTCTTCGTTATCGCCCTGGTGTGTACCGACGCCGCTGAGGGATATAGCGAATCCTGATGTATCCAGCCATAAGTAGAGAGAAGGAGTCGCCGAGCCCGATGGACCCATTCGACCTATTCGAGGACGAGGATACGGAGTACCAACTTATCCTCAGTGCAGATGACGATCTTCCCGTCGACGATGCCGTGGACGCCGCTGGGCACATACCCAACGGCCATTTTTGGACTGCGGTCGCCCGATACCTGATAGGTCAGAACCAACCAGCCCTAGCTGACACCATCGAATTTGATCCTGAGGCTGGCACTTTCGCCGCCTACGGAGACCGCGACAGCCTCATCCAACTGCACGCCCTCATGCTCCCCGCCGTCACCGATCCCCACACCATCACCACGCTCCTTGACGCCGCGGCTGCCCAAGGAGACGACCTCTTCACGTAACGACCCTCCCAGTTTGGCGATCTCCCTCGTTCCTGGGAAGTTGAGACGTGTCGCATCTCCTCTCGAATGCCGTGCGCATTTCGCCCGAAGCGGTTGCCGCGGTAGCTAGCTGGGTTGGCCCGCTATGGTGGTGGTCGAGCTGGCGGACAGCATGACGGCATGGTGGTTCAGCCTGGTCGTGGCTCACGGCGACGCCTCGCTCTCCTATGAGCAGCAGGTCCTCGGATCATTGTCTGCTACTGCGTGACGCCGGCATACATCGCCGCGGGCGGCTGGGACAGCAACGCTTTCACCGTCCGGGTTTCGGTATCAGCCAACACCTCGTCTGCGCCCGACTCAATCCCGTCCAGCGCGAACCGCACCACGTCGGCTGGATCATTTTTCGCCATGTCGATGCCGGCGAGCATGTCAGTGTCGGTGGCCGACAAGTGCAGGCCGAGTACCTGGGTCCCCTGCGCTGCCAATTCGAGCCGAGTGCTGTTGGTCAACTGCCATTCAGCGGCCTTGGCCGCGGCGTACGCCCCGTTTCCGGGGAACACCTGGAAAGACCCGATCGACAGCACGTTGAGAAGCGCGCCGCCCCCGTTGCGTGCCAAGATCGGGGCGAAGGCGCGGGTCATAAACAGCGTGCCCCAAAAATGGGTGGCCATTTCGAGGCGGATCGCATCGAGATCCCCGGTCACCAGGTTTTGAAACATCACAACACCGGCGTTGTTGATCAGTAGGTCGACGTCCGCCGCGGCGTCGGCCACCTCACCCACCATGGTCTCGTCGGTGATGTCCAACCGCACGGGCACGATGCGAGTGTCGTTGCAGGGCAGAGCTTCCGGCTGGCGAGCGGCGGCATATACCTTGCGTGCGCCTCGGTCGAGCAACTCTTGGACGAACCCCGCACCTATCCCGCGGTTGGCGCCAGTAACCAGAGCGGTGGCATTGTGCAGTTCCATCCACCAAGCCTAAAATCTGACATCGATGTCAGGTTCAAGGCGCCGGCGCGGTGATGTAGCGCACACTCGTTCGCGGCGGAGTGAACATGAAGATCGGTGAGCTCGCCCGCATCACCGGCGCCAGCGTGCGGTCACTGCGTTACTACGAGCAAAGGCAGCTGCTGTCGTCTCAGCGCACCGCCGGTGGTCAGCGTATTTACGATCAGGACGCGGTGGAGCGGGTCATCCTCATCAAAGAACTGTTCGCAGCCGGCGTCAGCAGTGATGTGGTAGTGCAGTTGCTGCCGTGCATCCATTCAGGCACGGCAACACCGGCGATGGTGGAACGGCTGGCACATGAACGTGCGCGAATCAACACCGAAGTGCGCCGGCTGGCCGCCACCCGTGACCGCCTCGACCAGCTGATCGTCACGACACGAGCCGCCATCCCGCCCGCGGGCGCTCGAGCAACTTCGGCCCCGTAAAACGTTCTCCGCAGGTGATTCTTGGGATATAGGTACTTCTCCGCTGGGTTGATACGCCACGGGTCAGACCGGCTTACGGGCGGAGGCAACCGCAGCGACGACGAACGCGTCACGGACGGGATTAGCCACAGCGGCCTCCCACATCAGCGTGACCCCACCAGGTGGGATGTCCACGATGGGCAAGACGCACACGTCGGGCCGCCGGTAGAACGCCGTTGCCGATCGCGGCAGGATCGCGACGCCCTCGTCCGCGACGACGCGCTCGAGCTTCCCTCCATGGAGGTCGCGGGGCGGGCGTGACGCGCCGCGCTCAGGCGACTTTGAGCAGCTATGTGCCAGTGTCCGCCCTGTTCAAGGCGTCTGCGGAATCGAACATGATTTTGGCGGTCTTTATCACTCCACGAGCCATAATCAGGTTGCCGCCAGCCCCGATCGCGAACCCTACCCCGAACGGTGCCAATTTCCCGATGGCGATGATGCCCCGTTTTGTACCGTACTTGGTGATGAAGTGGGCTCCCAGAACCTTGTTGATCGACCGGATTGTGGAAAGCGGCACCGCGTTCGTCACGATCTTTCCGAGGTGAGGTCCTGTTCGGCTCGCCGCATTGGTGAAGAACGTTGATCCACCGCCGCCAGCCAGAACCATGAGCACGAGCGCCCGCTGGTGCTCAAAATCCTCCACTTTGACACCGCGAAGCTCAGCTGCGCTGAGTACGTAAGCGGCGGCAGCGGCTAGGAACCAAGGGGTATCGCCTGCGGCCGCAACAAGTCCCGTAGCAGTGCCGACACCCGGTGCCGCGGCCATCGCTCCTGTCGCAGCGCCCGTCGTAGTCACAGCAGACGTAAAGGTCGTATCGACCTTTTTCAAGAGCTGCTCGTCGGACAGCTGCGGATGCTTGGACCGCAGCGCCTCTACGCGCTGACGCGCCAACTTGCCTGCCGTCTCGATCGACTTGTCGAGAGCCTGAAGAAGTTTGTTCGAATCCGGTTCATTTATCTGGTCCCCCTGTTGGCCTTGTCACGCAGCGCCGTCTTTCGGAGCGGCATTGTCCCGCACGGTGTTCAGGATGGCCACGATGTTCTCCACATCCGCCTCGCCGAACATGTCGTCGGGCCCCGTGGGCGCGTGGTCGATGTAGGGCGACTCATAGAGCCGCACAGGTTCCATGAACCCGTTCGCGGTCAGTTCGGTGATGATGAGGTTCACGAAGCGGATCTGGTCGGCATTGAACTTCGTGCCGTCCAGGTATGTGCCGAAAGCTTCGGCGGCGGCCTCGCGGTCCAGACCGACCAGCGACCGCACGAACAACCCCAGGCCATGCGACTGCTCCTTAGCCAGCTCGATATCCGCTGGCTCCCCCGTCCCGCTCTCGATGAGCATCTGCTCCAACGAGGTGAGATCAGCGGGGGTCAACGGCTTATTACGTCGTAACCGTTGCAGCGCAACGTGATCCTGGTGCTGTCTGAGATAAGCGCGGGCCTTGGCTTGGAAGCGTTCCCAGTTGGTGCCGGGCGTGATCCCCGGGAGATCAACGAGGGTGGCTTCGCTGAGTTCGTCGGCGAAGTCGGTATAGACCTGGTTCCGTTTCGCCTTCTCTAGGAAGCGGAGCAGACCGCGCAGCTTGCGCCGTACTGATTCGAGCATCGGCAGAGTGACGTCAATCCACCACTCATCCCCGCCGACCTCTTCGAGAAGCGCCTCTTGTGCCTTCACCGACGGGATCGCGGTCTGGCTCAGCAGGCCAGTCGCGATGTTCTGGATCTGTTCGCGTAGCCGTTCGGCCGCGACAGCGTCGCCCTCGAGTTGGGCAAGTTGACGACGCAGCACGAGCATGTCGAAGCGCTTGGCGTCCTCGTCGTCGTCTTTGTGGGCTGACGGCAGCCCGGCGAGGTGTTCAGCGACGTCGCCGGCGACCTCGGGCGTCAACGACGTCCAGGCCGGCCATTGCGAGTACTGCTCGACCAGCCTGCGGTGGGGTCGAACCAGGAAGTTGTCCAGGTTCATCCCCGTGACGGCACGATGGAGCGACCACGCGACATCGACCCGTAACCCTCGTTCGGTCTCGGTGCCCTGCCCCTCTTCGGGTTCCGGTTCCGAGGCCGGCCAGGCGTGGTCGATGGCGGTGATCAGCCCGAGGCGCGTTTCGAACAGCCGCTGGTTCAATGACTTCTGGAACGAGCCCTCGGAGCCGGGCAGGTCCTGGCTGAAGAATTCGAGGTTGCCGCAGAAGTCGAAGACGTAGAAGTTCTGCTTGTCCTTGCCGGGGCCGAAGAGGTCGGGACGGAGGCGGGTGCCGCGGCCGATCATCTGCCAGAACTTGGTCTTGGACCGGACGAGCTTGAAAAATACGAGGTTGACCACATCGGGAACGTCGATGCCGGTGTCGAGCATGTCGACGGATATAGCGATGTGTGGCGCCTTATCGGTGACAGAGAAGTCGTCGATCAACGACTGGGCATACGCAGTGCTGTGGGTGATCACGCGGGCGAATGTTCCGGCGTATTGCGGATATTGGGCGTCGAAGCGTCGCGCGATGAACTCAGCGTGCGCTTGGTTCTTGGCGAAAACGATGGTTTTGCCGAGCCGGTCACCTTCGGCGACGCGGTGTCCCTTGCTCATCAGTTCGGCGAGCACCTTGTCCGCGGTGTCCTCGTTGAACAGGAACCTGTTGATCTCCTCGGAGCTCACCTCGTCAGGTGGATCTTCGTCGCCCCAGTCCAAGGCGTCCCAGTCGTCCTTCTCCTCTTCGGAGAGGTCGGCGTAGCGGATACCTTGGCGCAGGAACTTGGTGCCGACGGAGATCCCAACCGCAGGAACCAAGAACCCTTCTTTGACGGCATCGTCGAGGCTATAGGCGTCAGTGGGCACGCCGTCTTCGAGGTTGAACAGTCGGTAGGTGTTGTGGTCGACCTCGTCTTTAGGGGTGGCGGTCAGGCCGACCAGGAGTGAGTCGTACCAGTCGAAGATGGCTCGGTACTTTTGATAGACGGAGCGGTGGGCTTCATCGATGACGACGAGGTCGAAGTAGCCGGGTCCGAATTTCCTGATGCCGGAGTCGGTGTCGTTGATGAGGTTCATTATCGTCGGGTAGGTGCACACGTACACCCGACCGTCGGTGATCTTCTCGGTCACCAGATTCACGGTGGTGGCATCGGGCAGGTGCGCCTTGAATGCGTTGGCGGCCTGGGTGACCAGCGCGGTGCGGTCGGCCAGGAACAGCACCCGTTTGACCCAGTTGGCCTCCATCAGCTGCTTGACCAGAGCGATGACGGTGCGGGTCTTTCCCGACCCGGTGGCCATAACCAATAGGGCTTCGCGTTCCTTAGCGGTGAATGCGTCGTCGATAGCGCGGATCGCACGGTGTTGATAGTGCCGTTCCACGATGGCCGAGTCGATCGGCATGTCGGTCAACGGCTTGCGGGTGTCGCGACGCTGGATTAGGAGCTCCAGCTCATCCTTGGTGTAGAAACCCTGGATCTCCCGCGGAGGGTAGCCGCCGGTGTCATCCCAGATCCAGTGCTCGAAACCGTTGGTGTAGAAGATGACCGGCCGACGCCCTGTCATCTTCTCCAGGCAGGCCGCGTACAGCTTGGCCTGCTGCTGGCCGACCTGCGGGCTCTTGGTCGTCCGTTTGGCCTCCACGATCGCCAACGGGAGACCGTCTGCACCCCACAGAACGTAGTCGACGAATCCCTTGCCGTCGCCATTGGGCATGCCGGTTACCAGGTATTCACGATCCTTGGTATCGGTCAGGGGCCAGCCCGCTTCGGCGAGCATGACGTCAATGAACCGGTCACGAGTGTCAGCCTCGTTGTAGTCCCGGTCGTCGGTCTGCTGGTTGGCGGCCTGGGCCTTCCTGACAGCCTCGCGCAATGCGGCGATCTCGGTGGCCTGCGCAGCGGCAAGTTCGTCCTTCTCGGCCAGCGCCTTGGCGTGGGCTTCATCCTGAGCGGCGAACTTCGCCGCGAGCTGGGCGACTTCTTGCCGAGACAGCGGCGACGCTTTGGCGGCGATCTTCGGATCGAACGCGGCCCTCATCGGAACTGCCTGCGGCTGAGTCGAATACCGGAATGCCGCCCACAGCATCACGTGGTGCAGTTCGCGCAACACATCCAACGCGGCCCGCGCCGGGATGGGCTGCGAATCGTGGACAGCGGTGTTGCCGAGCTTGCGGATCAGGTTCAGCTTGGTAGCGATCCCGACGCCGACTTTCGACTTGAACTTCGGATCGTTGATCTTGGCGGCCAGGTCGTTCTTGTACGGAACCGGCAGCGCCAGAACGTCGTACAAATAGTCGACCAACAACTCGGCTGTCCGACGGCTGTAGAAACACGCTGAACGTGGGTCGCTGGTAGCGTAGCTCTCCGCGCGAGCGCAGTCGGCGTGCATCTCTGGCCAGCCGACGGTCTGCAGGAAGGCGAAGTTCGACATACCTGCCTCAGAGGTGACCGGAAAAGGCGCGGGATTGGAGGGACGTCAGAAGCTCCGCCAGATATGCGCTCCGTGAGCGCAAGAGGCGACCATGCTGATGTATCGAAGTCAGTCTGTGCTCAAACTCATCCTGGTCACGCAACGTCGCCAGCGGAAACTCCAACGGCGCTAAGTCGCGCTTGTTCAGTTGTGGCACAGTGCTTCCGCTCGTAAGCGAGGCCAGGTCGAACCGCTTAAACCAATAGAGCAGGAAGCTCGTTCGCAGCCTGCCATCGAGCGGAGCAACACCCATCAAGTTTGGGTCGAGGATCGTCGGCCGTGTAGCTCTTCGCTTTTTATTGGTCGATATTGCTCCCCCCCGCTTCGGGAGGATCACAGCTCCCGGAGGGCAGGTCGATGCTTTCGGCCCCGTGTCCCGTGACCATAGCGCGCAGGACGCAACTTCCTCCTCGTTACCCGGCAAATTCATATCTGAGACCTTCATTAAAAAGGCCCCGTCTGATTGCCCAGTAAACGGTATCCCGTCCGGAAGGGTCGTCCCTCCGTAGAACTGTGCGATATCACCTAGTTGAACCGTATTAGTCACTCCGCCGACGATCTCGTCAAAGACGGCGTTCGCGAAGTCGTCCACAAGTCGCGCCGCCTCCTCCTGCCGAGTATTTAGCAGTTCAATCCGGTGAAGAATGGCAGCGATGCGGCGCTGATCGTCGAGTGCTGGAAGTGGAACATCTAGCGCACGAAATACCGTACTCGGAAGTGATCTGCGGCGTGCGGTGCTCCCTCGGAGCTTTCCCTTGTAGTACGCCATCGCCCGTGGTGAGCGAAGGTAGCGCCGGAGGTACTCAACGTCTGCCGTCCTCGAGTCTTTAAGATCCCAGATTCCATAGGCAGGGCTCACGATTGCTTCGGGGTAAAGCGTTTGAAAGTCGAGAACACCTTCGTCGATAGGAAATCCGACCACCAGTTGTCCTCGCCGCACTACCTTGTAGTCAGAGGTGTCACTGCTCGCTACGCGCTTCTTAAACTTGGTGGATTGATCGACTAGGCCAGACCGCATGGTGATCGATAGAACGGGCAGCTCGTCACAGCCCGCCCTTCGAACATTCGCAGGGGCGATCAGGTCTCCCAAGGTCACTTCGTTCATGACAGCATCGCTTTCAAATCTGCAATGCCAGAGGTGATTTCACCATCAAGCGACTCGAGCTCCGCAATGATCTCCAGCGGGTCTCGGTGGCACTTGTCATCGTGAACGATCTCTCGGTACCGGTTCAGCGACAGATCGAACCCCTGCGCAACGATATCCTCCTTCGGTACAACGAAGGACTGTTCAGTGCGCAAACGACTACGCTCAGAGCTGTTCCGCTCAGCCCACCGAGCCAGTACCTCGGGAAGGTCGGTTTCCCCTATTGGGGTTCGCTTGTCGTCCAGCGAGAATCCGTCGGCTGTCACGTCATAGAACCAAACAGTGTCAGTACCACCCGAGTTGGTCTTGGTGAACAACAAGATCGCAGTAGACACACCCGCGTAAGGCTTGAATACACCCGAGGGTAGCTTCACGATCCCGTCGAGCTTCTGATCTTCCACCAATGTACGACGAAGATCCTTGTGCGCCTTGGATGATCCAAACAACACACCGTCAGGAACGATCACAGCAGCCCGACCACCTGGCTTGAGTATCTTGAGGAACAGCGCTACGAATAGCAGCTCGGTCTTCTTGGTCTTGACAACCCGTTGGAGATCTTTGGACGTCGACTCGTAGTCCAGCGAGCCAGCGAACGGCGGGTTAGCCAGGATCAGCGTGTACTTCTCAGCGTCCTCACTCGCACCCTCCGACAGCGAGTCCCGGTAGCGGATATCAGGGCTTTCGATGCCATGCATCAGCATATTCATGCTGGCGATCCGGAGCATTGTGTTGTCGAAGTCGTATCCATGAAACATACTGGAGTGGAAGTGCTTACGTTGCGTAGCATCGGTGAGCACCGATGGGTAATGCTCACGGATGTACTCCGACGCCGCCACCAGAAAGCCCGCAGTGCCGGAAGCGGGATCGCAGATTTCATCCTTCGGCTTCGGCGCCATCATGTCGACCATCAGCTTGATGATGTGGCGAGGCGTGCGGAATTGACCATTGACGCCGGCGCTCGCGATTTTGGACAACAGGTACTCGTAGAGATCGCCGTTGGTGTCGCGGTCGTTCATCGGGATGTCGTCGAGCAGGTCCACAACTCGCGAGAGCAGCTGCGGGGTCGGAATCGTGAACCGGGCATCCTTCATGTGCTCGCCATAGGTCGAGCCGTCGCCACCGAGGGTCCGCAGGAACGGGAAGACCTTTTCCCCGACCGTCGCGAACATGACAGCAGGCTCCTGATTCTTGAAACGCGACCACCGGAGCTCTTGCTGGTCTGAACCGAAACGGAGCTCACCGGCTGCGCCGAGGCGAACTTTGCGCTCCTCCAGAGTCTCCAGGTCGTCGAGGCGTCGGATGAACAGCAGGTAGGTGATCTGCTCGATCACCTCCAGCGGGTTGGAGATGCCGCCGGACCAGAACGCGTCCCAGACCCGGTCCACTTTGCTCTTCAACTCACCGGTGATCACGGCGGAAGCCCCCTCAACTCATCGTCCTGAACTGAACGGAACTGTATATAGGACCCGGCCGACAGGTGATGCACAACGCTGAGGATCGACCCCGCAGATTGGGAGGCTCCGCGACAACTGGCCATCCAGATGGGGACCTAGAACTCGAAATCCCGCGCCCTGCCGCCGGGCGGTTCACTCAGGCCGTCCCCACCAAACACAAAGGCCACGAACTCCGGAGAGTCCGTGGCCTCATGCCTGCAGTTCGTAGAACCGCTCGTGGTGGGCGAAGGGGGACTTGAACCCCCACGTCCCGAAGGACACTGGCACCTGAAGCCAGCGCGTCTGCCATTCCGCCACTCGCCCGAATGACCGCGCAACCGTATCACCACAGCCCCACCGGACCCAAACCGCCAGATCGGAATCAAGATCACGCGTCCTGACCTGCCGCTACCCGATTCTCAGAGTTCTGTTGGTCACGCATCCCAGCAGTGGGCCGATAACATGCGTGTGAGCAGTGTGGCCACAGCGACACGCGAACACGCGGGGGCACGGCACGACGACAACAGAAGGGGCGGTGAGATGGGTCTGGCAGACCGTATCGAACGTCGCCTCGAGTCGACCGTCGGCGACGCTTTCGCCCGGGTCTTCGGCGGATCCATCGTTCCGCAGGAAGTCGAAGCGCTGTTGCGTCGTGAAGCCGAGGCCCATGCCCGTGAAGTCGGCGGCGGCCGCATTTTGGCCCCCAACGACTACGTCATTACGCTCAGCGACACTGATTACCAGAACGTGAGCGCCGATCCGGAACGGACGTCGTCGACATTTGCCAGGCACCTACGAGGTTTCATTCATGACCAGGGATGGCAAACGTATGGTGATGTGGTCGTCAGGTTCGAGGCCGCATCGACGCTGCACACCGGACAGTTTCGTGCCCGTGGAGCGGTCAACCCCGACTCGTCCACCGGCACGCCTGCCCCACCACAGCACGACCGCCCGTCCACCGCACAACCAGGAGTACCAGCGATGACCGACAACCCGAGCTACCGCGGCCAGGGACAGGGGCGGCCCGGCGACGAACAGTACGACGAGCGCTACCGCCAGCAGGAAGAGCAGCGCGGCGGCTACCCGCCCGAGCACGGTGCCCACCCCGACCAGGGTGGTTACCCGCCGCGCCAGGGCGGCTACCCGGACCAGGGCTACCCGCCGCCGCCGGCCCCGCCGTCCTACGAGCAGCGTCCGCCGGCCGGATACGGCCAACAGCCGCCCGCCGGCTACCCCGACCAGGGTTACCGCCAGCAGCCGCCGACCGGTTATCCGCAGCCGCCGGCCTCTCCGCCGCCCGGCTACGGCGAATACGACTACGGCCGCCCGCCGGCCCCGCCGCGCCCGGACGAGGGCTACGGACGCCCGCCCGCTCCCCCGGCGCCGCCCTATGAGCAGCCGTCCTACCCGGATCAGGGCGGCTACCCCGATCAGGGTGGCTACGGTCGCGATTACGGCCGCCAGGACTACGCCGCGCCCGCTGCACCGCCGGCACCGGACTACGGCCGCTACGGTGAGCCGCCCGCGGCCCCCGGCTACCCGGACACCGGCTACGGCGAGCCCGAGGGCTACGGCCAGGGCTACGGACAGCCGGCCGGCCAACCGGCCGCGCAGCCGGGGTACGGCCAGGACTACGGACAGGGTTACGGGGCCGAGCCCGCGGCTCCCGCCGCGTACGGCGGCTACGCCGGTGCCGGGGCGACGGTGACGCTGCAGCTCGACGACGGCAGTGGCCGCACCTACCAGCTGCGCGAGGGTGCCAACGTGATCGGCCGCGGGCAGGACGCCCAGTTCCGGCTGCCCGACACCGGGGTGTCGCGCCGTCATCTGGAGATCCGCTGGGACGGTCAGGTCGCGCTGTTGTCGGACCTGAACTCCACCAACGGCACCACGGTGAACAACGCCCCGGTGCAGGAGTGGCAGCTGGCCGACGGCGACGTCATCCGACTGGGCCACTCCGAGATCATCGTCCGCGTCCACTGAGCGGCGCCGAGCTGGCACTTCGCCCTCGAGCCGACGGGCGCCCCAGTATCGTGACGGTGCCGATGATCTTGAGACGAGGCGGGGAGGACGTCAGATGCAGGGGCTAGTTCTGCAGCTGACACGGGTCGGTTTCCTGCTGCTGCTGTGGTTGTTCATCTGGTCGGTGCTGCGCATCCTGCGCACCGATATCTACGCCCCGACCGGGGCGGTGATGGTGCGCCGCGGGCTGGCGCTGCGGGGATCACTGCTGCCCAACCGGCAGCGGCGCCACATCGCCAGGCACATGGTCGTCACCGAGGGAGCGCTCGCCGGCACCCGGATCACCCTGGGCAGCCAACCGGTGCTCATCGGACGGGCCGACGACTCGACGCTGGTGCTCACCGACGACTATGCGTCGACACGGCACGCCAGGCTGTCCCCGCGGGGCTCGGAATGGTATGTCGAGGACCTAGGATCGACCAACGGTACATACCTTGACAGGGCGAAGGTGACGACGGCGGTAAGGGTTCCGATGGGAACGCCGGTACGAATCGGCAAGACGGTAATCGAGTTGCGGCCGTGACACTAGTTCTACGGTATGCGGCGCGCAGCGACCGCGGACTGGTGCGCGCGAACAACGAGGACTCGGTGTACGCGGGTGCGCGGCTGCTGGCATTGGCCGACGGCATGGGTGGTCACGCCGCGGGCGAGGTGGCCTCCCAGCTGGTGATCGCGGCGCTGGCCCACCTGGACGACGACGAGCCGGGCGGTGATCTGCTCAAGAAGCTCGACGACGCAGTGCACGAAGGCAACTCGGCCATCGCCGCACACGTGGAGGCCGACCCGGAACTGGAGGGCATGGGCACCACGCTCACGGCCATCCTGTTCGCGGGCAGCCGGCTGGGCCTGGTGCACATCGGCGACTCCCGCGGCTACCTGCTGCGCGACGGCGAGCTGACCCAGATCACCAAGGACGACACCTTCGTCCAAACCCTGGTGGACGAGGGCCGCATCACCGCCGAGGAGGCACACAGCCATCCGCAGCGGTCGCTCATCATGCGCGCCCTGACTGGGCACGAGGTGGAGCCCACCCTGATCGTCCGGGAGGCCCGCGCCGGCGACCGGTACCTGCTGTGTTCGGACGGCCTGTCCGACCCGGTCAGCCACGACACCATCCACGAGGCGCTGCTAATACCGGATGTGGTGGACAGCGCGGACCGGCTCATCGAACTGGCCCTGCGCGGCGGCGGCCCGGACAACGTCACCGTGGTGGTGGCCGACGTCGTCGACTACGACTACGGCCAGACCCAGCCGATCCTGGCCGGGGCCGTGTCCGGGGAGGACGATGACACGCTCCCCCCTAATACCGCGGCGGGGCGGGCATCGGCGTTCAACCCCCGCCGCATCGCCCCGAAAAGGGTTGTGACGCAGCAGGAGGAACTCCCAAAAGCACACCGCTCCAAGCGGCGTCTGGTGATAGCGGGAGTCGTGGTGTTGTTGGTCGTGCTGGCCGGCTTGGCGGTCGCACGGGAGATCATCCGCAACAACTACTACGTCGGTGAGCGCGACGGCACCGTTTCGATCATGCGGGGGGTGCAGGGCTCGTTTCTGGGCATGGCCCTGCAGGAACCGTTTCTGGTCGGCTGCCTCAACCCGCGAAATGAATTGTCGCTGATCAGCTTCGGCCAGTCCAAGGACAACCTGAACTGTGAACTGCTGGGTGTCGACGACATCCGCGAATCCGAACGCGCGCAGGTGACGGCGGGCCTGCCCGCGGGCAGCCTGGACGACGCGATCAACCAGATCAACGAGTTGGTCCGCAGCTCGCTGCTGCCGATCTGCGCGCCGCCGGCTCCCGCCCCGAAGCCGACGCCGAAACCTGCCCCGGCACCCACGACGTCGGGAGCGCCGGCGCCCAGCACGACAGGCGCGCCGACGCCGAGCACGACAGGCGCGCCGAAGGACACCGCCGCCCCCGACACCAGCACAGCACCGGCGCCCGCGCCGACCGCCGCGCCGACGCCGGGGCCCACTCCCCCGCCCACCGCTGGGTCTCCCTCGCCCGTGCCCCCACCCACCACTGTGTCTCCCCCGCCCACCACCCAGGCACCGACCGTCACGGCCCTGCCTCCCTCACCGCCGGAGCCGGGCACCACCTGCCGGACGGCGTCATGACCACCGCTCCCCAGTCGCCCGTCGCCGTCACACCGCCGCTGCCCAACCGGCGCAACGCCGAACTGGGGTTGCTGGGCTTCGCCGCCGCGATCACCACCGTGGCCCTGTTGATCGTCGAGGCCAACCAGGAGCAGGGCCTGAGCTGGGACCTGCTGCAGTACACCGTGGCCTACCTGGCGCTGTTCGCCGGGGCACACCTGGCGATCCGCCGGTTCGCGCCCTACGCCGACCCGCTGCTGCTGCCGGTGGTCGCCCTGCTGAATGGGTTGGGGCTGGTCATGATTCACCGCCTCGACCTGGCCGCGGCACCGCTGAACCCGGACAGCCCGACCGCCAACCAGCAGATGTTGTGGACGCTGGTCGGCGTGATCGCGTTCTCGGCGATCGTCATCGCGGTGCCCGACCACCGGGTGCTGGCCCGCTACGGATACCTCTGCGGCCTCACCGGCCTTGCGCTGCTTGTCATTCCGGCGCTGCTGCCCGCCAGGTTCTCCGAGCAGAACGGCGCCAAGATCTGGATCCAGTTCCCCGGCTTCTCGATCCAGCCGGCGGAGTTCTCCAAGATCCTGCTGCTGATCTTCTTCTCCGCCGTGCTGGTGGACAAGCGCGAACTGTTCATCAGCGCCGGAAAGCACGTGCTGGGAATGGATCTGCCGCGCCCGCGCGACCTGGCGCCCCTACTGGTGGCCTGGATCGCCTCGGTCGGGGTGATGGTGTTCGAGAAGGACCTGGGCACTTCGCTGCTGCTGTACACGTCGTTCCTGGTGCTGGTCTACGTGGCCACCGGCCGGCTGTCCTGGGTGCTCATCGGTCTTGGCCTGTTCGCGGTGGGAAGCGTTGTGGCATACCACCTTTTCGGGCACGTCCGGGTCCGGGTGCAGAACTGGATCGACCCGTTCGCCGATCCCGACGGTGCCGGCTTCCAGATGGTGCAGTCCCTGTTCAGCTTCGCCACCGGCGGCATCTTCGGCACCGGGCTGGGCAACGGTCAGCCCGGCACGGTGCCCGCCGCCTCAACGGATTTCATCATCGCTGCCGTCGGCGAAGAACTCGGCCTGGTCGGGCTGGCCGGCGTGCTGATGCTCTACACCATCGTCGTGATCCGCGGGTTGCGCACCGCGATCGCCGTGCGCGACAGCTTCGGCAAGCTGCTGGCCGCCGGGCTGGCCTCGACGCTGGGCATCCAGCTGTTCATCGTCGTCGGCGGGGTGACCAAGCTGATCCCGCTGACCGGACTGACCACCCCGTGGATGTCCTACGGCGGTTCGTCGTTGGTGGCCAACTACATCCTGCTGGCCATCCTGGTGCGCATCTCGCACGCGGCGCGCCGGCCCATCACCTCCAGCCGCGGACCCAATCCGAGCCCGATCGCATCGGCCAGCACCGAGGTGATCTCGAAGACATGAACACCGCGCTGCGCCGCCTGTCCGTCACGATCATGGTGCTGATCGTGCTGCTGCTCGCCAATGCCACCTTCACCCAGGTGTTCGCCGCCGACGGCTACCGCACCGACCCCCGCAATCAGCGGGTGCTGCTCGACGAGTACTCGCGCCAGCGCGGGCAGATCTCGGCCGGCGGCCAGCTGCTGGCGTACTCGGTCTCTACCAACGGCCGCTTCCGGTTCCTGCGGGTCTACCCCAACCCGCTCACCTACGCGCCCGTCACCGGCTTCTACTCGCTGCAGTACTCCAGCACGGGCCTCGAGCGCGCCGAGGACGCCATCCTCAACGGCTCCGACGAGCGGCTGTTCGGGCGGCGGCTGGCCGACTTCTTCACCGGCCGCGACCCGCGCGGCGGCAATGTCTCGACCACCATCAACCCGCAGGTGCAGCAGGCCGCCTGGGACGCGATGGAGCGCGGCTGCGACGGCGCCTGCAAGGGCGCGGTGGTGGCCCTGGAACCGTCCACCGGCAAGATCCTGGCCATGGTGTCCGCCCCGTCGTACGACCCGAACCAGCTGGCCAGCCATGACGGCAGCGAGCAATCCGCGGCCTGGCAGAAGCTGCGCGACAATCCGGACAACCCGCTGGTAAACCGCGCCATCTCCGAGACCTACCCGCCGGGGTCGACGTTCAAGGTGGTCACCACCGCGGCCGCGCTGCAGGCCGGCACCACCCCGGACACCCCACTGACGGCGGCCGCCCGCATCCCGCTGCCGAACAGCACCGCGACCCTGGAGAACTACGGCGGGTCCACCTGCGGCAACGGTCCCACCGCGACGCTGCGTGAGGCGTTCGCGCGGTCCTGCAACACCGCCTTCGTCCAGCTCGGCATCGACACCGGCGCCGACCGGCTGCGCGGGGCCGCCCGCGCGTTCGGGCTCGACGACGCCCCCGTCCAGATCCCGCTGCAGGTGGCCGACTCCACCATCGGCCCGATCGACGACGCCGCCGCACTGGGCATGTCGAGCATCGGACAAAAGGATGTCGCGGTGACACCCTTGCAGAACGCGATGGTGGCGGCCACCATCGCCAATGACGGCGTCACCATGGCGCCCTACCTCGTCGATGGCCTCAAGGGCCCTGACCTCTCGAATATCGCCACCACCGCCCCGCAGGAGCTGCGGCGGGCCGTGTCGCCGCAGGTCGCGGCTACACTGACTGATCTGATGGTGGGCGCCGAGCAGGTGACACAGCAGAAGGGAGCCATCGCCGGCGTGCAGATCGCATCGAAGACGGGCACCGCCGAACACGGAACGGATCCCCGCAACACCCCGCCCCATGCCTGGTACATCGCATTCGCCCCGGCACAGGCCCCCAAAGTGGCCGTCGCCGTGCTCGTGGAGAATGGTGGGGACCGATTGTCCGCCACCGGCGGCGCGGTGGCCGCCCCGATCGGGCGAGCGACCATCGCCGCTGCCCTGCGGGAGGCATCATGACGGCCCGGGTGGGTGTGACGCTGTCCGGACGCTACCGGCTGCAGCGTCTGATCGCGACGGGCGGTATGGGCCAGGTGTGGGAAGGCCTGGACACCCGGCTCGGCCGCCAGGTGGCCATCAAGGTGCTCAAGGCCGAGTTCTCCACCGACGCCGAGTTCGTCGACCGGTTCCGCGGCGAGGCCCGCACCGTGGCCATGCTCAACCATCCGGGTATCGCCAGCGTCTACGACTATGGCGAGACCGAGCTCGAAGCCGGGGAGGGCCGCACCGCCTACCTGGTGATGGAGCTCGTCAACGGTGAACCGCTGAACTCCGTCATCAAACGCACCGGGCGGTTGTCGCTGCGGCACGCGCTGGACATGCTCGAGCAGACCGGCCGCGCCCTGCAGGTGGCGCACACCGCCGGGCTGGTGCACCGGGACGTGAAACCGGGCAACATCCTGATCACCCCGACCGGTCAGGTGAAACTGACCGACTTCGGCATCGCCAAGGCGGTCGACGCCGCCCCGGTCACCCAGACCGGCATGGTGATGGGCACCGCGCAGTACATCGCGCCGGAGCAGGCGCTGGGCCGCGACGCCACCGCCGCCAGCGACGTGTACTCACTGGGCGTCGTTGGCTACGAATCGCTTTCGGGCAAGCGGCCGTTCACCGGTGACGGCGCGCTGACGGTCGCGATGAAGCACATCAAGGAGCAGCCCGCCCCGCTGCCTGCCGACCTGCCGCCCAACGTGCGCGAGCTCATCGAGATCACCCTGGCCAAGGAACCCAACCACCGGTACCGCTCCGGCGGCCCGTTCGCCGACGCCGTCGCGGCCGTGCGCGCCGGCCGGCGCCCACCCCGGCCCAACCACGCACCGACCATCGGCCGCGCCACCCCGGCGGCCATCCCGTCGACCACGCAGGCCCGGGCCGCCGCGGCGGCCGAGTACCGGCCGCCGGTCACCGCCGCGCGGCCCCGCCCGGCCACCGGCAGCCACCGCACGCCCCCGCCGCGGCGCACCTTCTCGCCCGGCCAGCGGGCCCTGCTGTGGGCCGCCGGCGTGCTCGGCGCGCTGGCCATCATCATCGCCGTACTGATCGTGCTGAACGCGCAGGACAAGAAGGACCGTCCGGTGCAGCAGCAAACCTCGACCAGCACCACCGTCATCGGCGTGCCACCCGCCTCGCCGCCCAGTGGGTCACCGTGACCACGCCCCAACACCTCTCGGACCGCTACGAGCTGGGTGAGATCCTCGGCTTCGGCGGGATGTCGGAGGTGCACATCGCGCGTGATGTGCGGTTGCACCGTGATGTCGCGGTCAAGGTGCTGCGCGCGGATTTGGCCCGCGACCCCAGCTTCTATCTGCGGTTCCGCCGGGAGGCGCAGAACGCCGCCGCGCTGAACCACCCGGCGATCGTGGCCGTCTACGACACCGGCGAGGCCGAGACGCCCAACGGCCCGCTGCCCTACATCGTCATGGAGTACGTCGACGGCGTGACGCTCCGCGACATCGTGCACACCGACGGTCCGATGGAGCCCAAGCGCGCCATCGAGATCATCGCCGACGCCTGCCAGGCCCTGAACTTCAGCCACCAGCACGGCATCATCCATCGCGACGTCAAGCCCGCGAACATCATGATCAGCAACAGCGGCGCGGTGAAGGTGATGGATTTCGGCATCGCCCGCGCCCTGGCCGACACCGGCAACAGCGTCACCCAGACCGCCGCGGTGATCGGCACGGCGCAGTATCTGTCCCCCGAGCAGGCTCGCGGTGAGCCGGTGGACGCCCGCTCCGACGTGTACTCGCTGGGCTGCGTGTTGTACGAAATCCTCACCGGCGAGCCACCTTTCGTCGGTGACTCCCCGGTGGCCGTGGCCTACCAGCATGTCCGCGAGGACCCCGACCCGCCGTCCAAGCGGCACGCCGGTATCTCCCCGGAACTCGATGCGGTGGTGCTCAAGGCGCTGACCAAGAACCCGGAGAACCGGTATCAGAGTGCGGCCGAGATGCGCGCCGACCTGATCCGCGTGCACAGCGGCGAGGCGCCCGAGGCGCCCAAGGTGCTCACCGACGCCGAGCGCACCCACATCCTGACCGCACACCAGCCGCACGCGCGGGCCCTGCCGACCGAACACATTCCGACCGCCGGCGGCTACACCCCGCCCGGCAGCGGGGGCTCGGTGGGCCGCTGGCTCATCGCGGTCGCGGTGCTCGCGGTGCTGACCGTGGTGGTCACCATCGCGATCAACGCCATCGGCGGCAAGCCCCGCGATGTGCAGGTGCCCGACGTGTCCGGGCAGGCCTCGGCCGACGCCATCGCCGCGCTGCAGAACCGCGGGTTCAAGACCAACATTGCGCGCAACCCGGACTCGAAGGTGCCGCCGGATCACGTCATCGGGACCGACCCGAACGCCAACGCGTCGGTGAGCGCAGGGGACGAGATCACCATCAACGTCTCGACCGGCCCCGAGCAGCGCGAGGTGCCCGACGTGTCGGGCCTGAGCTACGCCGACGCGGTCCGCAAGCTCACCACGGCCGGTTTCGGCAAGTTCAAGCAGGCGCCGTCGTCCTCGGCGCCCGAACTCAAGGACCGGGTGGTCAGCACCGTGCCGCCGGCCAACTCGACGTCGGCGATCACCAACGAGATCACCGTCGTGGTGGGCACCGGGCCGCAGACCAAGGCGGTCCCGGATGTCACCGGTCAGCCCGAGCAGGGCGCCCGCAACAACCTGCAGATCCTGGGCTTCACCGCCGTGCTGACGGCCCCGGTCGCCAGCCCGCGCCCGGCGGGGGAGGTGGTGGCCACCGACCCGGTCGCGGGCACCGTGGTACCGCTGGACGCGCCGATCACGCTGAAGGTGTCCCTGGGCAATCAGTTCGTGATGCCGAACCTGGTGGGCCAGTTCTGGGTGGACGCCGAGCCGAATCTGCGGGCGCTGGGTTGGACCGGTGTACTGATCAAGGGCGCCAACGTGGACAACAGCGGGCTGCGGTCGAATGCCGTGGTGACGCAGAGCCCGTCACCGGGCAGCGGCGTGGGCTACGGCGACTCGATCACGCTGAGCTTCGCGTCCTAGCGACCGGCTCAGCCGACGGTCGTAGCAGCCTGGACGGTATCGGCGACTTCCTGCTCGAGGCGGCGGACCAGACTCTCGTCGGGGGCCTGCCCGCAGAAGCCCAGCCAGTTGGCCAACATCCGGTGCCCACCCTCGGTGAGGATGGATTCCGGGTGGAACTGCACGCCGTGGATGGGCAACTCGGTGTGCCGGACGGCCATGATGACCCCGGAGTCGGTCTGCCCGATGGCCTCCAGCACGTCCGGTTTGGTCTCCGGCAGGATGGTCAGCGAGTGGTACCGGGTGGCGGTGAAGGGGTCCGGAAGTCCGTGCAGCACACCGACATCGGAGTGGTGCACCAGGCTGGTCTTGCCGTGTAGCAGCTCCGGCGCGCGGTCCACGGTGCCGCCGAAGGCCACGCCGATGGCCTGGTGTCCCAGACACACGCCGAGCAGCGGCGTGCCGGTTTCGGCGGCGGCGTGCACCAGCGGGATGGACGCACCGGCGCGTTCCGGGGTGCCGGGACCGGGGGAGAGCAGGATGCCGTCGAATTGCTCGGCGATGGCCCGCGGCTCGGTCAGGCGCTCGTCGTCGTTGCGCCAGACCTGTGCGTGCACGCCGAGCTGACCCAGGTACTGGACCAGGTTGAACACGAAGCTGTCATAGTTGTCGACGACCAGAACCTGCATGTCACCAGGCTACTGCGACGGACAAACCGGTTAATACCCGAGCGGCCCGGCGGGCTTGGCGTACTTCATCCGGACCGGTGCGGTGTACCCGGCGAGTTCCACGGATGGCTGCGCCACCTCGCTGTAGCCCAGCCCGAACCGCACCACGTACTGCTTGTACAGCGTCACCAGCGGCGCGGCGGCCAGCGCGGCCTGCATGGCGGGCACGTCACCGATCGCGGTGACGACGTACGGCGGGCTGTAGGTGCGCCCGCCCAGCAGCAGGGTGTTGCCGACGCAGCGCGGCACCGAGGTGCCGATGATCCGCTGATCTTGCACCTGGATACCGTCGGCGCCCGCGCTCCACAGCGCGTTGAGGACGGCCACGATGTCCTGCTGGTGCACCACCAGGTCGTCCGGGGCCGCGTCGCGCGGGAAGCGGCCCTCCGCGTCGCGTTGGGCGTCGTTGAGGGTGATCACCAGCCCGGGCCCGCGTTCGGGGTTCAGCCCGGCCTGTTCGGCCAGCCGGTCGGAGCGCGCGGTGATGGCGTGCAGGGCGGCGTCGGCGCCGGGGGAGCCGCCGTGATGGTTGTCGATGGCCGAGACCAGCTGGTCACGCTGCGCGGTGAGCCGGTCCACCCCGCTCTGCGCCTCGCGCACCAGATCCACCAGCCGCGGCGCGTCACTGCGCCGGATCTCGCCGCCGCCCGAGACGCCGTGCGTCGCCGCCAGCAGCAGACCGGCGAGCAGACACACCACCGGCACGCCGAATCGCCAGGCCGAGCGTGGTCTCCCAGAATTCTCGGCAGGGGCGGACGCTGCGTTAGGCTCAGTGTTCAATGCCGGCGTCCCATCCGGCCACGTGTTCCATCGTCTCCAAAGGTAACCATGCCCAAGTCCAAAGTTCGCAAGAAGAACGACTTCACCATCAACCCGGTGAGCCGGACCCCGGTGAAGGTGAAGGCCGGGCCGTCGAGCGTGTGGTTCGTGGTGCTGTTCGTGGGGCTGATGCTGATCGGGCTGCTGTGGCTGCTCGTGTTCCAGCTGGGTGCCACCGGCCTGAATGCCCCGACTTGGCTGAATTGGATGGCCGACCTCGGCCCGTGGAACTACGCGATCGCCTTTGCTTTCATGATCACAGGGTTGTTGCTCACCATGCGGTGGCGCTGAGGCGGCACCCCGCCGGATTGAATTCATTTTGGCTTCGAACTGTTACCCAGCTCGCTACCCCGGCGTCACCCAATCACAACGTTGTGATTCATCCCCATTGGGGATAGCGCCTGTGGATAACTGCAAACCTCGCGGTGAGACCGGGTATTGACGCCATGCAGCAAACAACGTGGGGCCCTAAGCCCGCAGGCATCCTCGCCATCGGTTTCGCCGGCCTCGTGATGGCCGTAACCGTTGTGACTGTGGTCACAGACGGTCCGGGCCGTGTCCTGGGCGGCGTTGCCGCGGTGGGTTTGCTGGTGTTTGCAACTATGTCGTGGGTCGCGCGGCCGAAGCTGGCAATCTCCGGTGAGGGTCTGGTGGTGCGCGGCTGGTGGCGCACCAGAGTTTTGCGCCGCGACGATATCGCCACCATCCGGATCACCGAATTCCGCCGGCTGGCCCGCAAGGTGCGGTTACTCGAGGTCGACACCGCCGACGATCGGCTCTACGTGTTCACCCGCTGGGATCTGGGCACCAGCCCGCTGGACGTGCTCGACGCACTCACCGATGCGGGGTACGCGGGCCGCTGACCCGGCCGTCAACGCAAATGTGCGGTTTCATACGCGACGCGCGGGGCGAGGCGTATGAAACCGCACAAGCGGTAAAGCGGGAGGTCAGGAGATGGTGACGGACTCGATCACCACCGGCTCGGTGGGCCGGTCGCTGCGGTCGGTCGCCGTAGTGGCGATCGCGTCGACGACCTTCTGCGAGGCCTCGTCGACGACCTCACCGAAGATGGTGTGCCGGCGGTTCAGGTGCGGGGTCTTGCCGACGGTGATGAAGAACTGCGAGCCGTTGGTGCCGGGCCCGGCGTTGGCCATGGCCAGCAGGTAGGGCTTGTCGAACTGCAGTTCCGGGTGGAATTCGTCGGCGAACTGGTAGCCGGGGCCGCCGCGGCCGGTGCCGGTCGGGTCGCCGCCCTGGATCATGAATCCGTCGATGACACGGTGGAACACGGCGCCGTCGTAGAACGGGCCGGAGGTGCTGCCCGAGGCGTTCTCGGTGCTGTAGTCCTTGGTGCCCTGCGCGAGGCCGACGAAGTTGGCGACCGTCTTGGGGGCGTGGTTACCGAACAGGGCGATCTTGATGTCGCCGCGGTTGGTGTGCAGCGTCGCGGTGGCTGTCTGAATGGGGCTCGTCACGAGTTGCAGTCTGCCACCCGGGCTTGCAGGCGCCTTTCGAGGCCCCTCCCGCAGTGCACCCGTACCGCGTCGGCAGGGTTTGGTGGCAGGCTGGGGAGGCGTTTCCCGCCCGCCTGCGAAAGAGGTGCCCATGAGTTCCAACACGGATGTCCGGCTGACGTCGGGACAACGGCTTGCGCGTGGTCTGAGGTACTCCGTGGTGGGCCCGGCGGATCTCACCCGCGGGGCTGTGGGCGTGGGTGTGAGCTCGGCGCTGTCGTCGGCATCCTGGCTCGGGCGCAAGCTCCGTAAGGAAGACGTGGTGCCCGAACCTCGCCGGCGTAAGCCGCTGCTGTGGATCGCCGTCGGGGCCGTCGTGCTCGCCGGCGGGGCCGCGGCGTTCTCCATCGTGCGCCGCTCGACCCGCCCGGAGCCGTCGTCGCTGCCGCCCAGCGTCGAGGTCGCGCCCAAGCCGTAGCGCGTCAGCCCAGCGGGCTGCTCGGCAGTCCCGTGACGGGCAACCCCGTCGGCAACCCGGCACCGGGTAGTCCGGTGCTCGGCAGCGCCGGGATGTTCAGTCCGGCCGTGTTGGTCGCGCCGGTCAGCGCCTGCAACGGGTCGGTCGCCGCGCCGGTGACACTCTGCATCGGGTTGATCGCCGACGCTGCACCGGTGAGGGCTCCTGGCAAGTGCCCGTTGGCAATTGAGTTGATCCACGACGGGCACTGGTTCTGGATGACGAGGTTGGTGACGCCGCCGGCCACCGCGCCACCCAGGCCGTTGCCGTTGGCGCTGTAGGAGTTGCTGGCGAAGTTGCTGCCGGCCTGGGCGATCAGCGGGCAGAACATCTCGCCCAGCTCCGCGATCATCGAGCTGATGGTCCCGTTGTTGCCCACTCCGACGTCGTTGAGGACGGTGTTGACCGGGTCGGCCGCGGCCTTGGGCATGGACCACCACATCGCGGCGATCATGATGGCCACCGCCACGAGCACCGGCCGCAGCACCGTGGCGAGCACATCGCCGATGCGGACCACCGCGCGCCCGAGCTTCCGCCGGGACGCCCAGTCCGGCATGGTCTGGTGGTACAGCGCAATCGTCATGTCGTTCCCCTTGTTCCCCGACGGCATCGTCCGCATCGCGCGGCAATGTCACTTTGGTAACGGTGGGCTACAAAGGTCACGTTTTTAACACGGGATGGTCACCGTTCGAACCCTATGCGTTTCGCTGCACCGCGCTGTGGCGGTTTGGTGAGAGCATGGCCGGTTTACTAAACGCCCACTAAGAGATTGGGCGGTTACCTTAACGAAAATTGGGCGCGCGCAACCGAATCCGCGAAGCGGTCGAAGAGGTGGTTCCGGCGCACGCCTGGAGAAGAATGCTTGTGGAGCCTAGGAGATTCGATATCTCTAGGTGGCGCAAAGGTATCCGCGACGTACACGACGACTGCTAATTCGAGGCTCCGGTCGCTGTCGCGGACAAGTTATCTACAGCTGCTCCACGACGATGGCGGCCAGCATTTATTGTTGCGCCGACGAGCGCGTACCCCTGATATGTCGGGGTGCCGTGGCATCGTTGATCTATGGAGGCTCCCAACCAGGTCATCTGCGAATGCTGCGAACTGAGCGTCCCCGAACGTCTGGCGTCGGCGGATCGTAACGCCCACGGTCTCGTCCGGGGCTGGATTTGCCGCCAGTGCAACGAGCACCGTGGCGACCCGTTGAAAACCGCTCGGGACCACGAGTACGAGGTCCGGGTCCGCTGGGGAGAAACCGCCGACGAGTTGAACAACGCGCTAGACCGCGCAGACGACTACCGCGAGAAGATGCTCGCAGCGTTCAGGTCACGTGACAATGTGCTGCGTCAGTTCGAGAAGCTGAGCCGCTACCATCGCGAGACTGGCCATGGCTGCGTCTGCGGCAAGCGACGCTGCGAAGTGCTCTCCATCGTGGACGCAGACTGGATCAACGATCACCTTCGGCGGCTCCACGAGCGCGAGGCAATGTGAGGACAGCCAGGTCGTCACGACGTTGGAGCTGATACCTCGTTGACCGTTAGGCCTTGGTCGTGGGCCAGTTGCCAGCCGGCGGCCAGGTTGGCGGCTCGGTTGGCGGCGGTGACCTCGCCAAGGTACTTGCTGTGTTGTTTTTTGTTGACCTGCCACCGCAATTCGGCGTAGAGGCGGCGATTTCTAGCTTGTAGGACTATTCGGCCGAGAGCGCCTTCGTTGCCATGCATGACGCGGTGCTCACGGCCGCCGGCGGCGTGGTCTTGTTCGAGGGCCTGTGCCTGTTTGGTCGGATGGACCGGCGGCTTCCACTGGGTATCGCGGACATGGGTCGGGCTCCACCCCATGGCCCGCGCTCGATGCCTTAGACCATCGTGAGGTGTCGGGTGGCGGCTTGATCGCTTGCGGTGTGGAACAAGTCGGCGCGTTGTGCGCTTGTGAGTAGTGTGATGTCGTCGAGCTCGTTGGTGGTGTAGCCGGCAGCAGTGAGTTGGTTGAGCACGTCGTGGGCGAGCGTGGGTTCTTCTTGGGCGACGCCGGGCCGCGGTCCGTATATGCGGCCGGTCTCGTTGAGCAGCCGGAACATTGATCGATACTGGTAGTCGGAGAGGATGCCCCGTTCACGGGCGCGCATGACCAATGAGGACACGCTGACGCCCCAGGTGAGGCGGAGCTCGTCGAGTTCGTGGACGGTGCGAATGGAGACCCGGTCGAGGTCGAAGGCGATGTCGTCGATGGGGGCGAGGAATTCGGCTGCGAAGGCTGTGGCGCGGCGCTCGGTCTCTACCGGGCTGACCAAGGTCATCGCATCCATCACGAGGTGGCCCAGCTCGTGGGCGAGGGTCATTCGCATGCGGTCGGCAGGCAAGGCTGCGTTTACGTACACCAGGTGCGGATGGTGCTGGTTTGCCCGCAGGGTGACGGCGTCGATCTCAGGGTCGCTGAAGTCCTCGGTGACCACGAAAACCCCTGCGGCTTCCAGTAATTCGACGATGGAACGGATCGGTCCAACTACCCGCCACAGGCGTCGCAGAACCTGCGCGGCGGTGATTTCGCCGTGTTCGGCGGCGTAGTCGGTGGGGTCGAGTTCGGGGAGCGCGAGCACCGGTTCGATGTCCGCACGCGCTCCGATCCGCCCGAGCCGCATCGCGATGAGGTTTGCGCGCGCCCAGACGCGGTCGCGTTTCCACTCCGCGGTGCTCGCATTGGCCCGGAAGTGGGTGCCTTCGGCCGGCGACCGGGTGAACGGAACGCATAACGCCTCCGGTGAGCATTGCATGACCCTCGCGTAGTCCAGCAGGGCTTTCCCTGCCAACGGCAGGGCGCCGGACTCGACCTTGCTCACGTGCGAGGGCGATACACCGACCTCATCGGCCAACCGCTTTTTCGACCATCCGCAGGCGAGTCTGGTCAGCTGCACCATCACGTTGTTTGCCTCTGCATAGGGGCCCGGTGCCGTCACAGATCAACTCCCCATCCGTCTCGGTGCTCGTCTCTGGACACTATCCCTCAGTCGGGCCGAATCTGCGCAGAAACACGGTGTGATCTGCGATTTCCCAATTCTGCGGCTTTCCGACCTGCGACAAGAGTGACTGGTGTGACTAAAGACGCACGGTACTCGCCTGCGTCATGTCTGTGCGAACACGGTGCTGATACGGCGTGGCGCACGGGAAAAACCTTACCACGGTCGGCACGATTCTAGGCAAGATTTTCAATCGGAAGGTGCAGTTGTGACGGCGCTCTTTGAGGATTGCGGCCCGCGGGACCGCGCGGTGTCGCGTAAAGAGGCAACTCGGTTGCTGCGGCAGGTCACGACCGGGGTAGGGGCGCTGCTCCTCGCCGCTGTCGATGACTGGAACGCCCTGTCCGAACGGCACGCAGCGCATCTGCGCACCGAACTGCACGGGCTGCTCCGCGGCTCACATGTCGCCGCCGTCACCTCGGCATGCACTGCGGTGTGGCTCAGCACGCAGGGAATGCACCCGCCCGGCCACATCGTGTCGAAGCCGCATCGGTGGCCGATGATCAGCAGCCACGGCAAGACCTACATGGCCATCCACCACAACGAGATGGAACCGACCAATGCCCGACGCACCGCGTTCTGCACCCAGGACTCCGAAACCCTGCGCCTGCTCGACGCCGAAACCTCTGGTCTGATAGGCAATCCGACGCATTGCGAATTGACTTGGGACTACGACCCTTACACCGACTCGCACATCCGCATGATCTGGGTCAGCGCCCCCAGCGTCGACTGGGACAGATTCGAGATTCCGATGGCGCGAGTTCAGGCCCAGCTCGCGTCATGGCGCAAACGGAAGATGAAATGGTTACCGGGCGCACTCCCGACCGATGTCAACACGGTGGCGCCCTTGCCGGCCCGCGACGCAGACGACCGTCTCCGGCCGGGTATCGATGTCCAGCCGCCGCAGCGCTCGAAGGACGCCGAGGACCGGCAGTGAGGGCCGCCCCGGTGACCGTGCACGGCCGGCCGTCGTGGACGGTGGTGGACGACCTCGGACTGCCGATCGATGAGATCGAGCAGTTCCTGCACTGGCTGCGGGCGGTGGGCCGGTCACAGAACACCGTCCGGTCCTACGCACGGCACCTGAGCCTGTTCTACCGCTGGCTGTCGACGCGCGGAATCCCTTGGGATGAAGTGGCATTCGACGGATTGTGTGACTTTGTCGGTGTTCTTTCGGTGGGCTTGCCACCGCTGCAGACCTGGCGTGGTAGCCGCTCAACGGCGACGGTGAAGGCGGTCAGCGCGGGTGTTCGCGAGTTCTACGAGTTCCACCGGGTCGAAGGCCGGGGACCGCTCGAGTTGGTGCTCACTCGCAACCCGTCGAGGCTGCCGCGCCGGGCGCAAAGCTTCCTGGCACACATCGAGCAGCGGCGCCCCAGTGAGGTCTCCCGCCTGGTGAGGCGAGGCAAGTCCGCTGCTGAGACAGTCCAGGTCATCGACTTCGAGGCCGACTTCGCCCGGCTCCTGCAGGCAGCGTCAACAGGCCGCGACCGGCTGCTCCTGTCTGCCCTGTATGACCTGGGGCTGCGGGTGGGGCAAGCGTTGGGGCTGCGCCACGGCGACCTTGATCCGATGCGCCGGCGCGTCCAGGTCTGCCGCCGGAAAGACAATCAGAACGGGGCGTTGTCGAAGCAGCGAGCGCAGTTCACGGTGGAGGCGCCACGTCGCTTCTTCGACCTGTACGCCGCGTACCTGCTCGGCGAGATCGCCGATGTGGATAGCGATTACGTGTTCGTGAACCTGTCCCGGAATCCGCGGGGTGGCCCGCTGTCGTACTCCAACGCCTACCAGCTCGTGGAGCGCATCGGAGCGTCCGCGGGCATTGACGACCTGCATCCCCACATGCTGCGGCACACCCACGCCACGGCCCTGGCGAGGGCGGGCTGGACCGCTGCCGAGATCGCCGCCCGGCTCGGACAATCGCACGCCTCCAGCGCCGACGTGTACATCCATCTGGGTGGCGATGATCTCGCCGAAAGACTACGCCACACAGAGCATCTGGTGTGGCGGGCACCGCAGAACGGGGCCGGTGATGCCACGCCGTGAGTCCAGGAGCAGCTCCGCCCGCACCGTCCCGCAGCGGACCCTGCGGGTGCCCGACGGCCCGTGGTGCCAGCCGACATGGCAGGTGGTTGATGTCTCCGGCGATCGCCGCCGGCAGGCCGTGGAGCCGTGCGCCGTCGAGGATTGCGATGGCCCGCGGTACTGGCTGGGCGGCCCCCGCAGCACTTCCACCGTCACGTCCGGGCTCTGCTACGCGCACTACTTCCAATGGTTTCGCGCCGGCCAGCCGGCCGACTTCACCGCCTGGGCCGCAACCGAGTCGACACCGGTAGGACCGCCACGCGGCCGCCCGTCCAGCCAGATGGTCGACTTCCGGCGGCTCGCGCTCACCGCTGCCGACGAGGTCCGGTTCGTCGTGGCTACCAAGGTCGCCCGGGGCGACTGGACCTGCAACACCAGCCTGCGCCGCGTCCTGATGGTGCTGATCGATACAGCCGACGGCCGGATCACCGACTCGTTGACCGAACGACCCGTGCACGATTGGCTTCTGCTCTGCCGACAACATTGGCCACACGCCAGCTCCTTCGACACGCTGTGCGCACCGTACATCCGGAGCTTCTTTCGACTCCTCGACGGCGCAACCAACCCCGACCCGTGGACCGACGATCATTGGCACTGGCGAGATCAATTCGAGTTCGTCCTCGACGCCGCCCAATCAGGCTCGACGCACACCGCCGTCGACTGGTCGTCGGTGTCGGTGCCGTGGATGAGAGTAGCCGTTAAATCCCTTGCCCGACAACAACTCACTACCGCCACCCTGTCCTGGGGAACCCTGACCCAGTGGGTGCGCGCCTCCCGCCAACTCGCCCAATTCCTCACCCTCGACGGCACAGTGCCCGATCCGCCCGCGGTAACCCGGACGGTGTTCCTCGACTACCTCGCGTGGACCCGCCGCACCGACACCACCGCTGACGCCCGCCTGGCGAACACGGGCGCATACCTGCTGGAGTCGCTGCACGACACCGGGCTCGTCTCCGACCTGGGCTCATCGATGTTCCTGCGCCGCGGCGAGAACGTTCACCGCAAGACCCGCAATCCTCGGCCGTTCCCGGCGGATGTCATCGAGCGGGTCGACACCCTGATCGTCGACAACCCCGACACCGACCCCACCCTGCGGGCGATGATCGCCACCACCCGCTGGGCAGGATGCCGAATCTCCGAACTGGTCGCTCTCCCGCTCGACTGTCTGCATCACTCCGACGCAGGGCACTGGATCGAATACTGGATGACCAAAACCAGCGCGTGGCGCCGGTTCCCCATCCCGGACACCTTGGCTAGCGTGATTCTGGCGCAGCAGGCCCGGGTGCGAGACACCTACGGACCCGATGCCATCCACCTGTTTCCCGGGGCTCGATCAAGCGCCGCAGCCGGTCGCACCCAGCCCTGGTCCACCAGCGGCCTGCGGCACCGGCTTTCTGCCTTGTTCCGCGAACACGGAATCACCTCATCGACGATCACCGGCGAGCTGATCTCCGGCGGTGACGTCCACCGTTTCCGGCACACCGTCGGGATGACCCTGCTCAACAACGGATGGACCCAGCAGGAAGTCCGAGACTTCCTCGGCCATCAGAGCGACACCATGACCTCGACGTACGCCCGGATCACCGACGACACCCTCGCCCGCAAAGCGCGCGAATTCTGGGAGAACAAACCCGAGAACAGCTCAGAAGGCGACGCCGGTGTCGAACGGCTACGCGCACGATTGACCGCGGCGCTGCCCAACGGATTCTGCACACTGCCATCGACACAACGCTGCGAGTTCCGGCCCAATCCCTGCCTTGACTGCTCGTTTCACGACCCTGGCGGCCGCGTCTTCCTGGGTATCCACATTGCCCACCGCGACCAGCTGCAGCGCCTCGCGGCCGACGCTGCCGAGCGGGGCGACACCGCAGCGGCCGAGCTGAACACGACGATGCTCGACAAAGTCACCAAGCTGATCGGCGAAATCGATCCGGATGCCCCGCTGGAGACCTCATGACCGCCGACGACCGGGACCGCCGCACCGCCCGTCTTGCCCAGGCCGCCGCGGCCCGCACCACCGACGCGGCGGCCCGAGCCCGCAGGGCGATCACCAAACTGCACAACGCCGGGCAAACGATCACCTTCGTCTCGGTGGCCCGCGCCGCGGGGGTGTCGACCAGTTTTCTATATCAGCACCCCGCCCTGCGGCGCGAGATCGGCGAGCGGCGCAACCGTGCCGCCGACCAGCTCCCCACGCCCACAGCCGGTTCGGCGACAGTTGAGTCGTTGCGCACCAAACTTGCTGTGGCCATGCAACGTAACCGTGACCTCACCGAGGAGATCGCTGTTCTGCGCACCGAGAACGAGGCACTGCGGAGTCGACTGCTCGAACAGCGCTGCGCGCAATCACGATCAGCAGAACCTTCATCGTGACCAAACAGTCCATCGCCCGAAGAGGAGACGGCCCGGCGCCAGACCCGATAAACCCATACGCCCCTTACGAATTCGTCGGTCCCGGAATGACCCGACAGTTCTACCTCGACCAGCTCGCCGCGACCGGCTACACCGGCTGGTACGACGAAAACGGTGTCCCCGCGCCCTGGCCAAACAACTTCTGCGACCCCGGCGGCGATTGGCAACCAAATCCGGGGGCGTTTACAGCCAGAGACCGCCCCTTCTAGCCCCGTCGCCCGGACGACGATGGCGCGAAATTCGTGCCGCGAGCAGATGCTGGCTTGCGAGGTGGCGCTGGAACGACTCGCCAAGGGCATTCGAGAACCCCCAATAGGTCGTCCCTATCTCTCGGCTTATTCCCGTGCCGGTGGTTCGGGCCAGGCCTTGAGAGCTCGGTCGGCTACCTCGTGTAGCTCTTCTCTGGTGGCGCCGCTGCATGCCTGGATCGAAATACCTTGGCAAACGGCATGAATCCAGCGGGCGATGACTTGTGGGTCCACCCCGGGCAGCTCCCCTTCCTGCTGTGCCATGGCGAAGCGTTCGGTGAGCAGCTTCACTCCGGCGGCCCGGCGGTCAGCGAGATCGGCTTGAATCGGAGCCGCCTCCTCGCCCGCGGCGAGTGCTCCCTGCACCAGGAGGCACCCCCGGGGACTGGCAGGATCGGTGTAGGCATCCGCAGCGCCATGGGCCATCGCGTAGGCGATGCCCCAGGCGGTCGGCGCGGCCATGGCCGCGCCGACGAACCCGCCGGGCCCGGCCAGGTAGCGGTCCACCGCCTTGTAGAACAGTTGCTCCTTGGAGCCGAACTCGGCATACAGACTCCGCCGGTTGACCCCCGTGGCTGATGTCAGGTCGCTGATCGACACCCCGTCATAGCCGTGCTCCCAGAACAGGGTCATCGCCTTGTCGAGAACGTCCTCAGGATTGAACTCGCGGGGCCGTCCCATCGCCATCCGATCACCTCCTGTGATCCGCGCCACAGTCTGGAATGTGGCGGTGCGTCAGCGGCTTTACCTGATCATACTTAGTAACCGATCGGTTCGAAAGTCCCGATCCAGATGAAAGAGAGCGACCAATGACCACCACTGACACCGCCACCACCAACACCGTGCGCCCGCTGGCCGGGCGGCGAGCGTTGGTCACCGGCGGATCCCGCGGGATCGGCGCGGCCACCGTAGCCCGCCTGGCCGCTGACGGCGCGGCTGTCGCGTTCACCTACCACTCCTCACCCGAGCAGGCCGACAAACTCGTCGCCGAAGCCTCCGCGTCCGGTGCACAGGTCGTGGCGATCCGCGCCGACAGCGGCAACGTGGAGGCGATCACCTCCGCGGTGGAGCAGACCGTGACCGCGCTCGGCGGGCTCGACATCCTGGTCAACAACGCCGGCGTGGCCCATGGTGCGCCGATCGAAGAGTTCCCGCTCGAGGAGTTCGATCGCCTGATCGCGGTCAACGTGCGCGGGGTGTTCGCCGCCGTCCGCGCCGCCGTGCCGCACCTGGGCTCCGGTGGGCGGATCATCACCATCGGCAGCGTCAACGCCGACCGCGTCCCGGTGCCCGGCATCTCGATCTACTCCACCACCAAAGCGGCCGTCGCGGGCCTGACCCGCGGCCTGGCCCGCGAACTCGGCCCCCGCGGGATCACCGTCAACAACGTCCAGCCCGGTCCCACCGCCACCGACATGAACCCCGACGAAGGCGACTTCGCCGACCACATGCGCAGCCTCACCGCACTCGGACGTTACGGCCAACCCGCCGATATCGCCAGCGCCGTGGCCTATCTCGCGCTGCCCGAGGCCGGATTCGTCACCGGCGTCACCTGGAACATCGACGGCGGCTACACCCTCTAACCGCGTCTTACCCGCCAGCCCCGAGAGGACACCGGCACATCATGACCGACATCGTATTCATCCACGGCCTGTGGATCGCCCACAGCGCGTGGCAACCGTGGATCGACCACTTCGCCGAACACGGCCACCAGGGGGTCGCGCCCGCATGGCCGGGGGAAGCCGACACCGTCGCCGCAACCCGAGAAAACCCCGCGGCGCAGGCAGGATTCGGCATCGACGATCTCACCGAGCACTTCGCCGGAATCGTCAAGCAATTCGACACCCCACCAGTTGTCATCGGGCATTCCTTCGGCGGCCTGATCGCCCAGAAACTGCTGGGACAGAACCTGGTCGCCGCCGCGGTGGCCATCGACCCCGCCCCCATCAAAGGAGTCAGACCTCTCCCAGTCGCCCAGCTCCGCTCCGCATTCCCCGTGCTGGGCAACCCGCTCAACCGTGGCCGTGCCAAAGCCTTGAGTGTCAGCCAGTTCCGCTACGGCTTCGGAAACGCCCTCACCGCAGCCGAATCCGACCAACTGTGGGAAAAGTGGGCCATCCCCTCCCCGGGCAAGCCGCTGTTCGAGGCCGGACTGGCCAACTTCACCCCGAATTCGCCAGCAAAGGTCGACACCGCCAACGCCACCCGGGGTCCGCTGCTGATCACCGCCGGCACCGCCGACCACACCGTGCCCCACGTCAGCGCCAAGGCGGCCTTCAAGCAGTACGCGAAATCGACGGCTATCACCGAGTTTCACGAATTCGACGGCCGCGGGCACTCCCTGACCATCGACCACGGCTGGCGCGACGTCGCCGACACCACCCTGGCCTGGCTGGCCTCCCACAACATCACCGGAAAGTAGGACACCCACATGAAGATCGGATTCATCGGCGCCGGCAACATCGCCCAAGCCGTCGGAACGCAGCTGGCCGCCGTCGGCCACGACGTCACCATCAGCAACAGCCGCGGCGGCGACACCCTGGCCGCACTCGCCGCACCACTGAGCCTGACCGCCGGCACCGTCGCCCAGGCCGCCGACCACGAGGTGGTCTTCCTGGCCGTCCCATGGGGCAAAGTGCCCGCCGCACTGGACGCGGCGGGTGACCTCACCGACCGCATCCTGGTCGATACCACCAACCCGCTGGAAGCCCCCACCTTCACCAAAGCCGACCTCGGCGGGCTGACCTCCAGCGAAGTCATCGCCAACCTCGCCCCCACCGCGCAGGTGATCAAGGCGTTCAACCACATGACCCCGGAAAGCTATGCAGACGGACCTGTCGTCTCCGGCGGCCGAAAACTGCTCTTCCACTCCAGCGACCACCCCGACGCGCACACCGTCATCGCCGCACTCATCGAGTCGCTGGACTACACACCGATCAACCTCGGTACCCTCGCCGGCGGTGGAGCGCTCCACGAATTCCCCGGCGGCCCACTGCCCGCCAGAACCTTCATCGAATACATCCCGACCAGCTAGGACACAACAGAGATGACCGACAACCGTGAGGTCTTCAAAGACCTGGTCCGACGCAACACCGAGCAAGTCCAAGGCGGCGGCGACTTCACCGTGTTCGACGAACTGTTTGCCGACGGCTTCACCGACCACACACCTCAACCCGGCATCACCCCCGACAAAGAAGGTGTCCGAGCCCTCTACACCGGATTACGCACAGCGTTCCCGGACCTGCACGCCGAAATCCACTGGCAGACAGTCGACGACGATAAAGTCACCACCTTCAAGACCTACCGTGGCACCCACCACGGAGAATTCCTCGGCATCGCCCCCACCGGCCGACCCATCTCGTTTGACACCGTCGATGTCTTCCGAGTCCACAACGGCCAACTCACCGACCACTGGGGAGTAGCCAACCTCCTCGGAGTCCTCATCCAACTCGACTCACTACCCGGCCAAACAACCCTCTGAAACGCCGCGGACGACAGTCGCAAGACCAATTGAACTTGGGTCACCCAGATACCGCAGCCAGGTAATCGATCTCGGCCACGATGCCAGCGGTCAGTGCCGACCCACAGAAGTGGAGCCACGGGGAATCGAACCCCGATCTGAGCCTTGCAAAGGCCCCGTTCTACCGTTGAACTATGGCCCCGTCACGGACATGACCGCGACGGTATCATCGCTGGTCATCCGCACTTCCAACTCACTCTCCTACAGATAAAGAACGAACTCCTGACATCTGCCTTGCAAAGGCAGCGCTCTACCAACTGAGCTAAGGCCCCTTACGGGTTCGCAGGGTCTGCGGCGGTGTGCCAGACTTCGGCGCCGTGTCGCGATCGCCATACGACGGCTGCGGCCAGAACTGCCGCGAGCACTACCACCAGCCTCATGGTGTAACCCTTCCGTGGGCCTAGGAGGACTCGAACCTCCGACCTCTTCGTTATCAGCGAAGCGCTCTAACCGCCTGAGCTATAGGCCCGTGTGACCACTCGATTTCTCTGACCGGCCGAGCGACGAGATTACCGTAATGGGCCCCGTCTTCCCAAACCGCGTAGATCTAATCCCGATCGGCCAGCGTCACCTCCACCCCGCCCACCAGGTCGGTGGTGAGGTTGTAGATGAACGCACCGGCGGTCGCCATCGCGGTCAACAGCACGATGTTCACCAGGCCGATCAACGCGGCACCGCCGAAAATCGTTCCGCTGGACACCAATTCGCCGCCGGTACCGCTGTTGCTGGTGAGCAGATCGCCCACGTTGCTGTTCAGCTTGCTCCACACGCCCATACCGCCGAGCACCAGGTAGAGGAACGCCACGGCGATCATCCAGACGAAGAACAGCGCGGCCGAGAGCACCAGCGACACCTTCAGCGTGCTCCACGGATCGATGCGTCGGATCTGCATGCTGGCCCGCACCGGACCTTGCTTACGGTTGGCCACCTGCACCCGCCCGGGCGGGGGAGCGGGCCGGGATTCGGCCGCCGTGGCCCGGGCCGGCCGCGGCGGCGGTCCGGACAGGTCCGGCAGCTCGCTGGCGTAGTTCTCCGGCCGTGCGGCCTCCGGCCGCTCGGTGCGGGTGGGCAACACCTCGGTTTCGCGCGGCGGGTTCTGCGGAGGACCGGCAGGCGTCTCCCGGGCCGGTGCGTTACCCCCGGCGATGAACCGGTTGAGCCTGGCGTCCACCCCCTGGGGGTGCGCCGGCCGGGTCCCGCCGTCGGCGGGACGGGCGCCTTCCGCCGGCCGGCCGGCAATCGACGCTTCCGCCGGCCTACCGGCATTCGACCCTTCCGCCGGCCTACCGGTGTTGGCCCGGGCCGCCGGTCCGCGCTGCCACGGGGGCACTTCACCCTCGGGTACGGCACCCGGCGTCCCGGCGGCGCCGTTTGCGCTGCCGGGGCCCTCGCTTGCCCGCGAGTGGCCGGGTTCCTTCGGTGACGTCACCTGAGGTGCTCCTTAGCTCAGGCCCCGGAGGGCTCGGTGCTGGCGGTACTGCCGCAGTGGCATCCGGCAGTCACGCTACGCGTCGGTCGACTCGTCGCCTGCGGCCTGATCGCCTTCCACGTCGACAACTTCGGCCTCACCGGCTTCCGCTTCGACAGCTTCGGCCTCGTCGGATTCCTCCGCGTTGTGTGCGATGGCAATCAGTGTGTCGCCCTCACCGAGGTTCATCAAGCGCACGCCCTTGGTCTGCCTGCCGGCCTTGCGCACCTGACGCGCCGCCGTGCGGATCACCCCGCCGCCGGAGGTGATGGCGTACAACTCGGTGTCGTCGTCGACGATCAGCGCACCCACCAGGCTGCCGCGGCGCCGGTCGTACTGGATGGTCAAGATGCCCTTACCGCCGCGGCCCTGCACCGTGTACTCCTCGATATCGGTGCGCTTGGCGTATCCGCCGGCGGTGGCGACCAGCAGGTAGGTGCCCTCACGGACCACGTTGAGCGACAGCAGCCGGTCGTCCTCGTTGAACCGCATGCCCTGCACACCCGAGGTGGCGCGACCCATCGGCCGCAGCGCCTCGTCGGTGGCCGAGAACCGGATGGACTGCCCGTTGGCCGAGACCAGCAGCAGATCGTCCTCGGCCGAGCACAGCACGGCACCGACCAGTTCGTCGCCTTCGCGCAGGTTGATGGCGACGATGCCGCCGGAGCGGTTCGAGTCGAAGTCGATCAGCTTCGACTTCTTCACCAGACCGTTGCGGGTGGCCAGCACCAGGTAGGGCGCATCCTCGTAGCTCTTGATCTGGATGACCTGGGCGATGCGTTCCTCGGGCTGGAAGGCCAGCAGGTTGGCCACGTGCTGGCCACGGGCCGTGCGCGACGCCTCCGGCAGGTCGTAGGCCTTGGCCCGGTACACCCGGCCCTGCGTGGTGAAGAACAGGATCCAGTCGTGCGTCGAGCACACGAAGAAGTGGTTGACGATGTCGTCCTGCTTGAGACCCGCGCCCTGCACACCCTTACCGCCGCGCTTCTGGCTGCGGTACAGGTCGGTCTTGGTGCGCTTGGCATAGCCCGTCTCGGTGATGGTGACGACGACGTCCTCGCGCTGGATGAGGTCCTCGTCGGTGACGTCACCGTCCGCGGCGATGATCCGGGTGCGACGTTCGTCACCGTGCTTCTCGACGATCTCCTTGAGCTCGTCACGCACGATGGCGCGCTGGCGCTCCGGCTTGGCCAGGATGTCCTCGAGGTCGGCGATCTCGGCCTCGATCTTGGCCAGGTCGTCGACGATGCGCTGCCGTTCCAGGGCGGCCAGCCGGCGCAGCTGCATGTCGAGGATGGCTTGGGCCTGGATCTCGTCGACGTCGAGCAGCTCCATCAAGCCGCTGCGGGCGACGTCGGCGTTGGCCGACGCCCGGATCAACGCGATCACCTCGTCGAGGGCATCCAGCGCCTTGACCAGACCGCGCAGGATGTGGGCGCGTTCGTTGGCCTTGCGCAGCCGGTACCGGGTGCGCCGGATGATCACATCGAGTTGGTGCGCAACGTAGTACCGGATCATCTGGTCTAGCCGCAGGGTGCGCGGCACGCCGTCGACGATGGACAGCATGTTGGCACCGAAGCTGGTCTGCAGCTGGGTGTGCTTGTAGAGGTTGTTCAGCACGACCTTGGCCACGGCGTCGCGCTTGAGCTCCACCACGATGCGCAGACCCACGCGGTCGCTGGACTGGTCCTCGATATTGGA
This sequence comes from Mycolicibacterium cosmeticum, assembly GCF_000613185.1. Lineage (NCBI taxonomy): Bacteria > Bacillati > Actinomycetota > Actinomycetes > Mycobacteriales > Mycobacteriaceae > Mycobacterium > Mycolicibacterium cosmeticum. Next base: position 2,854,436 of record NZ_CCBB010000001.1, read on the forward strand.
GATGCCGGTCAGCTTGGCGTCGCGGACCTGCTCGGCGATCGAGGTGATGAAGTTGTCGTGGTTGACCTGGTAGGGCAGCTCGGTGATGACGATCGAGGTGCGCCCGCGCGAGTCCTCCTCGATCTCGACCACACCGCGCATCCGGATCGATCCGCGTCCCGTGGTGTAGGTGTCGTTGATGCCCTGGGTGCCGACGATCAGGCCGCTGGTGGGGAAGTCGGGGCCCTTGACCCGCTCGCAGACCGCGGCCAGGGTGGCCTCTTCGTCGGCCTCGTGGTTCTCCAGGCACCAGTACACGGCCTCGGCGAGCTCGTTGAGGTTGTGCGGCGGGATGTTGGTGGCCATCCCGACGGCGATACCGCCGGATCCGTTGGCCAGCAGGTTGGGGAACCGGCTGGGCAGAACCGTCGGCTCCTGCACGCGGCCGTCGTAGTTCGGGATGAAATCGACTGTCTCCTCGTCGATCTCGCGCAGCATCTCCATGGCCAGCGGCGTCAGCCTGGCCTCGGTGTACCGCATGGCGGCGGCCGGGTCGTTGCCCGGTGAGCCGAAGTTGCCCTGACCGTCGACCAGCGGGTAGCGCAGCGACCACGGCTGGGCCATCCGGACCAGGGTGTCGTAGATCGACGCGTCGCCGTGCGGGTGGTAGTTACCCATCGTCTCGGCCACCGAGCGCGCCGATTTGGCGTGGCTGCGGTCCGGCCGGAACCCGGAGTCGTACATGGCGTACAGCACCCGCCGGTGCACCGGCTTGAGACCGTCGCGCACCTCGGGCAGCGCGCGGCCGACGATCACGCTCATCGCGTAATCGATGTAGCTGCGCTGCATCTCGTGCTGGATGTCGACCGGTTCGATGCGATCGGACGTGCCGTCGCCGGGGGGCAACGTGGTGTCAGTCATGAAGTTTCCTCAGTGGGTCAGACGACTAAACGTCAAGGAAGCGAACGTCTTTGGCATTTCGGGTGATGAAGCTGCGGCGCGCCTCGACGTCCTCGCCCATCAGGATGGAGAACAGTTCGTCGGCCGCGGCGGCGTCGTCGAGGGTGACCTGGCGCAGCACCCGCACCGACGGATCCATGGTGGTCTCCCACAGCTCCTTGGCGTCCATCTCACCCAGACCCTTGTAGCGCTGGATCCCGTCGTCGGTGTTGATCCGCTTGCCGGCCTTCTTGCCGGCCTCCAGCAGACCGTCGCGCTCGCGGTCCGAATAGGCGAATTCCGGTTCGCTGCGTTGCCATTTCAGCTTGTACAGCGGCGGCTGCGCCAGGAAGATGTGCCCGTTCTCCACCAGCGGCTTCATGAAGCGGAACAGCAGCGTCAGCAGCAGGGTGGAGATGTGCTGGCCGTCGACGTCGGCGTCGGCCATCAGCACGATCTTGTGGTAGCGCAGCTTGGTGATGTCGAACTCGTCGTGGATACCGGTACCGAGCGCGGTGATGATCGCCTGGACTTCGGTGTTCTTCAGCACGCGGTCGATGCGCGCCTTCTCGACGTTGATGATCTTGCCGCGCAGCGGCAGGATGGCCTGGAACATCGAGTCCCGGCCGCTCTTGGCCGAGCCGCCGGCCGAATCACCCTCGACCACGTACAGTTCGGACTTGCTCGGGTCGGTGGAGCGGCAGTCGGCCAGCTTGCCGGGCAGGCCGCCGATGTCGGTGGCACTCTTGCGGCGCACCAACTCCCGCGCCTTGCGGGCGGCGATGCGCGCCTGCGCGGACGAAACCGCCTTGTTGACAATGGTTTTGGCTTCCGCCGGGTTGGCGTCGAACCAGTGCTGCAGTTCCTCGTTGCAGATCTTCTGCACGAAGGACTTGACCTCGGTGTTACCGAGTTTGGTCTTGGTCTGACCCTCGAACTGAGGCTGGGCCACCTTCACCGAGATGACCGCGGCCAGACCCTCCCGGATGTCGTCGCCGGTGAGGTTGGGATCCTTGTCCTTGAGGAGCTTCTTGTCCTTGGCGTACTTGTTCACCACGGTGGTCAGCGCGGCGCGGAATCCCTCTTCGTGGGTACCGCCCTCGTGGGTGTTGATGGTGTTGGCGAACGTGTGCACCGACTCCGAGTAGCCGGCATTCCACTGCATGGCGACCTCGACCTCGTGGCCGGGGCCCTTGCCGTCGAAGTCGATGACGCTGGGCTGGATCGCGGTCTTGGTGCGGTTGATGTGCTTGACGAAATCGACCAGGCCGCCGGGGTAGTGGAAGGTCCGGTGCTTGACCTTGTGCGGTGCCGCCGCCTCGGCGGCCTTCTCCTCCGCGGACTTGGGCGCCTCGGCGGTATCACCGACCACCTCGTCGACCACTTCTTCGGGAGTGACCCGCTCGTCGGTGAGTTCGATGGTCAGGCCCTTGTTGAGGAACGCCATCTCCTGCAGGCGCCGGGCGATGGTCTCGAAGTCGTAGGTGGTGGTCTCGAAGATGTCCGGGTCGGCCCAGAACCGGATGGTGGTACCGGTCTTCTTGGTCTTCTCGCCCTGGCGCAGGGTGCCGGGCACCGACCGGTCGTAGGTCTGGAACCATTCGTGGCCGTCGGTGCGGACATCGGCCTCCAGGCGGGTGGACAGCGCGTTGACCACCGAGACGCCGACGCCGTGCAGACCACCGGACACCTGGTAGGCGCCCTCTTCGAACTTGCCGCCGGCGTGCAGCACCGTCATGACCACGTCGATGGTGGGAATTCCGGTGGCGTGCATGGCCACCGGGATACCGCGGCCGTCGTCGGTGACCTGCACCCCGCCGTCCTCGAGCAGGCGGACATCCACCTTGGTGGCGAAACCGGCCATCGCCTCGTCTACGGCGTTGTCGACGACCTCCCAGACCAGGTGGTGCAGACCACGTTCGCCGGTGGAGCCGATGTACATGCCAGGACGTTTGCGGACCGCTTCGAGGCCTTCGAGCACTTTGATCGAATCGGCACCGTACTCATTCTGGGCAGCCACGTTGGACGCGTCTCCTTGGGGTTCGCGGGGGGCGGTAGCGACTACCACCCACAGATCTCGTCACAGTCTACCGGCACATTCGCACGGCACTGAATCTGTGGCGGCGTTTCCACGTACCTAAACGCGGCGTCTGTGGAATTTCTCGGTGCGGGGTGCGTCCTGACGCCTGAGAAAGTGCTTCGCGGGGTTCTGGCGGCTTTCAGCGACCCACGCCGGGAGCTATCCGTACGTGTCTCGTGGACCCCGGCCGGCGATGTGATAGCGGCCCTTCTTCCAGGACGGGGCCTGCGGTCCGAGGATCTTCACCGAGGTCACCACGCCGTCCCCGACGGCGGCGGCGATCTTGGCCAGGATCTGCGCCTGCATCATCCGCAGCTGGGTGGCCCACGCGGTGGATTCGGCGGCGACGGTGAGCACGCCGTCGCGCAGCGCCGTCGGCACCGCGTGATCGGCGATATCGGCGCCGACCACCACCTTCCACTGACCCAGCACCGACCCCTCGGCCACCTGTTTGGACCAGCCGCGTGATTGCGCCAGGTCCCGGGTGGCGGACCCGAACGGCTGTGGATCACGCACATCGGGTCCGGGTCCGGACCAGCTGCGTCGTTTCCCGGCCTGGCCGGTGCGCCGCGCCGGCGACGTCCGGCCACGTCCCACATCCTTGCCCTGGCTGCGCGCGGCACCGCGGGCCTCCTCGAGCACCCGGCGCACCATGTCGCGCGGATCTTCGGGTGACGAATCTTGCGCCGGGTCGCTCATGCCAGCACCTCCGATATCCGTCCCGTGTCGTCGTCACGCATCCCGACCATTATCCGCCGCGCATCCCAATTTCCTGGCAGGTCGTCGGGTACCGCCGCGGTCACCAACACCTGCTCGGCCGACGCCGCGACCTTGGCCAGCGCCTGCCGGCGCGCACTGTCCAGCTCGGCGAACACGTCGTCGAGCAACAACACCGGGTCCGTCCCGTCGGTCCGGAGCAATTCGTAGGACGCCAACCGCAGGCCCAACGCCATCGACCAGGATTCGCCGTGGCTGGCAAAGCCTTTGGCGGGTTGATCACCGAGGCGCAGTTCCAGGTCGTCGCGATGGGGCCCGACCAGGCACACACGGCGCTCCAGCTCGGCCGAGCGGCGCCGGGCCAGCTCCTCGAGCAGCGCAGTTTCGTACACCGCCGGGTCGACGGTGCCGGCGGCCGCCGCGGCCTCCACCGCCTCGGTGCCGCTGCGGTACCGAATGGAGGCCGGTCGCGACGCCGGCGCCAACAACTGGTAGGCCTTCTCCACTTCCGGTCCCAGCTCGTTGACCAGCTCGATACGAGCCGAAAGAAGTTGTGCCCCATGGGAGGCCAGATGCCCGTCCCAGACCTCGAGGGTGTCCAGCATGCCGGAGTCGCCACGGTGGCGGGCGGGTCCGGCCGTTTTCAGCAGGGCGGTTCGCTGCCGGACCACCTTGTCGTAGTCGGCGCGGACACCGGCGATCCGCGGTCGCCGCGTGGTGGCCACCTCGTCCAGATAGCGGCGGCGCTCGCCCGGGTCGCCGCGCACCAGCGCCAGATCCTCGGGGGCGAACAGCACCGCGCGCAGCACGCCGAGCACCTCACGCGGACTGCGCACCGGCGAGCGGTTCAGGCGGGCCTTGTTGGCCCGGCCGGTGGTGATCTCCAGATCGACCGCCATTTCCCGGCCGTCGTTGGCGACGATCGCCGAGAGCACCGCTCGCTCCGCGCCGGCCCGGATCAGCGGCGCATCGGTGGCCACCCGGTGTGATCCGAGGGTCGCGAGATACCACAGCGCCTCAACGAGATTCGTCTTACCGTAGCCATTCGGTGCGACGAACACCGTCTGGCCGGGACCCAGCTCGAGATCGGCCCGCGGCCACGAACGGAAATCCGTCAACACCACATGACGTACGTACAAATCGTCTTCCCGGCGTCAGCCCGACTCGTGAACCCGTTGCACCGCATGCCCGCCGAATTGGTTGCGCAGCGCCGAAACGGCTTTCATGGTCGGTGAATCTTCTTGGCGGGAAAGGAATCTGGCGAACAACGAGGCAGCAATGCCCGGCACCGGTACGCGCAGCCGGATGGCTTCCTCGACGGTCCACCGACCTTCGCCCGAATCGTCGGTGTAGCCGGTGATATTGGCCAGGCCGGGATCTTCCTTGAGGGCCTTGGCCAGCAGTTCCTGCAGCCACGATCGCACCACGGTGCCGTTGGACCAGGCCTGGTACACCGCGGCCGGGTCCTTGACCAACGGCTCGGCCGCCAGCAGTTCGTACCCTTCGGCGTATGCGGTCATCAGCGCGTATTCGACGCCGTTGTGCACCATCTTGGTGAAGTGACCGGCACCGACCGGTCCGGCGTGCACGAATCCGTCCGCGACGTCGCCCGCCGGCCGCAGCGTGTCGAAGATCGGCATGGCCCGCGCGACGTCCTCATCGCTGCCGCCGACCATCAGGCCGTACCCTTCGGTCAACCCCCAGATACCACCCGACACGCCGGCATCGATGAAGGAGATTCCCTTGTCGCCCAACAGTTTTGCGTGTGGAGCGTCCTCGGTGTAGCGCGAGTTGCCGCCATCGATGACCAGGTCTCCTGGCTCGAGGTGCTCGGCGAGTTCCACGATGGTCTGGTGGGTGATGTCACCGGAGGGCACCATCACCCAGACGATCCGGGGCGCGGTCAGTGCCTCGGCCAACCCGGTCAGGCTGGGCACGTCGGTGACCTCGGGGCGGGGGTCGTAACCGATCACCTCGTGGCCGCCGCTGCGCAGCCGCTCCCGCATGTTGAAACCCATTTTTCCCAGGCCGACCAACCCGAGCTGCATATGCGTCCCCTTTACGCGAGGTAGGACCGGTCAGCCAGGAAGACGAACCGGCATCAACAAATAGACGTAGTCGGTATCGGCGGCCGGGAACGGTCCGGACGATCCGACGGTCTCATCATTGTCGCCCGCCGGCCGCAACACCGCGGGACGGCTCGGTGTCGTGAAGCCGAACGTCACACGCTCGGAGTGCAACGAACTCAACCCGTCGGTGAGATATCCGGGGTTGAAGGCGATGGTCAACGGCTCGCCGGCGAACTGCACCGGCAGGTCTTCCTCGGCGCGACCGACATCGTCGGCGCCGGCGGACAGCCGCACCACATCGGCGTCGAATTCCATCCGGACCTGGGCGCCGCGGTCGGCGACCAGCGCCACGCGCTTGATGGCCTCGGTCAGTTCGGCGACCCCGACGGTGGCGATCGCGGTGTGCTCGGTCGGCAGCAACTGCCGGAACTTCGGGAATTCGGCGTCCAACAGGCGGGTGGTGGTGCGCTTGCCGTTGGACCGAATCCCCAGCAGGCCCTCCTTGCCGACCGCCGCGCCGGCGCCGAGTGCCAGGTGCACCTCGGTGCCCGCGGTCCCGGCCTTCGCCGCGTCGGCCAGGGTCTTGGCCGGCACCAGCACCGCGGCCTCGACGCCGGCCACCGCCGTCGACCAGGTCAGTTCGCGGACCGCGAGCCGGAACCGGTCCGTCGCGGCCAAAACCACCTTCTCGCCCGAAATCTCGACGCGGATACCGGTCAGCATGGGCAGCGTGTCGTCGCGCCCGGCGGCCACCGCGACCTGGCCGATGGCCTGACCGAACAGATCGGCCGACACCACACCGGTTTCGTCCGGCAGCGCCGGCAAGGACGGGTAGTCCTCCACCGCCATGGTGGGCAGCGAGAAGCGGGCACTTCCGCAGCTCAGCGAAACCCGGGTGCCCTCGACGCTGACATCGACGGGCTTGGCCGGCAACGACCGCGTGATCTCCGAGAGCAGCCGCCCGGACACCAAAACGCTTCCGGGAGAGGCGATCTCAGCGGGAACGCGAATCTCGGCCGAGGTTTCGTAGTCGTATCCGGAAATCGTCAGCCCGTCATCGGAGCCGGTGAGCAGCACACCAGCCAGGACCGGAACGGTCGGGCGGCTCGGCAGGTTACGGGCGACCCAGGCAACGGCGTCGGCAAAGTCTTCGCGTACCAGGCGGAATTTCAAATCGGTGAGACCAACACTCGTCGTCACCACGTCCATAACGTCCCTTCGATCTACCGCATCAACAAGCACAAGAGCGCGCGGCTCAGTGTCGTTCCGAGCCTAGTCGCGAAGTGGTCGGCGACCGTGCCGGTTATCGAATCACCACCGTAGAGCGTTCGACGCGAAGTTGAAAGCCATCCACTCGCTAAGACGACAGGCCTCGAGCCGGGCGTGTGGTGCTGTGTCCCCAACAGCCTTCTTCTGAAGAAAGAACTAGGTAGAGATACAAGCAACAGTAATAGGGGCTGTGCAGGTTGGGGATAGCTGCCCGGTGCCGCTGGTCGGGACGGCTGCGGGGGTGTGAGCAGGCTGTGGAATCCCGGGGTGCTCGTTGGGTGCGAATGTGGATAACTTCGGCGGTGTGGAGTGAACGGCGGTTGTCCAGCCGGTTGCGCGCAGCTTTTCCACAGCATCATCCACACCGTTTCGGTGTGACAAACGATGCGGCAGTGGCCAAAGTTTTTCTGAGATTTGTGGGCGCCGGCCCGAACCGGCGCTGATTTCGGGCGCACGCCGAAGCGCCGAGTTGCGCGTCGGTCGGCGCACTCGAGCGGGGAAAGAGGGTGTCAGCCCTTGGACCGCTGACGGATCCGGGTGGTGAGTTCCTTGACGTGATCGAAGATCTCGCGCCGCTCGGCCATCCCGTCGCGGATCTTGCGTTCGGCGTACATCACGGTGGTGTGGTCGCGGCCGAACGCCTCGCCGATCTTGGGCAGGGACAGGTCGGTGAGCTCGCGGCACAGATACATGGCGATCTGGCGGGCCTGGGCCAGTGCCCGGGTCTTACCGGGCCCGCGGAGCTCCTCGATGGAGGTTTCGAAGTACTCGGCGGTGACCGCCATGATGGTCGCGGTGCTGATCTGCACCGTGCTGGCGTCGGCGATCAGGTCGCGCAGCACGATCTCGGCCAGCGCCTTGTCGATGGCGGTGTTGCTCAACGAGGCGAATGCGGTGACCCGGATCAGTGCGCCCTCGAGCTCGCGGATGTTGCGCTCGATGCGGCTGGCGATCAGTTCCAGGACGTCATCGGGTACGTCGAGGCGATCCATCTGCGCCTTCTTACGCAGGATCGCGATCCGGGTCTCCAGCTCGGGCGGCTGCACATCGGTGATCAGGCCCCACTCGAAGCGGGTACGCAGCCGGTCCTCGAGGGTGGCCAGCTTCTTCGGTGGCCGGTCCGAGGAGATGACGATCTGCTTGTTCGCGTTGTGCAGGGTGTTGAAGGTGTGGAAGAACTCTTCCTGGATACCTTCCTTGCCCTCGATGAACTGGATGTCGTCGACGAGCAGCACGTCGATATCGCGATAGCTGCGCTTGAACGACGCCTTGCGGTCGTCCCGCAGCGAGTTGATGAAGTCGTTGGTGAATTCCTCGGTGGAGACGTATTTCACTCGCATCCCGGGGAACAGTTTCTGCGCGTAGTTGCCGGCCGCGTGCAGCAGATGCGTCTTGCCCAGACCGGACTCACCCCAGATGAACAACGGGTTGTAGGCCCGGGCCGGCGCCTCGGCGATGGCGAGGGTGGCGGCGTGCGCGAAGCGGTTGGAGGCGCCGATGACGAACGTCTCGAAGGTGTAGCGCCGGTTGAGGCTGACATCGTCGGGTTCCGGGCTGGCCGGCTGCTGCCGGTTGAAGAACGTCGGCCAACTCTGTTCGGCGCTGGTGCGTGCCTCGAGATCGTCGTCGACCTCCTCGACGTCGGCGACCGGAGACGGGTCGACGGGCGCAGACTCGGGCTCGGGTTCCGGGGTGGAGATCCGGACGGCCAGCTCGACGCGCTGTCCGAGCTGACGGCTCAGCGACGCGACGATCGGCTCACGCAGATGGCGCTCGATCTCGTTCTGGACGAACGGCGTGGGCACCGACAGCAGGGCGAAGCCCTCGGTGATGACGAGTGGCTGCACCATCCGCAGCCATGCGCGCTGCTGCGGCGTCAGGGCGGATGTGAGTTCGGCGACGACGTTGTTCCAAATCGTCCCGAACGAGGCATCGGGGTCGGCGGCCAACGACGCTTACCCCCTTGTGGCTGGCCTGGGCATCGCCCAGGAGCGACGACGACAAACTGTCCACATAGTTATCCACAGTCTGTGGAGAGTGGCCAGCCGTGGTTATCGCGTTGTGTGTTCGGCGTGGAAAACGTGTGTCGGAGCTCGTCACGTGCGCTGTGGCGTGTGGGCTCTCGGCCGGCGGTTGTCCTCGCTCTGGTGTCCGGCGCCGCCTCGGTGTCGAAACGGCATTGCCAGAAGCTAACAGTTTTCTCTCGCAGTGCCAACCGTTCTGCAACATTGCCGGGAGGTACCTGGCCGGCACCGTAATGTTGGTGACGCGTGTGACTTTTGTGATTGCACAGGCGATTCCGGAAGGGCAGTCGGACGGGGAGGAACCGGCGAGGAACATGGTCGTGCGAAGCCGGGGATGCGGCGCGGGGACGAGGTTTGACCCAGGGAAATCTCGTCAGTACCCTCGAGCAGTCGCCCGCACGTGGTGATACGGCTGCGACCCGGGTAACCGGGGACCGCGCCGGTTAGTACATGAGATCGACGAGCTTACCCATGGTGGCCGTGGTCGCATCGGCACGGGATTCTCGTGGCGGTGTGGTTGTGGTCACCCCATATGTAACAAGGAGAAACAGCCGTGGCCAAGGGCAAGCGGACTTTCCAGCCGAACAACCGCCGCCGGGCCCGCGTGCACGGTTTCCGTCTGCGGATGCGTACCCGTGCCGGGCGCGCCATCGTGTCGGCTCGGCGCGGCAAGGGTCGCCGTTCTCTGACTGCCTGATTCGATCAGGGCTCAGGGCGGTGCTTCCGGCCCGAAACCGGATGACCCGGTCGACTGATTTCGGTGTCACGGTTCGTCAAGGCGTGCGGGCAACTCAGCCCGACCTCGTCGTGCACGCATTGCGTGGCGACGCCGGTGACCTGACTGACGGCCCCAAGATCGGTTTCGTCGTGTCCAAGTCCGTCGGGAACGCGGTGCAACGGCACCAGGTGTCCCGGCGGCTTCGTCATGTCGTGCGCACGATGCTCGACGACCTGGACACCTCGGACCGGGTGGTCATCCGTGCGCTGCCGGGCAGCCGCGATGCGCAGTCCGCGCGTCTGGAGTCGGAGTTGCGCGCGGCTCTCAAACGCACCCGGATCACGGCCGGAGCCGGATCGTGACGGGCCGCGCTGCCCGGAGCGTCATCTTCGTCATCCAGCTCTACCGCACGATGGTGTCGCCGTTGCGGCTACCCACGTGCCGTTTCACCCCGACTTGTAGTGCGTACGCCGTCGATGCCTTGACCGAATGGGGCCTGATCCGCGGCGGATGGTTGGCCGTGGTGCGGCTGGCCAAATGTGGGCCATGGCATCGCGGCGGATGGGATCCGATACCCGAGCGGTGCCAACACTGCGCCGGGGCAACCTCAGCGGAAGTCGTCAGGAGCGATTCTCTTGTTTAACTGGTTCAGCCTGGACATCATCTATTACCCGGTGTCGGGCATCATGTGGGTCTGGTACAAGCTGTTCGCGCTGGTGCTCGGCCCGTCGAACTTCTTCGCCTGGGCGTTGTCGGTGATGTTCCTGGTGTTCTCGCTGCGCGCGATCCTCTACAAGCCGTTCGTCCGCCAGATCCGCACCACGCGGCAGATGCAGGAGCTGCAGCCGCAGATCAAGGCGCTGCAGAAGAAGTACGGCAAGGACCGCCAGAAGATGGCGCTGGAGATGCAGAAGCTCCAGAAGGAACACGGGTTCAATCCGATTCTCGGCTGCCTGCCGATGTTGGCTCAGATCCCGGTGTTCCTCGGGCTGTTCCACGTGCTGCGGTCGTTCAACCGGACCCAGGGTGGCTTCGGCCAGATCCACCTGACCGTCGAGCAGAACCGGGCGACAGGGAACTACGTCTTCAGCCCGGCCGACGTCGCGCACTTCCTGGACGCGAACCTGTTCGGTGCGCCGCTGGGCGCCACCATGATCCAGACCACCGGTCTGGACGCGTTCACCGAATTCAACCGTGCCGCGGTGATCGGGGTCGGCCTGCCGATCATGATCCTGGCCGGCATCGCGACCTACTTCAACAGCCGCGCCTCGGTGGCCCGGCAGAGCCCGGAAGCGGCCGCGAATCCGCAGACCGCGATGATGAACAAGCTGGCGCTGTACGTCTTTCCGCTGGGTGTCGTGGTGGGTGGTCCGTTCCTGCCGCTGGCCATCATCCTGTACTGGTTCGCCAACAACATCTGGACCTTCGGTCAGCAGCACTACGTGTTCGGCAGGATCGAGAAGGAAGAAGAGGCCAAGAAGCAGGAGGCCATCGCGCGGCGCGCGGCGAACGCCCCCGCGCCGGGCAAGAAGCCCAATCGGGCCAAGAAGGCGGCGCAGGAGATCACGAAGTCCGACGCCGTCGTGGACGGGGTGGACGCAGACGGTGCGGTGGACGATTCGGTCGAGGACTCACCGTCCAAGACAGACGGCGGCGGCGCAGGTGGCAGCGCGTCGAACAAGACGCCGCGACCGGGCGCACGGCCGAACCGAAAACCCAAGCGCTGACCCCGCTGCGCGGATCGACGCGAACAAGCCAAGTCGGACGGCCAGACGACGGAACGAATGGTTCCGGACGCCGGACCGGCAGAGTAAGGAGAAGACGATATGACTGATGCCGAAACCACCGAGCGCACCGAGGACACGGTCGCGGCGGATACCGACACCGTGGGCTCGGACGATCTCGAGGAGCGACTCGTCGCCGAGGGTGAGATCGCGGGTGACTATCTGGAGGAGCTGTTGGACCTCCTGGACTTCGACGGCGATATCGACCTCGACGTCGAGGGCGACCGTGCCGTGGTGAGCATCGACGGCGGCAGCGACCTGAACAAGTTGGTCGGCCGCAAGGGCGAGGTGCTCGACGCGCTGCAGGAGTTGACCCGGCTGGCGGTGCACCAGAAGACCGGCGAGCGCAGCAGGCTGATGCTGGACATCGCACGCTGGCGTCGTCGTCGTCGTGACGAGCTGGCGGCGCTGGGCGACAAGGTGGCGCGCCGGGTGGCCGCCTCGGGGGAGCGCGAGGAGCTGTCGCCCATGACGCCGTTCGAGCGCAAGATCGTGCACGACGCCGTGGCCGCCGTGGGCGGGGTGCGCAGCGAGAGCGAGGGCGCCGAGCCCTCCCGCCGCGTCGTCGTTCTGCCGGCCTGAATTACAGGGATGTAGTTCCGAGCGACACAATCAAGGCCGTCGGCCTGGGTCATCCGGAGGATGTTTCACGTGAAACATGGCGAACTGAGTCCGGCTCCCCAGTCGGCGGCCTTGTGCTTTGGCGAGCGCCTCGATCTGGCGCACCGGTACGGCGAGATTCTGGCCGGCGCCGGGATCGAGTGGGGCTTGATCGGACCGTCCGAGGTCGATCGCCTATGGGAGCGCCACCTTCTCAACAGCGGTGCGATTGCCGAGTTGATGCGTTCGGGCGAGCGCGTCGGGGATATCGGCAGTGGCGCCGGGTTGCCCGGAATTCCCTTGGCGATAGCTCGCCCGGACGTGCGGGTGGTTCTGGTCGAACCGCTGCTGCGCCGGAGCGAGTTCCTCCGCGAGGTGGTCGCTGAACTCGGGCTGGACGTCACGGTGGTGCGGGGTCGGGCGGAGGATCCGGCGGTGCGTGATGAGGTGGGGGAGTTGGACACGGTGACCTCGCGAGCGGTCGCCTCATTGGACAAGTTGACTCGGTGGAGCATGCCGCTGCTGCGTGTCGGCGGCCGCATGCTGGCACTCAAAGGCGAGCGCGCCGAGTCGGAAATCAGTGAGCACGAGCGGACGCTGCGTTCGCTTGGTGCCACCGACGTAAGGGTGGTGAGATGTGGCGTGGACTATTTGAATCCACCCGCAACCGTGGTCGCGGCCACGCGCGGTCAGCGAGCGGATCGCCCGGCACGATCCGGCAGGAGGAAGCGATGACAGCGGGACCGGCACAGCCGCCCGACGGCGCCGATGTTTCACGTGAAACGTGGACCCCCGACGGTGCCGGCACCTGGCGGGGCGACCCGGGCATCGATACACCGATCGCCGCCGAGGCCGAGCGGGCCACCCGGCTGCTGCACAATCGCGAGGGCGGATTGCCGAAGCCCCAACGCCAGCGCGTCTTCACCATCGCGAACCAGAAGGGCGGGGTCGGCAAGACGACCACCGCGGTGAACATCGCGGCCGCACTGGCCCGGCAAGGGCTGCAGACGTTGGTGATCGATCTCGATCCGCAGGGCAACGCGAGCACCGCCTTGGGGATCGAGCACCGGCAGGGCACCCCGTCGTCGTACGAGGTGTTGATCGGCGAGATCCCGCTGCACACCGCCCTGCAGCGCAGCCCGCACAACGAGCGACTGTTCTGTGTGCCGGCCACCATCGATCTGGCCGGCGCCGAGATCGAACTCGTCAGCATGGTGGCTCGGGAAGGCCGGCTGCGGACCGCGCTGGCCGAACTGAAACAGCACAGTTTCGACTACGTCTTCATCGACTGCCCGCCGTCGCTGGGCCTGCTCACCATCAACGCGCTCGTCGCCGCCCCGGAGGTGTTGATCCCCATCCAGTGCGAGTACTACGCGCTGGAAGGGGTGGGCCAGCTGCTGCGCAATATCGAGATGGTGAAGGCGCATCTGAATCCCGAACTGGACGTCACCACCGTGGTGCTGACCATGTACGACGGGCGCACCCGGTTGGCCGATCAGGTGGCCGAGGATGTGCGCGCACACTTCGGTGACAAGGTGCTCAAGACGGTGATCCCGCGCAGCGTGAAGGTCTCCGAGGCCCCCGGCTACGGGATGACCATCCTGGATTACGATCCCGGTTCACGTGGCGCGATGAGCTATCTCGACGCCAGTCGCGAGATTGCACGGCGCGGGCAGGACGGCGAGCAGCGGAGGGCACAAGGATGAACCAACCGGCCAAGAAACGCAGCGGACTGGGACGCGGTCTGGCGTCGCTGATCCCGACCGGTCCCGCCGACGCCGACCCGCTGGGCACCAAGATGGGCAGTGCGGCCGCCGATGTGCTGCTCGGTGGACCGAGCGCCGACACGGCGCCGAACACCCCGCCGGCCGCCGTCTCGGAATTCGGCGCGGTGTACCGGGAGATCGATCCGAAACTCATCGAGCCCAACCCGCGTCAGCCGCGCCAGGTGTTCGACGAAGAAGCACTCGCCGAGATGGTGCACTCCATCAAGGAGTTCGGCGTCATGCAGCCCATCGTGGTTCGCGAGCTGCCCGGCAACGGAGACGGCGCCCGGTACCAGTTGGTGATGGGGGAGCGGCGGTGGCGGGCCTCCCAGGAAGCCGGGTTGGCCGTCATCCCGGCCATCGTCCGGGAGACCGCCGACGGTGACATGCTGCGCGACGCCCTGCTGGAGAACATCCACCGGGCGCAGCTGAATCCACTGGAAGAGGCGGCGGCCTACCAGCAGCTGCTCGAGGAGTTCGGCGTGACGCACGACGAACTGGCGGTACGCATCGGGCGCTCCCGCCCGCTCATCTCCAACATGATCCGGCTGCTGCGTCTGCCGATCGCCGTGCAGCGCCGGGTGGCGGCCGGCGTGCTGTCGGCCGGTCACGCCCGCGCCTTGCTGGCGCTGGAAGGCGGACCGGAGCAGCAGGAGGAACTCGCGGCGCGCATCGTCGCCGAGGGACTATCGGTGCGCGCGACCGAGGAGGCCGTCACGCTGGCCAACCGGAACGGCCCCGCAGATCCGCCGGCTCCGCGCCGCAAGCCGATCCAGATGCCGGGACTGCAGGACGTCGCCGAACAGCTGTCGACGGCCTTCGACACCCGGGTGACGGTGAGCCTGGGTAAGCGCAAGGGCAAGATCGTCGTCGAGTTCGGGTCGGTGGACGATCTGCAGCGCATCGTCGACCTGATGAACGCCAGCAAGCCGTGATGAGCCGAATTGGGCGCTGCAGTGCCTGACCCAGGGACAACGGCGAATTACGTCACTGTGACACTCGATCATCGGACGGTCGGGGCGAGCGCCTCGTTCGGCGGAGATGTGTTGTGCAGCAGCAGCTTTCGGAATCGGATCGATTTCGGACGGCAAACCGGCCGGATCTGGGCCGCGCGTGGCGCGCTCTCGTATTCTGGAAGGGCAGCCGAGCCGGTCATGCCATCATGTGCCGGGAGTTTGTGAGAGTCGGGGGTCGAAGTGTCATCGCGAATCACGCCGCTCCGGCTGGAGGCGTTCGATCAGCTGCCCAAGCATGCCCGGCGGTGCGTGTTCTGGGAGGTCGATCCGTCGACCGTGGGTGGTGACGACCACCTGGCCGACCCGGAATTCGAGAAAGAAGCCTGGCTGTCCATGGTCATGCTGGAGTGGGGGTCGTGCGGGCAGATCGCCGTCGAGTGCGCACCCGAGCCCGGCCGGCGCGAGATGGCGCCCGAGTTGCTGGGGGAGTCGGCCTGTCTGGGCTATGCCTTCTACGCCCCGCCGGGGGCGGTGCCGCGGGCGCGGCGCTTTCCCACCGGACCGGTCAGCGCCGACGCGGTCCTGCTGACCTCGTTGGGTGTCGATGCCTGCGATGAGGCCGGGGTACTGCCGCGCGGGTTGATCGCCGCGGTGGTCGCCGATCTGGTGCGCCGCGGTGTGCGCGCACTGGAGGCCTTCGGCCGGACACCGGCGGTGCTCACGGTCGATCCGGCGGCCGTACCCGCGGATCTGCAGCCGGTCATCGAGGTACTCGGCGACTGCAGCCCCGAACAGTGCATCATCGACGTAGAGCTGTTGGCCGAGGCCGGATTCGAAGTGGTGGCGCCGCACCCGTACGTGCCGCGCCTGCGGCTCGAGCTGGAGCAGGGTCTCGGCTGGAAGGCCGATGTGGAGGCCGCACTGGAGCGCCTGCTGGAGTCGGCCCGCATCGAGGTACCGATCGGGGCGGTGCCGTGCGGGTGACGACGGGTCGCGACTAGCTGGGGGAGACCCGGCCGGCCTGCTCGACCGAGAGTTCGTGGGCCAGCAGTTCGGCGAAGGTGAAGGTGCCGGTGGGGCGGTCGTTCTTGCCCAACAGGTAGAGGCGTTTGACCGCGGCCAGCATGCCTTCGGCGATGGCGTCACGAGTTGCGCTGGAAGCCAACAACTGTCGGTCGTGCGCATTGGTGATGTAGCCCAAATCGACCTGCACAGTCGGCATTCTGGTCAAGCGCAGCAGATCCCAGGTCCGGCCGTGGGTACGGCAGTCACGTAAACCGGTGCGCGCCACCACTTCCCGCTGGATGAAGTCGGCGAGGTTGCGGCCGATGGTGGACACCGATCCATGCGAATTGCCGAAGTGGAACGAGGCCACCCCGCTGGCGGCCGGGCTCACATGACTGCTGCAGCGCAGGCTGATCATCAGGTCGGCACCGACGGTGTTGGCGGTGGCCGCCCGTTCGGCATCCGAGGGGCTGCGGCCGACCGGCCGGGACAGGAAGGTGTCCATCCCGATCGCCGTCATCCGGCCTTCGAGACGACTTGCCAAGTCCCACAGGATGTCCGCTTCGCTGATCGGACCGTCGGGGCCCTGCAGGATCAGCCCGTGGTCGCCGCCACCGCGCCCCGGATCGATGATGATGCGCTTGCCGGACAGCTGGGGGCCGGACCGGCGTACCAGCTCCTCCTCGCGGATCGCGTGGATCGAGCCGCCGGTGACCCGGGAGCCGAGAAAATACAAGGAGCGCAACGTTTCCGGGCCGCAGATGCCGTCCGGGAACAATCCGTACTCGCGCTGGTAGGACATCAGGGCGTTGTGCGTCTGCAGACCGAAATGGCCGTCCACCAAGCCGGTGTAGAACCCGAGGTCCTGGAGCCGGGCCTGCAGGGTCGCCACGTCGTCGCCGTACATCGGCGCACCGAACTGGTGGGCCAGGGTGCGGGCGCCCAGTTGGTAGGACGCCTCCTTCAGGGCGCGGAAGGTGGCCTCGCCGACCATGCCGTCGACCAGGAGACCGCGGTGCTGCTGGAAGGCCCGGACCGCGTGGTCCAGTTCGTCGTCGAACACGTCCAGGGCGATGTGCTTGCCGGTGGACAGATCCGCGTCGGGATTGTCCAGCAGTCCCAGCGCAGCCAGCGCCGCCCTGATCTCGGTGACCGCTGCGCCCCGGTCACCTCGACGCAGTATCGACATACCTGGCCTTTCAGATGCGCTGCAGCCGGACACGTGCCGACGACTGCTGGACGGACTGACAGCATTGTCGCAGATACGCGCCAAAATCCGGAAAACCCCGGGGTGCAGAGTGACTGCGCGTTACCTGTTAGATGTGCTCGGCAATCTCCCGGAGCAGGGCGGCCTTGCCCTTCGCCCCGACGATACGCTTCACCGGCTCGCCGTCCTTGAACAAGATCATCGTGGGGATGGACACCACCTGGAAATCACGGGCGGTTTCCGGGTTCGCATCCACGTCGAGCTTGGCCACCCGCAGATCGCCGGTCTTCTCCTTGGCGATCTCCTCGAGCACCGGGGCGACCATCTTGCACGGACCGCACCAGGTGGCCCAGAAGTCCACCAACACCGGGGTGGAGCTGGACAGCACATCCTGGCCGAACGAGGCGTCGGTGACGGTGCTGGTAGCGGAATCTTCGCTCATGTGATCCTCCTGATCGAGTTGGGAATGCCTAAACCGTTGCGGCAGCGTAGTTTTCGGCCAGCCAACGCTCGGTGTCGATGGCGGCCGAACAGCCCGAACCGGCGGCGGTGATGGCCTGCCGGTAGGTGTGGTCCACCAAATCGCCTGCGGCGAAGACACCTTCGACCGAGGTCGCGGTGCTGCGTCCGAGCACCTTGACATAGCCCTCGTCGTCCAGGTCGACCTGACCGCGCACCAGTTCCGAGCGCGGGTCGTGCCCGATCGCGACGAACACACCGGTCACCGGAAGCTTGGATTCCTCGCCGGTCACCGTGTTCCGCAACCGGATTCCGGTGACCTTCGGGTCACCCTCGATCTCGGTGACCGCGGTGTTGGTGAGGAACGTGATCTTCTCGTTGGCCTGCGCGCGCTCCAGCATGATCTTGGACGCGCGGAACTCGTCGCGGCGGTGGATCAGGGTGACGCTGCGTGCGAACCTGGTCAGGAACGTGGCCTCCTCCATCGCCGAGTCACCGCCACCGATGACCGCGATGTCCTGGTCGCGGAAGAAGAACCCGTCACAGGTGGCGCAGGTGCTCACGCCGAGACCGATGCGCTCCTGCTCGCCGGGCACGCCGAGGTGACGGGCCGCGGCGCCCATGGCGAGGATCACCGCGCGGGCCTGGTGCGTCTCGTCACCGACGGTCACCTTCTTGATCGGGCCGGACAGGTCGACCGCGTCGACGTCCTCCATGCGCAGGTCGGCACCGAACCGCAGCGCCTGCTCGCGCATCTCGTCCATCAGGTTCGGGCCGGTGATGCCCTCCCGGAAACCGGGATAGTTCTCGACCTCGGTGGTGGTCATCAACGCCCCACCGAATTGGATGCCCTCGAACACCACTGGCTTCAGTTGTGCGCGGGCGGTGTACACCGCGGCCGTGTAACCGGCCGGTCCCGAGCCGATGATGATCACGTCGTGGATCTCGGATGAGCTTGACATCGTGGGTGCGAGGCCTTTCTGCCGTGTGAAACCGGCGTGAGTTCAAACATCAGGGTAGGCCCCACTGTTCCCGGGGGCGCGTTGCGGTGGTGGCAGTCAGGGCCGGGGCAGCGTGGTCTCGGCGAGGGTGGCGCCGTGTGCCGCGTCGCAACCGGTGTCCAACGTGACGGCCTGCACGTCGGTGGGGCGCGTCCCGGGGAACACCACCACCACCGCCGGCCGCCCGGCCACCGTGACGGGAGTGGCCCCCAGGATCGGCTGCGCCGGATCCCGGCGCAGCCCGCGTAGGCAGGCTGCCCAGCGCTGCGGCTCGGCCAGTGCGCCCAGATCGGCGGGCCGGCCCAGCAGGGCCAGGATGTCTGCTCGGGACAGCGGCATCGGCGCTGGCCGGTGCGCGACGGTGATCTGCTGGGCCGTCGGCCCGGCGCTGCGTGGCGGTGCCGACGTATCGCTCAGCGCCACCGCGCCGAGCCCGAGACCGGCCAGCACGGCGGCCACGCCGCACACCAGCGCCGTGCGTCGCCAACGCAGCGGCCGCGCGGCATGGGCGGGTCCGGCCGGCTCGTCGCCGATCGCGTCCGCTGGTTGGGCACCGTGCACCCGTCCATCATGGCGCGGCCGGCACGGTGCGCTCGGCCAGCACGTGCGCCAGTGTCGCGCGCGCCCTGGCCCGTCGGCTCTTGACGGTGCCCTCGGCGACGCCCAGCATGCTGGCCGTCTCGGCGACCGAAAAGCCCTGCATGTCCACCGCGACGACGGCGGCCCGCTGCTCGACGGGCAGCCGCATCAGCGCCCGCTCCACCACGATCGCGGTGTCCACCTGCGCCGTCTCGTCGTCCACCGGCCAGACGTCATCCTCCAGCGGTGACGTGGGGCGAGCCTTGCGTCGCCGCAACCGGTCCAGGCAGGCGTTGAGCACGATGCGGTGCAGCCAGCTGCTGACCGACGACCCGTGCCGGAACGTCGCGGCGGCACAATGCGCCGACAGCATCGCCTCCTGCAGCGCGTCCCCGGCATCCTCCGGACTGCGGGTGGTGAAGCGCGCCAGCCGGTACAACGGCCGCCGGTAGCGGAGGAACAGCTCCTCGAACGCGAAACGGTCACCGGCGACGTGCGCGGCGAGCAGCTGTGCGTCGGTGCGCTGCCGGCCGGAATTCCCCCCGAAATTCTCCACAGCCGAACCCTATGGAGGCGGCGGAACCCCTCATTACAGTTCTTCTGGCACCTGTGTCAAAAAGGCGCTGACCAGCGCATTGAATATGCACAGGTTGGGGATAACCGTCAGGACTTGGCCTTGAGGGTGATCTC
This sequence comes from Mycolicibacterium cosmeticum, assembly GCF_000613185.1. Lineage (NCBI taxonomy): Bacteria > Bacillati > Actinomycetota > Actinomycetes > Mycobacteriales > Mycobacteriaceae > Mycobacterium > Mycolicibacterium cosmeticum. The sequence continues at coordinate 2,874,278 of NZ_CCBB010000001.1, forward strand.
GGAGATGTCGCTGCGGTTCTTACCGTCCACCGTGCCCAGCGTCGAGATCCACACCAATACATACGACGTCGGGGACGCGTTCGGGATGGTGATGGTGTTGGACCCCTTCTTCAGCGGGGTGGCCGGGGCCAGAACGGTGGTGTCCTCCAGCTTGGCCGGATTCGCCGACTGTGCCGACCGGATCTGCACGGCGGTGCCGGTGCTGGTGACGTCGACGGTCACCGATGCCAGCGTGGTGGGCTGGGACAGCTGCAGCATCAGGCCGACCCCGTTCTTGAAGTTCGGGAACGGGTTCGGATCGGAATAGGTATCGGTGGGCCACACCGTCGCCGGGTTGCCGTCGATGGCAAGCCCGGCCAGGGTCGGTTCATCGGCCTCGCCCTCGGGCGAATAGACCGTGGCCCGCACGGGCTTGACCACGTCGCCGTCGGCCGAACTCGACGAACTGGTGGGGGCGTTGAGTCCCAGCTCCTGCTTGTCCAGGGAGCCACCGACGTCACCGAAGATCCGATTGAGCACCGAGGCCAGCACGACCAGGGCGATCACCACGATCACCCCGGCCGCGGACAGGCCGATGATCAGACCCTTCCGGCGGCGGGCCACGGTGTCCGGGTCGCCGGCGGCCACGGCGCTGAACGGCCGTGCCGGTGCGGCCGCGCCGGCACCGTCGACGGGCGCGATGTAGTCGGTGCGGTCGGCGACGGCGGTGGCCTGCTGCAGCAGGTTCAGCAGGGTGGGGGCGCTGCGGATGCCGCCGCCTTCCTGCACGGCTCGCGCCGCGGCGGCCGAGATCTGGAACGGGATGTCGCGGTCCACCGAGCGCGGTTCGACGGGCTGGCCGGCGCCGTCCACGTCGGCCGGGGCCAGGCCGCTGTGCACCCCGGCTTCCGGCAGCGGCCAGCGGTTGACCAACAGCGCGTACAGGGCGGCGCCGATCCCGCGGATGTCGTCCTCGGGGGTGCCCGACGGCAGCGTGGCGGGAAACGCCAGCGCCACATCGCCCTCGATGCTGACCCGGACCCGGCTGGGATCGTCGATCGACAGCGCCACCCCGGACCGGTGCGCCGCCTCGGCCGCGGCCGCCAGCGACTGGATGGCCCGGGCCCCGCCGATCGGCGACGGTGCGGTCTCGGCCACCTCGGCCAGCGAGCCGCCGCGGATCCATTCCGCGACCACCAGCCCGCCCGTCGCGGTGCGCGCGACGTCGAGGATCTGGGCGATGCCGGGCGAGTTGATCTTGCTGAGCTTCGACGTGCGGGCGAGGATGTCCTGCACTTCGCTGTCGGGCAGTTGGCCGTCCGGGTCGATGAAGGTCAGCGCCACCTGCCGGTCCAGCGCGGTGTCCAGGGCGTGCCAGAACTGCAGGTGCGGCGGCCCGCCGTGGAAGACCAGCAGCCGGTACCGGCCGCCGGCGATGATCGCGCCGGGGATCAGGTGGACATCTTCCTCACCCGGCAGGCGGGACCCGGGTGTGGCGGTCTCGATCGCGGGCTCGCGGGGCGGATCGAACGGCAACTGCTCGCGGGTGGGGTCGCCGCCGTAGTCGGCGGCCGGCCGCGCGGGGATGTCCGGCTGGAACTCACCGGCATCGGCCCGAGGAATCCGCGTGGTGGGACCGGCGCCGGTACCCGCCTCGGCAGGTCCGTCAGCGCCTGGCGGGAACCCGCTTCCGGGTTGGTCGGCCACCATGTGTCCTTTCCGTGTGCCCGCCCCGGCGGGACGCTGCGATGTGTACGAATTCCTCTGGTCAGGGTAATTGACCCGCGGGACCGGCCGCTGGGAGATAACGCGCGGAGGCGGCACGACGGGTGCGGCCGGCGCGCGTCCCAGCCGGCGCCGCACCGCACGCAGCGCGGCCTGGGCGTCGGGTACCCGGGCGGCCAGCAGTACACCGGCGATGATCGGCAGCATGATGATGCCGAGGATGAGCAGCCGCAGCAGCGAGCCGGCCGCACCACCGTGCTCGGTGAGCTTCTCGACGCCGAGCAGTTGGTCCACCACGTGCGCCACCAGCCCCGCGACCATCGACCCGGCGATCGTCACCAGGATGGTGCGCACCACGTCGACGCTGATCAGCCCGCCGGCCCTGGGCGGCAGCAGCGGTGCGAGGTTGGCCCGCAGCACCACGTGGCCGATGGTGGCCCCGGCCAGGAAACCCAGCCCGTTGGCCAGTCCGAGGTACCCGGCGACCAGTTCGGGGTCGGTCACCAGGTGTCCGACCAGCACCGAGGCCACGATCTTGACGGCGGTGATCACCAGGATCAGCACGATCGGGATCCACGGCTGCTCTCTGGCGTAGAACACCCGCAGCTGCAGTAGCACCAGCGCGTAGGGGATGAGGGTGAACGCGGACAGGGTGATCGCCATACCGAGGTACCCGGCGTCGGTCGCGCCGAAATTGCCGTACGCGAACAGCGCCGAGCCGATCGCGGGTCCGGCGACGGTCATGAACGCCACGATCGGGATCAGGGTGATCATGGTCAGCCGGGTGGCCAGCGACAGATCGGCCAGGATCGCCGGGCCGTTCTCGGCGGCGGCGTTGCGGGACAGCCGGGGCATCACCACGGTCAGCACGGTGACGCCGATCATCCCGAACGGCAGTTGCAGCACCAGCCAGGTGTAGTTGTAGATCGCCGGGCCGGAGGCGGCGGCCGCGCTGGCGATCTGGTTGCCGACGATCAAACCGATCTGGCTGATCAGCACGTACAGCACCATCGCGGCGGCCATCGTGCCGAACTTCTTGAGCCGGTCGTCCACACCCCACAACGGCCGCAGGCTGATCCGCTCCCGCCGGATGGCGACGAGCAACACCGCCGCCTGCGCGACGACGCCCAGCGTGGTGCCGATGCCGAGGACCAGTAGCTTGGCGTTGCCCATCTCGACGGGGTCCAGCGACAGTTCGCCGGGCACCAGCAGATACAGCCCGAGGGTGGCGATGGCGACGACGTTGTTGACCACCGGCGCCCAGGCCGGTGGTCCGAACACGTTGCGGGTGTTCAGGATTGCCATGTACACCGACGTCAGGCCGTAGAAGATGACCTGCGGCAGCAGCAGATACGCGAACGCGGTGGTGAGCGGCCGGTTCACCTGCGGATCGCCGCCCAGCATCAGATCGACGAGCAGCGGCGCGGCGGCTACCGAGACGATCGTGGCGATCAGCAGCAGGGTGGTGGCCAGGGTGACCAGTCTGCGCACGAAAGCCGTTCCGCCATCGGCGTCGTCGCGTTCGGCACGGGCCAGCACCGGCACGAAGATGGCGGTGAACGTGGCCTCCAGCACCAGGGCGGCCACCAGATTGGGCAGTTGGTTGGCCACGGTGAAGGAGCTCGACAGCGCCGCGCCGAGGATGGCGGCCAGCAGCACGATGCGGAAGAAGCCGGTGATCCGGCTGACCAGGGTGGCGAACGCCATGCCCCAGGACCGGGACACCACGGCCGAATCCGACAGTTCCTTGCGCGGGACTGCAGCGGACCCGCGGGAGGCGCGTTGCGGTGCGTTCATCGGTCGTCGTCAGGGGCGTGGGCCAGCGCGGTGTCGAGCGGATCGGGCCGGTGGACCCGGGTCGGCGGCACCAGATCGGCGCGGTCGGGCTGGCCGCGGAACCGGTGCCAGAGGCGCCGGCCGACCAGCAGCGCAAGGATCACCCCTCCGGTCAGGGTGATGAAGAACAGCACCTTGCCGTAGGCGTTGGAGTGCACCGACAGCCGGACCTGCTCACCCAGTGGCATCCCGTCGACGGTGCTCAACCCGACGTCCACGGCGACGCGCTGGGTGAAGTGCACCTCGATCGGGACGCGCAGCGGCAGATAGCCGGGCGGCAGTTCGATCTCACCCGGGTCGGTCACCGTCATCCCGGGCGGGGCGTCGATGTGCAGCCGCACCCGGATGGGCACCGGCAGGTCGTTGCGCAGGGCCAGCGGCAGCGGGCTGCGTTCGGTCGCCAGGGTGTAGGAGCCGCCGGGGTTGACGATGGTCACCGCATGCACGATGTCGGACACCGTCCGGGTGACCGTCGAAAGCCGTTGCTGCGCAAGCCCGTTACGCGCGTCGGGCGGTACCGTCTGGCTCAGCGCGCGCAGCATGTCCTCACGCAGCGGCGCGGTGTAGGCCGCGCCGGTCAGTCCGGTCTGCTGGTCGGTGGTCAGCGCCGAGGTGAGCTGCCACAACCGCGCGGTGGTCAGGCCGATGCCGGCGATGACGTCGTCGTCGAACCGGGCGCGCGGGTTGGCGTCGATGGCCGGTGGGGGGCTGTCCACCGGCGGCGCTGCGGCCGTGGTCTCGGCGATCAGGGCGGGCAGCGGTCGCGGCACCGCCAGCCCGGCGCGGATGGCGCTGGAGATCGCGCTGAACACCGCCTGGGCTTCGTCCGGCCGCAGATTCCAGCCCAGCGGCGGCATGACGATCTGGGTGCGCGGCTCACTGTCCGGGCGCAGGCCGCGCCAGAGCAGCGCGCCCAGCGCATCCTGCAGGCGGGCCACCGCGGAGTCGTGTTTGAGCGGGATCGTCAGCGACGAATCGACGTAGGTCGGGGTCTGCGGATCGGTACCGGCGCCGGCCAGCGCGGCGCCCACCATGGGATCGAACGGGGCGGTGACCACCTGCGGCGCGTCGCGGCGCGGTTGCAACGCCACCGGGTCGGAGCCGGCACCGGTCAGCGGGGCGGCGGCGATCGCGACGGTCGGGCCCTGGGTGCCGAGGAGCTGGACCGCCCGCTGGGTCAACGGGCCGTCCCCGAGCAGGGTCGCGCCGCGTACCGACTTCACCCCGAGAATCTGGTCGACGATATCGGCCGCCGAGGCGACGGCGGCGCCGTTCAACGCGGCGTCCCCCACCCGGTCCAGGGCGTCCAGATCGGCCTGGGCGTACACCGTCGAGGTCACACACGTCCGCTGCGCCAGCACCTTGAGCCGATTGAGCCAATCCACCGCCGCGTCCTTGCCGGTGCCGGGCCGGGTGAGCGCGCCCATGCCGCCGTCGGGCTCGGTGCTGACCACATAGCCCGCGGTCATCGCGTTCACGGTGACCAGCAGGTCCGGGTCCACCGCCAGGCACAGCGCGGTGCGCACCGTGCCGTCCGGATCGACCTCGGGGCTGGTCGCGAAGTCGGCCGCCGACAGCAGGGTGTCCAGGCGGCCGCCGGAGGCCAGCGAGGTGGCCAGGTCGTCGTCGATCAGTCGCACCGGTGTGGTGCCGCCGGGGATGCCGGCGGCCAGCCGGGGCCGGTCGGCCAGCGGCCACAGCACCGTGGTGGCCACCGGCTTGGTGGTGTCGGGTGCGACGACGGCGCCGAGCGCGGCGGCCCCGTCCGCCGGGCCTGCGCTGTCCGTCGGGTCGGCCGGCACGCCGAGCACCGGGAGCAGGAAGCGGGCGTCGTCGAGGCGGGCCGGCTCGCCGTAGTCGGGGGTGCCGTTGACGTTCACCAACACCGGGTAGACGCCCGGTTTGTCGATGCGCAGCGACGGCAGCCGGTCGGCCCGCACGGGATAGCTCAGGGTGAACGGGACCTGCTGCCCGCGCTCCAATTCCGGTGCCACCGTGATGAAGTCGGCCACCGGTTCGTACTGGTCCAGGTTCCCGGAGAGATTGGTGCGCAGCCCGGGTGCGGCCGTCACGGCAGCGGCGTGCTCCAGCCGTACGACGACATCGCGCACCGGCCGGTCGCCGATGTTGCTCACGGTGCCGGTGACGGTGACCACCGCGTCGCTGGTGGTGGTGACGATGTCGGGGGTGACGCGGTCGATCTGCAACTGCAGGAACTGCGCCGAACCGGGTTCCCCCGCGGCCGCGCGCGGCGATATCGCGGGGCCGGCGAACAGCATGAGCATCGCGACGGCGGCGAGGAAGCGGAGGATCGGCGGGCAGGAGCGAAGCGACAGGGGAATGTGGGCCGCCACCGCCGGTGGGGTCACGGGCCGTTTCCGCATCCGTTCGCCCGCCGCCTCGGCGAGTCCTCCTGGCGCCGGTTCCTGGTGTGCGAATGGGTCTGTGGTCGTCGCCGCGGCGAGCTGTGCGGCAGCGGGGGCAGCGCCGCGGGGCCGTCGGTCTGCAGCTTGTCGATGAGTTCGCCGGCGACCTCGGCGAGTCGGCGTTCGTCCGCGTAGGCCAGCCGGGCCGGCAGATCCTCCAGCGGCACCCACGCGACCTCGGTGACCTCCACGTCGTCGTCGGAGAGTTCGCCGCCCAGGAAACGCATCAGGTAATGGTGCACCGTCTTGTGTACGCGGCGCCCCTCGGTGACGAACCAGTAGTCGATGCTGCCGAGGGCGGCCAGCACGCTGCCCTGGATGCCGGTTTCCTCGGCGACCTCGCGGATGGCGGTCTGTTCGGCGGTCTCACCCATCTCGATATGACCCTTGGGCAGCGACCAGAGCATCCGCCCGCGCCGGTCGATCCGCCCGATCAGCGCGGCGACCTGGCCTTCCTTCGGGCCGTCGATACCGTCGATCACGAGTCCGCCCGCCGAGGTCTCGTGCACGGTGCGCAGCCGTTCCTGGGCGCGCCGCGGCGGACGTTGCTGGCGGTTCTGGCCGGGTTTGGCCGGACTGGGCGTCTTCTCGGCGGCCGGTTCGTCGGCGTTGGAGGCGGACTGCTCGGATGCGGGTGTCGGCGGACCGGCAGCGCGGCGGCCGCGGCGACGCCCTCGGCGCCGTCGCGGTTTGGCTTGTTCGCCGTCCGACACCCAAGCGATAGTAGCTGCCGCGGCATGCCGTCCTCGCCACACTGGCCCGGTCGTGGCCGGGCTGTCGCCGGGTCGTTATCGCCGGGATGGTCGTCACTAGACTCACCGAACGTGCCGAACCACCCGACCCCGGAAGCCGCCGACGCCGAACTGCTGGCCGGCGCCTGGGTGGCGCTGAGCGGGTACCGGCCGCTGCTCGCCGACCTTGGCGCGGTGTTCGCCGCCGCCGGGCACGAGCTGTACCTGGTGGGCGGCAGCGTCCGCGACGCGCTGCTCGGCCGGGTGTACACCGACCTGGACTTCACCACCGACGCCCGGCCGGAGCAGATGCAGAAGCTGCTGCGCGGCTGGGGCGACGCGCTGTGGGACACCGGGATCGAGTTCGGCACGATCGGCGTCGGCAAGGGTGAACACCGGCTGGAGATCACCACCTTCCGCTCCGACAGTTATGACCAGGTGACGCGCAATCCGCAGGTCCGCTTCGGCGACAGCCTCGAAGAGGATCTGGTGCGCCGCGATTTCACCGTCAACGCGTTGGCCGTGCGGATCACCGCGGACGGTCCGACCGAGTTCTGCGACCCGCTGGGCGGCCTGGCGGCGCTGCGCGCCAAGGTGCTCGACACCCCGTCGGCGCCGCAGGTGTCGTTCGGCGACGACCCGTTGCGGATGCTGCGGGCGGCCCGGTTCGTGTCCCAGCTGGGATTCACCGTGGCACCGCGGGTGCTGGAGGCGCTGCTGGACATGGCGCCGCAGCTGGAGCGGATCACGGCCGAGCGGGTGGCCGCCGAACTGGACAAGCTGCTGCTGGGCGTCGACCCGGTCGCCGGGGTGGACCTGATGGTGCAGACCGGTCTCGGTGATGTGGTGTTGCCCGAGGTCGGGGACATGCGGATGGCCATCGACGAACACCATCAACACAAGGATGTGTACTGGCATTCGTTGACGGTGCTGCGCCAGGCAGTTGACCTGGAGGACCCCTTGCCCGAGGGAGGCCCCGATCTGGTGCTGCGCTGGGCGGCGCTGTTGCACGACATCGGCAAGCCCGCCACCCGCAGGCACGAACCCGACGGCGGGGTGAGCTTCCATCATCACGAGGTGGTCGGCGCCAAGATGGCGCGCAAGCGGCTGCGCGCGCTGAAGTACTCCAAGCAGATGGTCGACGACGTGTCCCAGCTGGTGTACCTGCACCTGCGCTTCCACGGGTATGCGGATGCGGCGGGGACCGGTCGGTGGACCGATTCGGCGGTGCGCCGGTACGTCACCGACGCCGGGCCGTTGCTGAGCCGGCTGCACAAACTGGTGCGCGCCGACTGCACGACCCGCAACAAACGCCGGGCGGCGCGGCTGCAGGCCAATTACGACGACCTGGAGGCGCGGATCGCCGAACTGGCCGAGAAAGAGGATCTGCAGCGGGTGCGCCCCGATCTGGACGGCAACGAGATCATGGAGATTCTCGGCATCCCGGCGGGGCCGCAGGTGGGCCAGGCGTGGAAGTACCTCAAGGAACTCCGGCTGGACCGTGGACCGCTCGAGCACGACGAGGCCGTCGCCGAACTCAAGAAATGGTGGAACGCGCAGCACGGCTGATGCGTCTTCAAAGGCATGGACTACTGCCTGGCCGACGGTGACGGCGGCGCCTCCATGTTCTCCGCGGAGCCGGTGGTCGACGTCGACGGGGACGGGTTGCTCGACGGTGTCGGACTCGATCTCGACGGGGACGGTGTCGTCGACGACGCGCTGGCCGATCTGGACCGCGACGGGCTGGCCGATCACGGGGTGCACGACGTGGGGGCCGCCGGCGCCGCGTACTTCACCGACGACGGTTCTGGCACATGGGCTTTGGCGGCCGATGCCGGAGCCCGGGGTGGACAGCTGCGCTGGTTCGGGCTGGACGGGGCCGAGCAGAGCGGCGGTCCGGTCGTGGATTTCGATGCCGACGGGCAGGTGGACGACCGGCTGCTGGACACCGATGGCGACGGGCTGGCCGACCGGGCGTTGGCGGGACAGGCCGCCTACGCCGACCGTGACGGCGACGGACAGTGGGACGTCAAGCTCACCGATGCCGACGGGGACGGGGCCGCGGATTCGGCGAGCGAGGTCTAGGGCGGCGGGCCCACGAGGAAGGCTCAGCCCCGGCCGGCGCCGGGCGGCCCCGCGAACGCCTGCGCGATGGTCAGCCAGGTCGCGGCGTCCTCGCCGACGGCCGTCACGTCCAGTTCGGCCCGGGCGCGGCGCTGGGTGACCAGCATGCAGAAATCCTCGGCCGACCCGGTCACCGACTGGTCCGCATCCTCGGGCCCCCAGGTCCACGAATCCCCGTCTGGCGCTTGCAGTTTCACGTGAAACGGTGCGGCGGGCGGAGTCCGGCCGTGCACGGTGAAGGCGAAGTCACGGGTCCGCACGCCGATATGGGCGATCGACCGCAGCCGCGCCGTGGGCTCGCGCCGCACCCCGAGTGCGTCGGCCACGTCGAGGCCGTGCGCCCATGTTTCCATCAGCCGGGCGGTCGCCATCGACGCGGCGCTCATCGGCGGTCCGAACCACGGCAACTTGCGGCCGTTCTCGACGTTGCGCAACGCATCGTGCAGCCGGGCGCGGTCGGACCGCCAGCCGGCGAGCAGCTCGGCCGGGGGCGTGGAAGCCAGGCGCTCGGCGGCCGCGTCGACGAAACCCAACGGGTCCTTGGCCGCCTCGGCCAGCACCGACCCGAACGCGGCTTCGTCGGTCACCGCCTGCAGGGAGGTCTGGTCCGTCCACCACAGGTGGGCGATCTGATGCGCGATGCTCCAGCCGGGGGAGGGGGTTTCGGTTCGCCAGGCCTGCTCGGGCAGGTCGGCGACCAACGCGTCGAGCACGTCGCTCTCGGCCTGCAGGTCGGCGACGATCGGTCCGGCTCCAGCCATGGGTGAACCCTAACCCCGGTCCTGTACCGGGTTGGCGCGCCTGCCCAGCCAGGCGTGCAGCGCCAGCCCGACCAGGTAGAGGACCGCACCGGCACAGACCAGCGCGGCCGACCGGCCGTCGGCCGGGATCACCGCGGCCGCCACCGTGACGGCCAGCACGAACGACATCCAGAACAGCGCGTCCTGGACGGTGAACACGTGCCCGCGCAGGGCGTCGTCGACGTCGATCTGCATGGCGCTGTCCGCGCACAACTTCACCACCTGTCCGGCCGCGCCCAGGATGAAGCCGCAGACGATCATCACCGGTACGGCGAGCACGACCGCGCACAGCTGCACGACGGCCGCCAGCGCGAGCGCCCCGTTGGCCGCGCGGTACCGGCCCCAGCGCCCGACCAGGGCGGGCGTCAGCACCGTGGCCAGCAGCGCCCCGGCACCGGCGGCGCCGACGAACAGCACGGTGGTGCCCAGCCCGACACCCGCGACCTCCTGATCACCGATGTGCCGGACGATCACCAGCACCAGCAGCGTGTTGATGCCGAAGGCCATCCGATGCGCGGCCAGCCCGCTCAGCGTCGCGGCGACGGTCGGTACCGCCAGCACCGTGCGCGCCCCGTGCGCCCAGCCGGTGAACACGGCGTAGGCCACCGACCCGTGCACGGCACGGGCGCTGTCGTCGGGACCGAGCACGTGGGGGGAGAACCGCACCGATAGCCACAGTGCGCCCGCGATGGGCACCGCGGCCAGGAAGATCACCACGGAGGCCCCGGCGTCATTCGCGCCGAGCAGCCAGCGCGGCAGCAGCATGAAATTCGCGCCGAGGAAGGTCGCCACCGAGGCGGTCGCGGTGGCCACCGAGTTCATCGCGACCACCTTGTCGCGCGGCACCACATGCGGCAGCGCGGCCGACAGCCCCGACGAGACGAACCGGGTGAACCCGTTGACGATCAGCGCTCCGAGCAGCAGCACCAGATTCGGTGAGTCGACGGCCAGCGCGGTTGCCACGGTCAGCACCAGCATCAGCCGGCCGGCGTTGGCGCCCACCAGCACCCAGCGGCGGTCCCAGCGGTCCAGCAACGGGCCGGCGAACGGGCCGAGGACCGAATACGGCAGGAACAGCACGGCGAACGACAGCGCGATCTCCCACGGCCGCGCGGCGCGCTCGGGATTGAACAGGATGGCGCCGGCCAGCCCGGCCTGGAACAGCCCGTCGCCGAACTGGCTGACCGCCCGCAGCTCCAGCAGCCGCCGGAATTCGGGCATGCCGCGGACCGCCTGCCAGCCAGTGTCAGGTGGGCGGGTGTCGGTCATGTGGTTTCAGATCCTGTCCGGGCCGGGCGGTGCCAAGTCGCCGTCCGCACCCGGAATCCACCCTACAAATATCCCGGCGGGCCGTGCCTGTTCGTCCCGGCGCGCGGCCGCTGGTGCCATGATGGACAGGTGGCGCACCCAGAGGATCCGGAGGACTACACGACTCCGACGGCACCTCGCGTGCGGGCCGGAACCCTGCTGCTGGCCGAGACGGATCTGCTCGAGCCGACGTTCCGGCGCAGCGTCATCTACGTCGTCGAGCACAACGAGGGCGGCACGCTCGGGGTGGTGCTGAACCGCCCCAGCGAAACGGCGGTCTACAACGTGTTGCCGCAGTGGGCCAAGCTCGCGGTGAAACCCAAGACGATGTTCATCGGCGGACCGGTGAAGCGGGATTCCGCGCTGTGCTTGGCGACGCTGCGGGCCGGGATGAGCGCGACCGACGTGCCCGGGCTGCGCCACGTGCAGGGCCGGGTGGCGATGGTCGACCTGGACGCCGATCCGGAGGCGATCGCTCCTGTGGTGGAAGGCGTGCGGATCTTCGCCGGTTACTCCGGCTGGACCATCGGTCAGCTCGAGGGCGAGATCGAGCGCGACGACTGGATCGTGCTGTCGGCACTGCCGTCGGACATCCTGGTCGAACCGCGGGTCGACCTGTGGGCCCGGGTGCTGCGGCGTCAGCCGCTACCGCTGTCGATGTTGGCGACGCACCCGATCGATCTCAGCAGGAACTGACCCGAGCGGTCAGCTGCAGGACAGTCAGCTGCAGGACAAGGTGCAGGACGCACACGATCCGGCGCACCCGCCACCGGCTTGCGTCTTGGCGAGTTCCTCGGCGGCCTCGGCCCTGGCGACCAGCTTGGCGTTCTGCCAGCAGCCGGCGGCGACGGTGCCGATCGCACCGAGCACGCACACCACGAGCACCAGCAGCGCCATCGAGCCGGGCTTGGCCAGGACCACCACACCGCCGGCGGCAAGCATCGCTGCCGCCGCGAACTGAGTGGGCGCCACGGCGCGCAGCACCTGGCGGACGGGGTCGGCGGAGTGCGGGCGGGTCAGCGTCCAGCCGGCAACACCGGCCGTGGCGGCCGCGGCGCACAGACACAACACGGCGGCGACGAGCATGCGCCCCAGGATACGAGGCGCCCGGAAACCGTCAGCGGGGGAGGCCCAACGCCACCGGTGCCACCGTGCCGGCACCCGGACCCACCGGCCCGGTGGCCAGCGGCGCTGCCGATGCCGCGGGAGCCGCCGGAACGACCGGTACCGCGGGTGCGGCCGGAGCCGGGCCGGCCCCCGGAGCGGCGGGTGTGGCCGGAGCCGCGGCGGGTACGGCGCCGGGTGGCAGCACCTTGAACCCGTTGATGATCGCGTCGGTGGCCTCCCCGGAGGCGACCGACACGCTCGCTCCGGTGGTCACCGCGAGCGACACCAGGTAGCGGTCCGGCCCGGCGGTGGCGATCAGGTTGTGCCGCGACGTGTTGAGCGTCATGTTGTTCTCGCGGTACGTGCCCTCGATCCACGAGGTGGGCACGTCGTTGATGACGGAGATCCGGCCGTCGGTGGGACGCCAGGCGGTGAGCTGCTGGCTGTCCACGAAACCGTGCCGGATGGCCTCGCGCGGATCGAAGTCGCCGACCAGCTTGTAGACCACCACCTGGGCGTTCGACGTGTACAGACCGTCCCCACCGACCCGGTCGGCGATCACCGCGAACGCGTCCGGCACGTTCGGGTCGGGCACCTGCGACCAGCCGGGCGGCATCGGCAGCACGATGTGCAGCGCCTTGAAATCGCGGGCCGACTGCGGCTCCAGGGTCACGCCCTTGGACGTGAGGTAGTCCTTGATGGTGCCCGAGTTGTCCGGGTTGAGCGGGATGGCGACCGGCTGGGTGACCGCCTGGGTCACCGGGGCCGTGCCGGCCGGGGCCATCATGGCGCCCGCCGCAGCAGGCGCGGGGACCGCGGCTGGGGCGATCGGTGTGCCGGCCAGCCCGGCGGCGGGGACGCTCGCCGCCTGCGCGGGCGCCAGCGGGCCGGCGTTCGGGACGACGGTGACCGTCTGCGTGACGGTGGCCGGCGCGGGCAGCACGGGCTGCGGCGCCAGCGGCTCGGCACCGGCGGTGTTGCCTGCCAGGCCCACCACTCCGGCAAGCCCCGCCGCGGTGCCGGCGATCACAATCCGCCAACGGTGCCGCGCGGTCGGATTGTCGGCCATCTCCCTCATCTGACGTCGGTCCTTCCCCTGCTCGTTCCCAAGTCAGGGGCCGACTGTATCCACGCCCGCGGGGTGGTCACCAGGGCCGGAATCGAGCTGCAACCGTGTGCTGACCGCTCTGCAACGCAACCTTTATCAACCCGTGGCCGAAGGCTCCCGCGGCGGCGCTTATACCCTGTTTGGCGTGACAGACGCCCCGGCCGGCCCCCAGACCGCCTCCGATGTTGACGCCCCGATCCACCGCTACAACGCGGAACTGGCCGGTGCGATAGAGGCCGACTGGCAACAGCGGTGGCACGCCCTGGGCACCTTCAACGTGCCGAATCCCGTCGGGTCGCTGGCGCCCGCCGACGGCGGCTCGGTGCCGGCGGACAAGATGTTCGTCCAGGACATGTTCCCGTACCCGTCCGGTGACGGCCTGCACGTCGGGCATCCGCTCGGCTACATCGCCACCGACGTCTACGCCCGGTACTTCCGGATGACCGGTCGCAATGTGCTGCACGCGCTGGGCTTCGACGCCTTCGGCCTGCCCGCCGAGCAGTACGCGGTGCAGACCGGGACCCACCCGCGCACCCGCACCGAGGCCAATATCGTCAACTTCCGGCGCCAGCTGGGGCGCCTGGGCCTGGGCCACGACACCCGGCGCAGCTTCGCCACCACCGATGTGGACTTCTACAAGTGGACCCAGTGGATCTTCCTGCAGATCTACAACGCGTGGTTCGACCAGGACCTCAAGCGGGCCCGGCCCATCGCCGAACTGGTCGACGAGTTCGCCTCGGGCACCCGGACGCTGCCCGACGGCCGGGACTGGGCGAGCCTGACGGATGCCGAGCGGGCCGACGTGGTGGACGGGTACCGGCTGGTCTACCGCGCCGACTCGATGGTCAACTGGTGCCCCGGGCTGGGCACCGTGCTGGCCAACGAGGAGGTCACCGCCGACGGCCGCAGTGACCGCGGCAACTTCCCGGTGTTCCGGAAACGCTTGCGGCAGTGGATGATGCGCATCACCGCCTACTCCGACCGGCTGCTCGACGACCTGGACGTGCTGGACTGGCCGGACAAGGTCAAGACCATGCAGCGCAACTGGATCGGCCGGTCCACCGGTGCGTCGGTCCAATTCGGTACCGCGGCAGGCGATGTCGAGGTGTTCACCACCCGGCCGGACACCCTGTTCGGCGCCACCTACCTGGTGCTGGCCCCCGAGCACGACCTGGTGGACGCGCTGGTTGTGCCCGATTGGCCGGACGGCGTGGACGACCGCTGGACCTACGGCGCGGCCACCCCGGCCGCGGCGGTGGCGGCCTACCGCGCGGCGATCGCGGCCAAGTCGGATCTGGAACGCCAGGAGAACAAGACCAAGACCGGGGTGTTCCTGGGCACCTATGCGACCAATCCGGTGAATGGGACCGGTGTGCCCGTCTTCATTGCCGACTACGTGCTGGCCGGTTACGGTACCGGCGCCATCATGGCGGTGCCCGGTCACGACCAGCGGGACTGGGAGTTCGCCACCGCATTCGGCTTGCCGATCGTGGAAGTCATTGCCGGCGGGGATGTTTCGGAGCAGGCGTATTCCGGCGACGGTCAGCTGGTCAACTCCGACTACCTGAACGGGCTGAGCGTGCCGGCGGCCAAGGAGGCGGTGGTGGCCCGGCTGGAGGCCGACGGCCGCGGCCGGTCCCGGGTGGAATACAAGCTGCGCGACTGGCTGTTCGCCCGGCAGCGCTACTGGGGCGAACCGTTCCCCATCGTCTACGACGCCGACGGCCGCGCCCACGCGCTGCCGGAATCGGCCCTGCCGGTGGAGCTCCCGGACATCCCGGACTATGCGCCGGTGTCCTTCGACCCGGACGACGCCGACAGTGAACCGTCGCCGCCGCTGGGCAAGGCCACCGAGTGGGTGCACGTCGAACTCGACCTCGGCGATGGGCTGCGGACCTACACCCGCGACACCAACGTGATGCCGCAGTGGGCCGGCAGCTCCTGGTACGAGCTGCGCTACACCGACCCCCAGAACCCGGACGAGCTGTGCGCCAAGGAGAACGAGGCGTACTGGATGGGTCCGCGGCCGGAGATCCACGGGCCCGACGACCCGGGCGGCGTCGACCTGTACGTCGGCGGTGTCGAGCACGCGGTGCTGCACCTGCTGTATTCGCGGTTCTGGCACAAGGTGCTCTACGACTTGGGCTTCGTCAGTTCGGCGGAACCCTACCGGCGGTTGGTCAACCAGGGTTACATCCAGGCCTTTGCCTACACCGACGCGCGCGGCAGCTATGTGCCCGCCGCCGAAGTGGTCGAGCGCGACGGCAAGTTCTTCTATCACGACCAAGAGGTCAACCAGGAATTCGGCAAGATCGGCAAGAGCCTGAAGAACTCGGTGTCGCCGGACGAGATCTGCGACGCCTACGGGGCGGACACCCTGCGGGTCTACGAGATGTCGATGGGCCCGCTGGAGGCGTCGCGGCCGTGGGCCACCAAGGACGTGGTCGGTGCGCACCGATTCCTGCAGCGGGTGTGGCGCACCGTCGTCGACGAGACCACCGGCGCGCAGCGGGTGGTCGAGCACGAGGCGCTGTCGGAGGAGACGCTGCGCGCCCTGCACAAGACCATCGCCGGGGTCGCGGAAGATTATGCGGCACTGCGCAACAACACCGCCGCGGCCAAGCTCATCGAGTACACCAACCATCTGACCAAGGAGGGGGTGGCCGCTCGCGCGGCCATCGAACCGCTGGTGCTGATGGTCGCCCCGCTGGCGCCGCACCTGGCCGAGGAACTGTGGCGCCGGCTGGGCCACGACACCTCGCTGGCGCACGGGCCGTTCCCGGTCGCCGACGAGCGCTATCTGGTCGACGACACCGTCGAATTGCCGGTCCAGGTGAACGGGAAGGTGCGGGGCAAGATCACCGTCGCCGCCGACGCCGACAAGGCGGCGCTGGAGGCGGCGGCGCTGGCCGACGAGAAGGTGCTGGCGTTCCTGGACGGCGCCACCCCCAAGAAGGTCATCGTGGTGCCGGGCCGGCTGGTCAACCTCGTCGTCTGAGATCGACCGCCGCAGCGGCGGGGAGCAATCCCCACCGTTCGGTTAGTTTCCGGCGCGGATATGCACACATTCGCCCGTGCGCATATCGGCGCGCGGATACTGGACCGCAGGGCCACCCTGTTGCGGGCGGAAATCCCGTCTGAGAGAACGACTTACGGTATTCGGGGCCCAGTCTGGAGTGCGCCGTGTCTGACAATCGGATCGTCGTCTACAAGGGTCCCGGCAAGGTGGCCGTCGAGACATTGCCCTATCCCAAACTCGAAGTTCCCGCCGAGGTCGCCGATGCGATGGGAATGAGTCGCAAGGCCGACCACGGCGTCATCCTCAAGTGTGTCTCGACCAACATCTGCGGGTCGGACCAGCACATGGTTCGCGGGCGCACCACCGCGCCGGTCGGTCAGACCCTCGGCCATGAGATCACCGGTGAGATCGTCGAAAAAGGTTCCGACGTCCAATTTCTCGAAGTCGGAGACATCTGCTCGGTACCGTTCAACATTGCCTGCGGGCGGTGCCGCAACTGCCGCGAGGGCCAGACCGGTATCTGCCTGAACGTCAATCCGGCCCGGGCCGGATCGGCGTACGGGTACGTCGACATGGGTGGCTGGCTCGGTGGGCAGGCCGACTACGTCATGGTGCCGTTCGCCGACTTCAACCTGCTCAAGTTCCCCGATCGGGATGCCGCCCTTGCCAAGATCCGCGATCTCACCATGCTGTCGGACATCTTCCCCACCGGCTACCACGGCGCCAAGACGGCGGGCGTCACCACCGGATCGACGGTGTATGTCGCCGGTGCGGGGCCGGTCGGTCTGGCCGCGGCGTACTCGGCGCACCTGCTCGGCGCCGCCGTGGTGATCGTCGGCGACCTCAACGCCGACCGGCTCAAGCAGGCCGAATCCTTCGGCTGCGAGACCATCGACATCAGCGCCGACGCCACGCTGGAAGAACAGATCGCCGACATCCTGAACACCGATGAGGTGGACTGCGCCGTGGACGCGGTGGGATTCGAGGCCAGCGGTCACGGCCACGGCGCGGGGGAGCAGCCCGCCGCGGTGCTGAACTCGATCATGAACGTGACCCGCGCCGGCGGATCGCTGGGCATCCCGGGCCTGTACGTGACCGGGGATCCGGGCGGCACCGACGACGACGCCAAGCACGGCACGCTCAAGGTGCGGCTGGGCCTGGGTTGGGCGAAGAGCCACAGCTTCTACACCGGTCAGTGCCCGGTACTGAAGTACAACCGCGGGCTGATGATGAGCATCCTGCATGACAAGGCCCACATCGCGGACGCGGTGAACGCGACCGTCATCGGGCTGGACAAGGCGCCGGAGGGCTACGCCGCATTCGACTCCGGGGTGGCCCAGAAGTTCGTGCTCGACCCGCACGGGATGGTGCCGGCCTGACCTTCACCGGGGCCGGACCACGATCTCGTGCACATGGCCGTCCGGCGGGGTGGCCACCGCGTGCGCGACGAGTTCGGCGACGGTCTCCGGCCGCAGGAACCGGTCCGGCTGGTAGTCCTTCTCCTCGTAGGCAATCAGGTCGCGCTGCATCTCGGAGTCGGTGCGGCCCGGGAACACCGACGTCACCCGCAGCGACGGTTCGTCCGCGCGCAGCGAATCGGCGAACGCCCGCAACGCGAACTTGCTCGCCGAGTAGGCCGCCATCCCGGCCGACACGGTGCGGCCGGCGCCGGAGTTGATGAACACGACGTGCCCGCGGGCGGCCCGCAGCGCCGGCAACAGCGCCAGGGTCAGGGCCACCGCGCCGGTGACGTTCACCTCGAAGGTGGCCCGCCACTGTTCGGCGGTGGACTCGGCCACCCGCCCCGGGTAGAGCACACCGGCGTTGTGCACCAGCACATCGAGCTCGGCCAATACCTCGGTGGCGGATTCGATCGATTCCGGGTCGGTGAGCTCCAGCGGCCAGGTGGGCGCGCCGAGGCGGTCGGCGAGCGCGTCCAGGCGGGCCGACGGCCGGCCGGCCAGCAGCAGGGTGTGGGTGGGGGCGAGCGCGGCGGCGATGGCGGAACCGATCCCGCCGGCCGCGCCGGTGATCAATGCGGTCGGCACAGCGTCGAGGGTAGCGATCTGCCCGGTCCAATCTGCACGATGCCGCCCGGCGTCGCATTATGGATGCGATGCCACCCGATCCGAGCTTTGCGCCCACGCAGCTGGCCGCCCGCGCCGCCTATCTGCTGCGCGGCAACGACCTGGGCGTGATGACCACCGCGGCCCCGTTGCTGTACCCGCACATGTGGAGCTGGGACGCCGCGTTCGTCGCGATCGGCCTGGCGCCGCTGAGTGTGGAGCGGGCCGTCGTCGAACTGGACACGCTGCTCTCGGCGCAGTGGCGCAACGGCATGATCCCGCACATCGTCTTCGCCAACGGGGTCGACGGATACTTCCCCGGCCCCGCCCGCTGGGCCACCTCGGCCCTGGCCGCCAACGCCTCGCGGGTGCGGCACACCTCGGGTATCACCCAGCCCCCGGTGCACGCCATCGCCGTGCAGCGCATCCTGGACCACGCCAAGACCAGGGGCCGCAGCACCCGGGCGGTCGCCGAGGCGTTCCTGGACCGGCGCTGGGCCGACCTGGTGCGCTGGCATCGCTGGCTGGCCGAGTGCCGTGACCAGCAGAGCCGCGGCCGCGTCACGCTGTACCACGGCTGGGAATCCGGGATGGACAACTCGCCGCGCTGGGACAGCGCCTACGCCAACGTGATTCCGGGCAACGTGCCCGAATACCAGCGCGAGGACAACAAGATCAACACCGATGCCACCCAGCGCCCGTCGGACCTGGAGTACGACCGCTATCTGTGGCTGGTGGAGGAGATGAAGTCGGTCCGCTACGACGACGAGTTGCTGCCCAAGGTGATGAGCTTCGCCGTGGAGGACGTGTTCGTCTCGGCGGTGTTCTCGGTGGCCTGCACCGTGCTTGCCGAGATCGGCGAGGACTACAAGCGCCCACTGGCCGACGTCCGCGAGCTGTACTCGTGGGCCGACCGGTTCCGCGCCGGCGTGGTGGAAACCGCCGACGAGCGAACCGGTGCGGCAAGGGATTTCGATGTCCGGGCGGAGAAGTGGGTGGCCACCGAGACCGTCGCGCAGTTCGCCCCGCTGCTGTGCGGCGGGCTGCCGCACGACAAGGAACGTGCCCTGCTGAAACTGCTTGAGGGGCCCCGCTTCTGCGGTCACCCGGACCTGAAGTACGCGCTGATCCCGTCCACCTCACCGGTGTCACGGGACTTCCGGCCGCGGGAATACTGGCGGGGTCCGGTCTGGCCGGTGATGACGTGGCTGTTCTCGTGGTGTTTCGCCCGCCGCGGCTGGGCCGAGCGGGCCTCGGTGCTGCGCCGGGAAGGGCTGCGCCAGGCCAGCGACGGCACGTTTGCCGAGTACTACGAGCCTTTCACCGGCGAGCCGCTGGGCAGCATGCAGCAGTCCTGGACGGCGGCCGCCGTGCTGGACTGGCTGGGTTAGTTGGGCTTCTCGGCCGGGGCCTGGTCGCCGAGCCGGTCCAGCGAGCCCAGGGCCGCGGCCAGGGTGCGCTGATCGTCCTCGCTGAGCTTGCCCACCAGCTCGGCCAGGAACGACCGCCGGGCCTCCAGCGCCTCGCGGTGCTGAACCAGCCCGCGCGGGGTCACCTCGACCAGCACGGCACGCAGGTCCGAGGGGTCGCGCGACCGCTTGACCAGCCCCAGCTTCTCGAGGCGGCGGATCGCGACGGTGGTGGTCGGGGTGCGGACCCGCTCGTGCGCGGCCAGCTCGGTCATCCGGATGGGGCCGCAGTCGAGCAGAGTCAGCAGGATCGACAACTGAGCCAGCGTGAGGTCACCGGCCTGGCCCTTGTTGGTGTCGCCGCGACGCAGCACGGAGAACAGCTTGGAGAGCACCCGCTGGAGCTCTCCGGCCAGCTCAGCGACCTGCGGTTCGGTCTCGACCATAATTCGCTAGTCTAACCTGTCGGGGCCTGCCAGGTCGGTTCCGCGCCAATTTTGCTCACCGCGATGCCCTCACAGCACCTGCGACAGGAAGCGGCGCAACCGGTCCGTTTCCGCGGCCTCGAAAATCTGCTCCGGCGGGCCGGATTCGACCACCTTGCCGTGGTCCATGAACACCACCGCATCGGCGGTGGACCGGGCGAACCCCATCTCATGGGTGACCACCACCATGGTCATCCCGCCGGAGCCCAGTTCGGCGATGAGTTCCAGGATGCCCTTGACCAATTCGGGGTCCAAGGCCGAGGTGGCCTCGTCGAAGAACATCACCTGCGGTGACATCGCCAGCGCCCGGGCGATCGCCACGCGCTGCTGCTGACCGCCGGACAACGTCGCCGGCCGCACATCGGCCTTGTGCCGCAACCCAACCCGATCCAGCTGGGCCAGGCCCAGCTCACGGGCGGCGTCGTCGGACATGCCCTTGAGTTTCCGCGGCGCCAGCGTGACGTTGTCCAGCACCGTGCGGTGCGGGAACAGGTTGAACTGCTGGAACACCATGCCGATCCGCTGCCGCAGCGCATCCGGATTGTCGGCCAGCACCGAGCGGCCGTCGAGCAGGATGTCACCCCGGTCCGGTTCGTAGAGCCGGTTCAGGGTGCGCAGCAGCGTCGACTTCCCCGATCCGGACGGCCCGATCACCACGGCGGTGCTGCCGGCCGGTACCTGCAGGTCCACCCCGCGCAGTACCGCATTGGGCCCGAACGACAGGTGGATGTCCTTGGCGCCCAGGGAAACCGCGATTTTCCCCGTCGCTTCGCTCGCCCCGGAACCTTCCCCCGTCGCTTCGCTCGCCCCTGGACCTGCCATCAGATCATCTCCTCTTGCACCGGGGCCGGCTGGCGTCCGGTGCGCAGCCGCTCGTCGATGAGGTTCACCACATGGGTCAGTGGGATGGTGAGCATCAGATAGAACAATCCGGCCGCCACCAACGGGGACAGGTTGCCGGTCTGGGCGTTGAGGTCACGTCCCACCTGGAACAGCTCCCGCTGGTTGGCCACCAGCCCCAGGAAGTACACCAGCGAGGACGCCTTGAGCAGCGAGATGAACTGGTTCACCAGCGCCGGCAGCACCCGGCGCACGCCCTGGGGCACCACCACCAGCCGCATCGACGAGCGGTAGCTGAAACCCAGGGCGCGCGAGGCCTCCAGCTGACCTGCCTCCACACTCTGGATACCGGACCGGAAGATCTCGCCCACGTAGGCCGCCGACATCAATCCCAGCGCGGCAATCCCCAACGGGTACGGGTTGTTTCCGGTCAGCCCGCCGACGACCGGTCCGATGCCCAGCCCGATCACCAAGATGATCACCACCTCGGGCAGACCGCGGAAGATGTCGGTGTAGACCCGCGCCGGCCAGCGCAGCCACCGGGAGCGCGAGATGCCCGCAATGGCGAGCACCAATCCGAGCAGGACGCCGATGACGGCGGCGCAGACGGTGAGGATCAGCGTGTTGGGCAGGCCGGTCTTGAACAGGTCCGGGATGGCCTGCCGGTACAGATCCCAGTCCAGGAAGGCCGCACCCAGTTGCGCCAGAGTCGATTTGGGTGCCGCGGCGCCGGCGGCGGGTGCACCGGCATGCTGGGCGGCGATCGCCGCGAAGTCCGGAAGCTGCGGGACGGGAGCGGCTTTGGAGCCCGGCTTCCAGCCCGGCGGCAGTGCCCGCGGCACCCAGTCGGAGTACAACCTGGCCCAGGTGCCGTCGGCGATCACCGCGTCCAGGCCGGCGTTGAGCGCATCGATCAGCGGCTTGTTCTCCTTGGCGACGGCCCACGCCACGAAGTTGTCCAGACTGAAGGTGTTCTCGACGATGACCGTCGGGTCCCCGGCCTGCACCGTGCCGACGGCCTGCTGTGACGGCGCCACCCACGCGTCGATCTGGCGGGTCTTCAGGCTGGCGTAGACGGTGTTGTAGTCCGGGAACTTCACCGGATCCAGGTGCAGGGTGTCGACGACATACGCCTCCTGCACGGTGCCCTGCACGACGCCGATGCGCTGCCCCTTCGCCAGCTGGGAGAAGCCGGTGATCGGTGAGCCGGTCGGCACGACCAGCGAGAAGTAGCCGAAGTCATAGCCATTGGTGAAGCCGACCGTCTTGCGCCGGGCGTCGGTGGTGGTGATCGACGAGGAGCCGACGTCGAAGCGCCGGGAGGCCACCTGGGCCAGCAGCCCGGAGAAATCGGTGCCGACGAAGTTGATCTTCAGCCCGATCCGGTCGGCGACGGCGCGCAGCAGCTCGTTGTCGAAACCGGTGAACTGACCTTTGGAGTCGATGCAGATGCTGGGCGGTGCGTCGGACAGGGTGCCGACGGTGAGCACGCCGGGAACGCCGAGCCCGAGCGCCTTGACATCGATGTCCTGCAGCGGCTCCACCGACGCCGTGGTGTACTTGTCCGCGCCGGGGCCCTTCGCGGCCGCGGCCAGGTTGGTCGGCAGCGCGCTGGCACTGTCGACGCCGGGTGGGGCGCACTGGTCGGCGTTCGCCGGGGCAGCCAGGGCCAGCCCACCGGCCATCAACGCGACCAGCACGCAGACCACCGCCCGGAGAATGCGGTTCGGTACAGACGTCATCGTGGAAACCTAACCGGTCGGTGGCCGACGGCAAACGCTTCGGCTCATGCTCGGTCCATTTGGCCGCAAACCGATCGCGAGTCAGTCCGGGCCGGACGGGATCAGCGGGGCCAGCACCCCGCGACGCACCAGCTCGGCCAACATCACCCGGCCCATCAGGGCCGCACCCGTCTGGCACGCGGCGCGGGCGGCGTCGGGGTCACCGTCGGCGATGGCGTTGGTCTCGTTCTCGTAATGCTGTAACAGTGCGGGCCCGGCGAGCAGGTGGTCGGCCCAGAATGCGCGCGGGATGAAGGTCTGCGAGGCGTCGATCGCGGCCTGCAGCCGTGGCCCGGCGTGCTGCTCGGTCAGCAGCCGCCGATACTCCCACGCGATGTCGTGGAAGTTTTCCGGCCGCAGCTGCGCGGTGAGGTCCTTGAGCCGTGCGATGGTCTCACCGGTGGCCTCGGCGGCCGCCCCCGCCGACACCAGGCCGTTGAGTACCCCGAACAGGTGGTAGTGCTCCAGCAGCACCCGGGCGTCGAACCGGGCGATGAACGCGCCGCGGTGGTAGCGGGTGGTCACGATGCCGTCGTGCTCGAGTTGGGCCACCGCCTCTTGGACGGGTACCCGGCTGACCCCGAGGGAGGCGGCTAGGTCGTTGCGGTCCAGGCGATCTCCGGACCGGAGCTTTCCGGTCAGGATCAGCTGCGCGACGTGCCCGACGACCTGCTCGCGCTCGTTGACGCCGTACCGCTTGGGCAAGTCAGCTCCGGCTGTCGCGCCACCGGACCAGCTCTTCGGCCTCCGACAGGTCGTAGTCCGGGCCGTTGACGCCGACGGTCAGCAGCGAAACCCCCAGCGCGGTAAGCGCTTCGGCGTTGGCGATCAACCCGTCACCGCTGCGGTCCACGCCGGCGGAGCGTTCGATGGCGCCCGGGTCGCGGCCGGCGTCGGCGCAGTGCCGGTCCAGCACCGCGGCCTTGTCCGGGTAGCTTTCCGCGGTGGTGAAACCGTGCCAGATGTGCGCGTACTGCGCGACGAGCTTGAGCGTCTTGCGTTCGCCTTGGCCGCCGATCAGGATCGGGATCTCGCGCACCGGCTGGGGGTTGAGCTTGCTCAGCCGCGAGGTGATGCGCGGCATGGCGGCGGCCAGGTCGTCGAGTCTGCTTCCCGCCGTGCCGAATTCGTAGCCGTACTCGTCGTAGTCCTTCTCCTTCCAGCCGGACCCGATGCCCAGGATCAGCCGGCCGTCGGAGATGTTGTCGACGGTGCGGGCCATATCGGCCAGCAGCTCGGGATTGCGGTAGGAGTTGCAGGTGACCAACGCGCCGATCTCGATACGCGAGGTCTGCTCGGCCCAGGCGGCCAGCATGGTCCAGCATTCGTAGTGCGGTCCGTCCGGGTCACCGTACAACGGGAAGAAGTGATCCCAGTTGAAGGCGATGTCCACACCGAGGTCCTCACAACGGCGCACCGCGTCGCGGATGTGACCGTAGTCGGGGGAGTGCTGGGGCTGCAGCTGAACGCCGATCCGAGTCATGACCTCAACCGTAGCCCTCCACGGCGTTTTCCAAACGCGTCGGACTTACACGCCTATGGCGCCGCCGTCCCGCCATACCGCCACCACGGCGGGCCGGGCCGGGGCGTTGCCGCCGTCGGGCCAGTGCGACAGCGGGTTGTCCAGGCTGTGGTCGTCGCCCTCGCCGGGGTGCTGCACGCTGACGGTGATCAGGTCGTCGGTGACCACCGGTCCGCACGTCTCCGCACCGACCGGCACGGTGAGGAACTGTTTGGTCTCCCCGCGCCGGTCGCCGTCCAGTGCCACCGCGAACAGTCCGTCGTTGGAGTCCAGCGCGTTGCCGTCGGTGGAGATCCACAGGTTGCCGTGCCCGTCGAAGGCGACGTTGTCCGGGCAGGAGATCGGGCTGACCTTCGTCTTGTCGAAGCCGCCGTAGTAGGTGTCGGCCGCGGCCGGGTCACCGCAGACCAGCAGCAGATCCCAGGTGAAGGTGGTGCCACCGTGGTCATCGGTGATCTCCAGGACCTGGCCGTTCTTGTTCTCGTTACGGGGGTTGGCCGCATCCGGCTTGGCCTTGCCCTCGGTGCCGCGCTTGTCGTTGTTGGTCAGCGCGACGTACAGCTTGCCGGTCTTCGGGTTGGCCTCGAAATCCTCGGGGCGGTCCATCTTGGTGGCGCCGGCCTTGTCGGCGGCCAGCCGGGTGAACACGGCGACGTCCTGCGCCGAGAAACCCTCGACCAGGGACTCGGACTCACCGTCGGGCCCGGAGTGCAGCAGCGGGAGCCAGGTGCCGGAGCCGGCGAAGCTGCCCTTGGCGGGCAGCTTGCCGCTGCCGTCGATCTGGTCGGCCGGGATGTCGCTGGACAGCTTGGCGACGTACAGCGTGCCCTCGTCCAGCAGCGTCATATTGTGCGCCATGTTGCCGGGTTCGATCTTCTTGTCCGACACGAACTTGTACATGTAGTCGAAGCGTTCGTCGTCGCCGGTGTACACCACCACGGTGCCGTCACCGGTGACATACACGTTGGCGGCCTCGTGCTTGAACCGGCCCAGCGCGGAGTGCTTCACCGGTGTGGAGGCGGGATCCCACGGGTTGATCTCGATGACGTAGCCGAACCGGTTCACCTCGGTCGGCGTCTTGGCCAGGTCGAAGCGCGGATCGAAGTTCTCCCACCGCAGTTCCGACGGTTCGGTGAGCACGCCGTAACGCTTGAATCGGTCCGGCTCCGCGGCGGGTGTGCCCTCGGCGGCACCGAAATAGGTGTGGAAATTCTCCTCGCCGGAAAGAATTGTGCCCCAAGGTGTTACGCCACCCGAGCAGTTGGCGAAGGTGCCGATCACGGTGCGTCCGGCGGGGTCGGCGGCGGTCCGCACGGCCGGTGAGCCGGCGGCCGGTCCGGTCAGGGTGAACGGAGTGTCGGCGGTGATGCGGCGGTTGAGACGGCCCAACACCGGCCGCAAACCGCCCTGCGGGCCGCGTTCCACCTCGACCACCGAGAGGCCGACCGCGCCGGTCTCGACGTCGAACTGCTCGCGGGTGGGGGCATCGGCGTCGTACCCGTGAAACATGAACTGCGGGCTGACGTATTCGTGGTTGGACACCAGCAGGTAGCGCCCGGGCCGGTCCTTGATGGGCAGCAGTGCCGCGAAGTCGTTGTTGAAGCCGAACTGCTGGCGTTGCGCGGCGCCGGTCTGCCGGTTGATGTCGAACACCGGGGCGCCGGGCAGCACCGGGTCGCCCCAGGCGATTACGACGCGCTGCTGGTAGCCCGCGGGCACGACGACGGCGTCTTCGGTGTTGGGGGCCACGCTGTCGAACCGCATGCCGGCCGGCGGCTGCCCCTGCGGCGCGGGCGTGGTCGACCCGGTGCCCGCCGCGGGTGTGTCGTCGGCACAGGCGGCCAGGGCCGAACCCGCTCCCACGGCCAGCACGGCGATACCGGTGGCGCGCAGCACCGAGCGGCGCGACATCTCGGCGACGATATCGCCGAAGTACTCGTTGGCACTGGTGTTGGGGACCGGCTTGGAGCATGCGTCGCCGCAGCGGTTGCGGCAGGTCACATGCTGGCGGGCGGAGCGACCGTGATGGGAGACAAGCAGATTCAGCGGAACGAGGGCCATGGCCGGCGAACCTACGGCAGCCTGGCAATCAACTGGTGAACGGCTGGGAAAGTCCCGGTTATCCGAGGATCTCGCGGAGCAACTCCACCAGTTTCGCCGGCTGGTCACCCTGGACGGAATGCCCGGCGCCCTCGACCACATGGGTCTGCCGGAATCCCGGCGCGGTGCGGGCGAACGTCGCGGCGTCCTCGTCGTTGACGAAGAACGAGTTGGCGCCGCGGATCAGGGTGGTGGGCATGGTGATCGCCGGGACGTCGTCCCACAGGCCTTCGAACCCGTCGCCCTTGCGGAACGAGTCGTAGCGCCAGGTCCAGGTGCCGTCGTCGAGTTGCTTGGAATTGTGGAACACGCCGCGCCGCAACGAATTCCGGTCTCGGTGCGGTGCTGCGGCAACCGTGACCTCGAGCATGTCGGCGAACGTCGGGAAGGTCCGGTTCTCCCGCACCAGCGCGACGGTGCCCATCTGCGCCTTGGTCATCTCGGTGTGCCGTTCGGGCGCGGACGGCGTGACGTCGACCAGCACCAGTTCGCGCACCAGCTCCGGTGCGGTGGCCGCGATCCGCAGCGCGGTCAGCCCGCCCAGCGACATGCCGACCAGCAGCCGCGCGTCGGGGGCGTGTTCGCGCAGGAGCGGGGCGATCAGGCCGGCCGCCAGCTTGGGGCCGTAGTCGCCGTCGGCGCGCCAACCGGAGCGGCCATGGCCGGGCAGGTCGATCGCCAGTGCCGGCACACCCAAGCCGAGGATGACGGTGTCCCAGGTGTGCGCGTTCTGCCCGCCACCGTGCAGGAACACCACTTCGGGCGCCTCGGTGCCCCACTTGAGGAAGCTGACCTCGCCGGAGTCCGCACGCGTCACCGGCGGGATCCGGGTGGTCCCGATCTGCGCGGCGTTCTCGTGCAGCAGCCCGAACTCGTCCAGGCCGGCCAGCTCGTCATCCGGGATTTGTGGAGTCATACCCGCAATCATTACGGGTAGGACTCCACAAATCACTGACTAACCCTGGATGAAGGTTTCCAGCTCGGCGCGGGCGATATCGTCGGCCAGCTGCTTGGGCGGGCTCTTCATCAGGTAGGCCGAGGCCGGGATGATCGGTCCGCCGATGCCGCGGTCCTTGGCGATCTTCGCCGCACGCACGGCGTCGATGATGATGCCGGCCGAGTTCGGCGAGTCCCACACCTCGAGCTTGTACTCCAGGTTCAGCGGCACGTCACCGAAGGCGCGGCCCTCCAGGCGCACGTAGGCCCACTTGCGGTCGTCGAGCCAGGCGACGTGATCCGACGGGCCGATGTGCACGTTCTTGTCCTCGATCTTGCCGGCCAGCGAGCCGGTCAGATTCGACGTCACCGCCTGGGTCTTGGAGACCTTCTTGGATTCCAGCCGCTCGCGCTCGAGCATGTTCTTGAAGTCCATGTTGCCGCCGACGTTGAGCTGGTAGGTGCGGTCCAGCGTGACGCCGCGGTCCTCGAACAGCTTGGCCATCACGCGGTGGGTGATGGTCGCGCCGACCTGGCTCTTGATGTCGTCGCCGACGATCGGCACGCCGGCGTCTTCGAACTTCTTGGCCCACACCGGGTCCGAGGCGATGAACACGGGCAGGGCGTTGACGAACGCAACGCCGGCGTCGATCGCGCACTGCGCGTAGAACTTGTCGGCCTCTTCGGACCCGACGGGCAGGTAGGACACCAGCACGTCGACCTTGGCGTCCTTGAGCGCCTTCACCACGTCGACGGGATCGGAGTCGGAGATCTCGATGGTCTCGGCGTAGTACTTGCCGATACCGTCCAGCGTCGGCCCACGCTGCACGACGATGTCCAGCGGCGGCACATCGGCGATCTTGATGGTGTTGTTCTCGGAGGCGAAGATCGCCTCGGACAGGTCGAAGCCGACCTTCTTGGCGTCCACGTCGAATGCGGCGACGAACTTCACGTCGCGCACGTGGTACGGCCCGAACTTGACGTGCATCAGGCCAGGGACGGTGCCGTTCTCGTCGGCGTCCCGGTAGTAGTGCACGCCCTGCACGAGCGAGGACGCGCAGTTGCCCACGCCGACGATCGCGACCCGAACCTCGTTCGACTCAGACATGTGACGCTCTCCTTTTCCTACTTCGGTGCTTGTGCCGGATGCGGGCTGATCAGGATTGATTCAGGGCTGATTGTCGGGGCGGCTCTGCCCCACCCGTTCGGCTGCGATCAATTCGTTGAGCCACTTCACTTCACGCTCACTGGACTCCAGACCGAGCTGGTGCAGTTGCTTGGTGTAGCGGTCCAATGAACTGCTCGCCCGGGCCACCGCCTCGCGCAGACCTTCCCGGCGCTCCTCGACCTGACGCCGCCGGCCTTCCAGGATGCGCATCCTGGCTTCGGCGGGGGTGCGGTTGAAGAACGCCAGATGCACACCGAAACCGTCGTCGGTGTAGTTCTGCGGACCGGTGTCGGCGACCAGTTCGGTGAAGCGCTGGGTACCGGCCTCGGTGAGCTGGTACACCCGCCGCGCCCGCCGCACTTTCGTGGCACCGAGGACGGTGCCGCTGGGCGCGGCGTCCTCGACGATCAGGCCGTCGGCCTGCATGCGCCGCAGAGCGGGGTAGAGGGACCCGTACGAAAAAGCCCGGAACGCACCCAGCAGACCGGTCAGCCGCTTGCGGAGCTCGTAGCCGTGCATCGGCGACTCGAGCAGCAACCCCAGGATGGCGAGCTCCAGCATCGAATCACCTCCCCCTCGGTTGGGAACCCAGTCAAAGCCGAACAAATGTCACGTCGGCTCGACACCTCGCGCAATTGTATCGCGCCGATATATTGAGTGCCAGCGGAGGTTGCCAAAGGTGTCGATTTGTCAGGTCGCTCGGCCCGTCGGGCCCGTCAGCTGGCGTAGCTGACGCGCTTGATGGTGCCGTCGCCGTTGAGCTCGAGATAGCCGCCGTTGCCGAACTTCGGGCTGACGTAGATGCTGATTTCGATGCTGCCCGGCGGCTGGGTGATATCGCTGTTGGGCTCGATGCTGACGTGGGTGCTCTTCACCTCGGTCGGGTTGATGCCGACGCTCTCGGCGGCCCCGCGGATCAACCCGACCATCTTCGGGATGTCGAACGCGCCCAGGTCGACCACCTTGTCATCGCTGCTGACGCTGGTCTCCGACGGGTCGTCCCAGCCGCCGCGGTAGTAGTAGTTCAGCGCACGCCGCGGCTCCTTCGGATCGGGCCGGGTCAGTGAGGCGTAGTCCTCGAAGATGGTGATGCTGTAGCCCTTGGTGTCCCCGAACTTCTGCCGCATCTGCTCGAAAAGGCCGGTCAGCCCGCCGAGCGACTGCAACTGCCGCGGCGGGGTGAGCACCGTGCCGGGGATACCGTCGGCCTTGGCGCCCGGGTCGGTGGTGAAGCTCAGCGGCGACGAGGTGTTGCCGTACAGGCCCCACCCGATGGCGATGCCGAGCAGCACCAGCACGGCGGCCGTCGCCAGGCGCAGCCCCCAGCCCGCGCCGGCCCCGGTGGCCAGGCTGCGCTCGGGCTTGAGGTTGGGCAGCTTGACCGACGCGTTGGCCACCTGCAGGTCGCTGACCAGGCCTTGCAGCTCGCCCAGGGTGGCCGCGTTGGTGGCGGCGCTGACCCGCTGCCGATGCTCTTCCATGGACAGCTGGCCCTCGGACAAGGCGGTGTCGAGCACCTTGCAGGTGTCGTTACGGTCGCTGTCCCTGGCCCGCGTTGCTGCTGTCTGCCGTGTCGCCACGCGATGATCGTAGAAGTTCCTATGTCCCCGCTGCTGGTCAGCTGGGATTCTCGACGCGCTTCACGGTGGCGGCCGGATCCAGGTACAGGTAGCCGGTGGAGCCGGATGTGGTGGTGATCTTCACCAGCAGCTCCAGCCCACCCTGTTCGGCGATGTAGTCGACGTCCAGGTAGGTGCTCGCGACATCGGCGGGGGCGATGTTCAGCGTCGCGGGTGCGGCCGCCACCGCGGCGGCGGTGGCGGGGATGTCGAAGGCGGCCACATCGGTGAGGTCGTCGGTGTCCGACCGGTCGCGCCGGGACGGGTCGTCCCAGCCGCCGCGGTACGGGTACACCATCTTCTGCTGATCGTCGGCGGGATCCGGCCGGGCCAGGAACGCCTGGTCGGTGGTGATGGCGAGTTCGTAGCCCATGGTGTCGCCGAACCGGCCGCGGATCGAGTCGACGACGGCGGTCAACCCGTCGACGGTGAGCAGGTCCCGCGCCGGCTTCACGACGGCGGGCGGCACGGTGTCCGGCGCGCTCTCCGGGGCGGCCACGGTGCTCAGCACCACATGCGATTCCGGGACCGGCGTTTCGGGACTGGGCTGCTGCGGGCTCGGGCTGCTCGACGGTGCGGGGTCCTCGGACCCGCCGCCGAACGCGACGGCGACGATGACGACGGCCGCCGCCACCCCGGCCCCGACCAGGATCAGATCGCGGCGTCGCCGCCGGCGCACCGGTGCCGGGCGCACGTCGTCGGGCACCTGCAGATCGGCGAGCAGCGGCTCCAGCTCGCCGAGCGTGGTGGCCGTCACGGCGGCGCTCACCCGGCGCCGGTGCTCGTCCCCGGACAGCTGGCCGTCGGCCAGTGCGTTGTCCAGGATTCGGCAGGTCGCGTCGCGGTCGCTGTCCTTTGCCCGAGTCCATGCGGCCATGGCGAAGATCGTATTGCGGGGGCACTCGTGGCGCTGGTCCGCACTCGACTGCCCAGCCGGCCGACGTACTCTGGTCAACGTGCGATTGCAGCGACAGGTGGTGGATTACGCGCTCCGGCGCCGATCCCTGCTGGCCGAGGTGTACTCCGGGCGGACCGGTGTCACCGAGGTGTGCGACGCCAATCCCTACTTATTGCGCGCCGCCAAGTACCACGGGAAGCCCAGTTCGGTGATGTGCCCGATCTGCCGCAAGGAACAGCTCACCCTGGTGTCGTGGGTCTTCGGTGACCACCTCGGTCCGGTGTCGGGTTCGGCCCGCACCGCCGAAGAGTTGGTCCTGCTGGCGACGCGCTACGACGAGTTCGCGGTACATGTGGTGGAGGTATGCCGGACCTGCAGTTGGAATCACCTGGTCAAGTCCTACGTGTTGGGAACGCCGAGGCCGCCCAAGGCCCCCAAGGCGCCCCGCACTCGAACGGCGCGTTCCGGCGCGCGTACGGCCAGTGAATAGCGAAGGGCGCCATACGAGGTCAGCGGGGGATGCCGAACGGGAGCAGGCCGCTGCCCCGGGCGCACACCGCCGGGCCAACGTCGCGCCCGATGACCGGCAGACCACCCTGCTGCCGCCGGTGCGCAACCCCACCGAGCCGCACCTGCGCGACCCCATCGACGTCGTCAAGGCTGCACTCGACGGTGCGCCCCCGCGTAAACCGCCGTCACCACCGCCGGTGCCGCCGCGCCCGCCCGTCGGCGGGCCGCCGCCCGGCCCCACCGGGCCGCCCAAGCCGCCGCGCGCCGGCTT
Organism: Mycolicibacterium cosmeticum; assembly: GCF_000613185.1. Classification (NCBI taxonomy): domain Bacteria; kingdom Bacillati; phylum Actinomycetota; class Actinomycetes; order Mycobacteriales; family Mycobacteriaceae; genus Mycobacterium; species Mycolicibacterium cosmeticum. The sequence goes on from NZ_CCBB010000001.1 coordinate 2,906,046, forward strand.
CCAGTGGAAGTGGGTGCGCCGGGCGGTCTACCTCGGGCTGGTGCTGTTCCTGGTGCTGCCGTTCGTCACGTTCGCGATGGCCTACCTCATCGTCGACGTGCCCAAGCCCGGGGACATCCGCACCGCGCAGGTGTCGACGATCCTGGCCAGCGACGGCAGCGAGCTGGCGAGAATCGTTCCGCCGGAAGGCAACCGCGTCGACGTCAGCATCAACCAGATCCCGGTGCACGTCCGTGACGCCGTGATGGCCGCCGAAGACCGGGACTTCTACAGCAATCCGGGCTTCTCGCTGTCCGGGTTCGCCCGCGCCTTCAAGAACAACATCTTCGGCGGTGACCTGCAGGGCGGATCGACCATCACCCAGCAGTACGTGAAGAACGCCTTGGTGGGCGACGCCCGCTCCGGGGTGGGCGGCCTGGTGCGAAAAGCGAAAGAACTCGTCATCTCGACGAAGATGTCGCGTGAGTGGAGCAAGGACCAGGTCCTGGAGTCCTACCTCAACATCATCTACTTCGGCCGCGGCGCCTACGGCATCTCGGCCGCCGCCAAGGCCTATTTCGACAAGCCCGTCGAACAGCTCAACGTCGCCGAGGGCGCGCTGCTGGCCGCGCTGATCCAGCGCCCGTCCACCCTGGACCCCGCCGTCGACCCGGAGGGCGCGGCCGACCGGTGGAACTGGGTGCTCGACGGCATGGTCGACATCGGCGCGCTGTCCAAGACCGACCGGGCCGCGCAGGTGTTCCCGCCGACGGTGCCACCCGAGCAGGCCAGCCAGCAGAACCAGACCACCGGGCCCAACGGCCTGATCGAACGGCAGGTCACCAAGGAGCTGCTGGACCTGTTCAACATCAACGAGCAGACGCTGAACACCGAGGGCCTGCAGGTCACCACCACCATCGACCCGACCGCGCAGAAGGCGGCCGAGGACGCGGTCACCAAGACGCTGGACGGGCAGATGCCCGATATGCGCGCGGCGGCGGTGTCCATCGACCCGAAGACCGGCGGCATCAAGGCCTACTACGGCGGATCGGATGCGCAGGGCTTCGATTTCGCGCAGGCCGGATTGCCGACGGGCTCGTCGTTCAAGGTGTTCGCGTTGGTGGCGGCGCTGCAGCAGGGCATCGGGCTGGGCTACCAGATCGACAGTTCACCCGTGACCGTCAACGGCATCAAGATCACCAACGTGGAGGGTGAGGGCTGCGGCGTCTGCAATATCGCCGAGGCGCTCAAGCGCTCGCTCAACACCAGCTACTACCGGCTGATGCTCAAACTCAAGAACGGGCCGCAGGACGTCGCCGACGCCGCGCACCAGGCCGGCGTCGCCGAGAGTTTCCCCGGTGTCGACCACACGCTGAGCGAGGACGGCAAGGGCGGGCCGCCGAACAACGGCATCGTGCTGGGCCAGTATCAGAGCCGGGTGCTCGACATGGCCTCGGCATATGCCACGCTGGCGAACTCCGGCGTCTATCACAAGCCGCACTTCGTGCAGAAGGTCGTCGACTCCGACGGCAAGGTGCTCTTCGACGCCTCGCAGCAGAGCGACCAGGGCGAGCAGCGCATCGACAAGGCGGTCGCCGACAACGTCACCGCGGCGATGCAGCCGATCGCCGGCTGGTCCAACGGCCACAACCTGGCGGGCGGGCGGCCCTCGGCGGCCAAGACCGGCACCAACCAGCTCGGTGACACCGGCGCCAACCGGGACGCGTGGATGGTCGGCTACACCCCGTCGCTGTCGACGGCGGTGTGGGTGGGCACCACCTCGGGCACCAAGCCGCTGGTGAACCAGTGGGGTGGCCCGGTGTACGGCTCCGGGCTGCCTTCGGACATCTGGAAGGCGACCATGGACGGTGCGCTCAAGGGCACCGACAACGAGTCGTTCCCCAAGCCCACCGAGATCGGTGGCTATGCCGGGGTGCCGCAGGCGCCGCCGCCACCGCCGCCGGCACCTACCCCGCCCCCGGGCATGCCGTCGGAAACGGTGATCCAGCCGACGCTGGAGATCGCGCCGGGGGTGACCATCCCGTGGGGTCCGCCGACCACGGTGCCGATCGGGCCGCCCCCGCCCGGTGATCCCAACGCGCCGCCCCCGCCACCCGGAGCGCCGCCGCCACCGTGACAGAACCCGAAGAGCCGCAGACGGTTTCGCCTGCGCCGCTGGCTTCTCCTGAATCGCCAGCACCGCTGGCCCAAGCTGAATCGCCAGCACCGCTGGCCCAAGATCTACGCAGCGCCGACGATCGAGACCTGCCCAGCCGCACCGACGTGCTCGGCTCCGCGCTGTCGCAGACCATCGGTGGCCCCGTGGGGCGGCACGCGCTGATCGGGCGGGCGCGGTTCTTCACCCCGTTGCGGGCGATGCTGGTGATCGGCGTGATCTTCCTGGCGCTGGGCTATTCGACGAAGGCGGCGTGCCTGCAGTCGACCAGCACCGGCACCGCGGCCCAACGCGTCGCCAACTGGGAGAACCAGCGGGCCTATTACGAGCTGTGCTATTCGGACACGGTGCCGCTGTACACCGCGGAACTGTTGAACCAGGGCAAGTTTCCGTACAAGTCCAGCTGGGTCGACGTGGACAGCACCGGCAAACCGAACGTCCAATACGACGGCAGCCCCGCCATCCGCTACATGGAATATCCGGTGCTCACCGGGATCTACCAGTACCTGTCCATGACGCTGGCCAAGACCTACTCGGCGCTCACCACGCTGGTGTCGGTGCCGAAGGTGGCCGAGGTGGTGATGTTCTTCAACATCTCGGCGTTCGGACTGGCGCTGGCCTGGCTGGCGACGGTGTGGGCGACGGCGCTGCTGGCCGGACGCCGCATCTGGGACGCCGCCCTGGTCGCGGGGTCTCCGCTGCTGATCTTCCAGATCTTCACCAACTTCGATGCGCTCGCGGTGGCCTGCGCCACCGGTGCCCTGCTGGCCTGGGCACGGCGAAAACCCGTCCTGGCCGGCCTTCTCATCGGTGTCGGGGTGGCGCTCAAGCTGTACCCGCTGCTGCTGTTGGTGCCGCTGGTGCTGTTGGCACTGCGCACCGGCCGCTGGCGTGCGGTCGGAACCACCGCGCTGACCGCGGTGGTCACCTGGATCGTCGTGAACCTGCCTGTGCTGGTGCTCTTTCCGCGCGGTTGGTCGGAGTTCTTCCGGCTCAACGCCCGCCGCGGGGACGATATGGATTCGCTGTACAACGTGGTGAAGTCGTTCACCGGCTGGAAGGGCTTCGACCCGCATCTCGGGTTCTGGGAGCCGCCGTCGGTGACCAATGCGGTGACGGCGGTGCTGTTCGCGCTGTGCTGCGTGGGCATCGGCTACGTGGCGCTGACCGCGCGGCAGCGGCCACGGGTGGCGCAGCTGGCCTTCCTGGTGGTGGCGGCGTTCCTGATGACCAACAAGGTGTGGAGCCCGCAGTACTCGCTGTGGCTGGTGCCGCTGGCTGTACTGGCGCTGCCGCATCGGCGAATCCTGTTGGCGTGGATGACCATCGACGCGCTGGTGTGGATCCCGCGGATGCTGTTCCTGTACGGCGAGCAGAATCGCGGCCTGCCCGAGCAGTGGTTCACCGCGACGGTGCTGCTGCGCGATATCGCGGTGCTGGCGCTCATCGTACTGGTGATCCGCCAGATCTATGCGCCCGAGCTGGATCTGGTGCGCCGGCACGGCACCATCGACGACCCGTCCGGCGGGGTGTTCGCCGACGCGCCCGATGCGTTCCCGACCTGGGTGCCGGCCTGGCTGCGGCCGCGCCCCGTCTCGATCGGGCCGGAGCCGGCGCCCGAATCCGCCCCCGACGTTGAAAGTGCCGTTTCATCCGCGACGCGCGGCTGAGGTCGGATGGATCCGCACAAAAGCGGGTCGACCGGCGCGATTTCGCAGATCAGCGGGCAGACCTGTAACCTGGGCAGGTTGCCGACGCAGGCGACCCTCCTGCCACGGAACGACCGTGGCCGCAACGACCATAGGAGGTGATGGGTTTCTCATGCGTCCATACGAAATCATGGTCATTCTCGACCCCACTCTCGACGAGCGCACCGTAGCTCCCTCGCTGGAGACGTTCCTCAACGTCATCCGCAAGGACGGCGGTTCCGTCGACAAGGTCGACATCTGGGGCCGTCGCCGGCTGGCGTACGAGATCGCCAAGCACGCCGAGGGCATCTACGCCGTCGTCGACGTGAAGGCCGAGCCCGCCACGGTGTCCGAGCTCGACCGTCAGCTCAACCTGAACGAGTCCGTGCTGCGGACCAAGGTGATGCGGACCGACAAGCACTAGGCCGATACTCGCCGCCGATGTCGGGTGACTTGCGTAGGCTCGCGCCCAACATAGGCTGCCCACTGCCCAGGAGGATCTTGTGGCTGGTGATACCACCATCACTGTTGTCGGAAATCTGACCGCCGACCCGGAACTGCGGTTCACGCCGTCCGGTGCGGCTGTCGCGAACTTCACGGTGGCGTCCACGCCCCGGACGTTCGACCGCCAGACCAATGAGTGGAAGGACGGCGAAGCGCTGTTCCTCCGCTGCAACATCTGGCGGGAGGCGGCCGAGAACGTGGCCGAGAGCCTCACCCGGGGTTCCCGCGTGATCGTCACCGGCCGGCTCAAGCAGCGGTCCTTCGAAACCCGCGAGGGTGAGAAGCGCACCGTCGTCGAGGTCGAGGTCGACGAGATCGGTCCGTCCCTGCGGTATGCGACGGCCAAGGTGAACAAGGCCAGCCGCGGTGGCGGCGGCGGTGGATTCGGCGGCGGATCGAGTCAGCCGCGCAGTGCGGAGCCGAAAGACGATCCGTGGGGCAGCGCCCCCGCGGCCGGCTCCTACAGCGGCGCTGACGAAGAACCGCCCTTCTGAAACAAGCACTTACACATTTGAGAAAGAGATAGACCCATGGCCAAATCCAGCAACAAGCGGCGGCCGGCGCCCGAGAAGCCGGTCAAGACCCGCAAGTGCGTGTTCTGCTCCAAGAAGGGCAAGAACCAGGACATCGACTACAAGGACACCGCGCTGCTGCGCACCTACATCAGCGAGCGCGGCAAGATCCGTGCCCGTCGGGTGACCGGCAACTGCGTCCAGCACCAGCGCGACGTCGCCGTCGCCGTGAAGAACGCCCGTGAGGTGGCTCTGCTGCCGTTCGGTTCGTCGACGCGGTAAGGGAGGAACCACATCATGAAGCTGATTCTCACCGCTGAGGTCGACCACCTGGGTGTCGCCGGCGACGCCGTCGAGGTCAAGGACGGCTACGGCCGTAACTACCTGCTCCCGCGTGGGCTGGCCATCGTCGCCACCCGTGGCGCCGAGCGTCAGGCCGACGAGATCCGTCGGGCCCGCGAGACCAAGGAGATCCGCGGCGTCGAGCACGCCAACGAGGTCAAGCAGGCCATCGAGGCGCTCGGCCCGGTCGCGCTGCCCGTGCGGGCCGGCGAGGGCGGCAAGCTCTTCGGTTCGGTCACCCAGGCCTCCGTGGTCGCCGCCATCAAGAAGGCCGGCGGCCCGAACCTGGACAAGCGCACCGTCGAGTTGCCCAAGGCGCACATCAAGACCGTCGGGACGCACCCGGTCGGGGTGCGGCTGCATGCGGGCGTCACCGTGTCGGTGCCGCTCAACGTCGTCGCCGAGTAGTCAAGCGATTCCGGTAACGCCCGGGTGGGTCACCACCCGGGCGTTGTCGTGTCTCCAGCGAACGCATCCCGAAATTTGCTCCCAGCAACTGCAACCGACTGTTAACCTTGTCGGCCCTCGGCGGCAACACAACACGCCCGAGACGGCAACCCTGAACGACACGCCGGAGAAGTTTGCATCCACAACTTTGGACAGCGGGACGATAGCCTTGACCTGCACGTTGTTTGACTACCGGTGAGTTGATCCACAAGTTCTCCCCACCCGCTCAACACGGTTGTCCACGGCTGTCCACACGCCATCCACATCTTCATCAACAGGGCCGGTTGCACCCGGCTCAGCTACCACTAGTGTTGGCCGTCGCGACGCAATGGAGCTGACTCCGATCGGACTTGTCGGTGGGGTCTCTTACTGTCACGGCAGCTGTTCTCGAACACGCGTTCGGTGCTTGAAACGAAGGGGGAGGGACGCTTAGTGGCTGTCGTGGACGACCTCGGTCATCACGGTGTGGACGAGCCGCCCAGTGAGGATTTCGGGCGCCAGCCACCCCAGGACATGGCGGCCGAGCAGGCGGTGCTGGGCGGCATGATGCTCAGCAAGGACGCCATCGCGGACGTCCTGGAGCGCATGCAGCCCGGCGACTTCTACCGGCCCGCCCACCAAGACGTCGCGATGGTCATCCTGGATCTCTACGACCGCGGGGAGCCCGCCGACGCGGTGACCGTGGCGGCCGAGCTGGACCGGCGCGGCCAGCTGCGCCGGGTCGGTGGTGCGCCATATCTGCACACCCTGATCTCCACCGTGCCCACCGCGGCCAACGCCGGGTTCTACGCCGGGATCGTGGCCGAGAAGGCACTGCTGCGTCGGCTGGTCGAGGCCGGCACCCGGGTGGTGCAGTACGGGTACGCGGGAGCCGACGGCGCCGATGTGCACGACATCGTGGACCGGGCCCAGGCCGAGATCTACGACGTCACCGACAAGCGGCGCCAGTCCGAGGATTTCGTCCCGCTCGAGGATCTGCTGCAGCCCACCATGGACGAGATCGACGCGATCGCCTCGCAGGGCGGCATCTCCCGTGGCGTGCCGACCGGGTTCATCGACCTCGACGAGGTGACCAATGGGCTGCATGCCGGGCAGATGATCATCGTCGCGGCGAGGCCTGGTGTTGGGAAATCGACTCTGGGACTAGATTTTATGCGGTCCTGCTCCATCAAGCACCGGATGGCCAGCGTCATCTTCTCGCTGGAAATGAGCAAGTCCGAGATCGTGATGCGGCTGCTGTCGGCCGAGGCCAACATCAAGCTCGGAGACATGCGCTCCGGCCGGATGAACGATGACGACTGGACCCGGCTCGCCCGCCGTATGAGCGAGATCAGCGAGGCGCCGCTGTACATCGACGACTCGCCCAACCTGACCATGATGGAAATCCGGGCCAAGGCCCGGCGGCTGAAGAAGAAGGCAGACCTGCAGCTCATCGTCGTGGACTACATGCAGCTGATGACCTCGGGCAAGAAGTACGAGTCGCGTCAGCAGGAGGTGTCGGACTTTTCCCGAAGCCTCAAGCTGATGGCCAAGGAACTCGATGTCCCCGTGGTGGCGATCAGTCAGCTCAACCGTGGTCCCGAACAGCGCACCGACAAGCGGCCCCAGGTGTCGGATCTTCGCGAGTCGGGTTCACTCGAGCAGGACGCCGACATGGTCATCCTGTTGCACCGCCCCGACGCGATCGACCGTGACGATCCGCGCGGCGGTGAGGCCGACCTGATCCTGGGCAAGCACCGTAACGGGCCCACCGCGAATATCACTGTGGCGCACCAGCTGCACCTGTCGCGGTTCACGAATATGGCGCGGTAGTTCCGCGGCGGTGTGGCTTCTCAAGGTTTATGTCCAATTCTCAAGTGAAATGTCCACCTGATGTCCAATTGGACATTTAAGTGAGAATGCCGCCAGGCAGCACTTGCGGTGAGAGTAGGAAGTGCAAATCAATATGAGCCGTCCTCCTGTAAGCGCAGATATCGCTGCACGGTTTGGGCAGCTGTATAAGGGAGGCATCGACAGGCCCACACACCCGCAACTTTCAGCAGTGTTTAGGAGGTACGGCTTTGAAGACGTTGCGCCGTACGACCATTCGCAAGCAGGCCCGAACAAGGAGTTACGGGTGCGTAAGGTGCTCGAAGCGGTCGTTAGGAGGCCCCGGCACGCGCGCCCGATCATCGATGCCTTGCTGGTCGACCTCCGAGCACTTGGGTGCTTTACAAACGGAATCATTGAGCAAGATGTGATTTCAAGAGTTGCCGCGGCGTTCGCGACTCAAGGGTATGAGCTGACCGCCGAGGGTGAGCTCCGTCGACTGGGCGCAGTGGACCTATCGACCGGCGGCAGGCTGGCGCTCGATGAACAACTGGAGAGGTTGCTACGTGCAGAGGACGACCCCGCCCTTGCTATTGGCTCCGCCAAAGATCTTCTGGAGGCGATAGCGAAGTTCGTCCTCGACGAGCTGGATTGGCCGCACAGCGAAAAGGATGACTTCAGCAAGCTTTGGTACTTCGCGCGTGAGCGTCTGGGTCTTTTACCCCAGAACGTGGCGGCGGGGCCTGCGCAAGCTGAAATACGTGCAGTTCTCCAATCATCGTGGACTATCGCTTCGAAGGTAAACGAACTGCGCAACGACCATGGGACTGGCCATGGGCGGACGCTCCCGACCGGCATCACGCCGGAGATTGCTCAAATGGTCGTCCGTGAGGCCTGCAGCGTAGGCGAGCTGGCGCTCACCACACTCGATCGCCAGGTCGGTCGCCGGTAGTGGCGCCGGGTTTCGACTCGGTCAGGTCCAGTCACGTGGTGAACGACATCGCTATGGGAACTTCGAGAGCGATGCTATTGGTTGCCAGGCGAGATGACGGCTCGATCGTGTTCTGGACGTTCCCAAGGCTGCATGCCCTACACGCCAGCTTCGGCATTTCGGCGTAACTTCTCTGCACCGAGCCGGGCTGCTCGGTCTCCAAATAACCGGCACATTGCGAGCGTGACTCACCAGCCAGGTGAGCCGACCAGCCGTAGTGCTCCTAGCTCCGTCTTCGGTGGCGCACAACGCTTGGTCGGAACAAGCAGCACCGACGCAAAACCGAGGTGCGTGCTGGCCCGCCACTCATTCATTGTCGGCTGCCGGGGCTAATCTAATCGATCACGGGTCGTGGGGTCGGTTGCGGGAGGTTGGGCGGGTGCTGGGTTACCGTACGTTCTTCAACGTCGAGCGTCAGAGCCAACTGATCGGTCTTGTCGAGGGTCAGCTCCACTCCTGGATGAAGACCAAGGGTTGGAGCTACGACAATCTGGTCGAGGGCACCGTCGTCGACGTTGCCCGCGATACGCGTTGCGCGATACTCGGCGAGCAACTCCAAGACGGCTCCCGTACGCGACGTTTCCGGTTTCTACAGGACGGCCAGGGCGGTAAGTGGATCACCGAGCTGACCTATTACCAGAGCCGCAACGACGACGGCTGGGTATGGCTTGAGATCGAGCAGCCGGAAGGAACTCGCCGGGCCGGCACGCCGCGGCTAGCCAAGATGCTCGTTGAGGTGCTGGCGGTGCGGGACGGTGACAATACGCTGACTCCCCAACCGATGCCGACGGGTGCCTCGGAGGTCGACGACGTCATCGCCGCCGTGACCGATCCCAACCGCCGCGGGCTGCTGTTTGTTTCTGGGTCGAGCGACTCTGATATCCCGCTAGTGCAGTGGAACGGGTTCGTTTCCGGGATCCTGCGGGAGACCGTGGGTCTGAGTTCGGCATATCTGCTCGACCCCGAAGCGACCGAAGCGTTCAACAGCCGAATTTCCGAATCGCACAGGGTGAGCCCTTACACGGTCCGTACGTACCGTCCTCAAGTTCAACTCGATGAGCAGCTGGACTCTGAGCGGCACCGGATCCTGACGACCAACGCGATCATCAAGGATGATCCGCGGTGGCTGCAGCGTCTGCTGGGAAACCGAGCACGTGAGACTGCGATCAGCACCTCGCTGCCCTCGCCGGCGCACCGGGTGGACCGCCGCCTGCGCGACGCATTAGATATCCTGCTACTCGACCGCACCAGCTCGGCTACCGCTGAGAAGCTGGTGGACTTGCCGGAGGCAGCACAGCAGCCCGCGGTCACAGCCAGCCCGGACCATGTCACCAGCGTTCTGCAGTTGATGCTGCGGCAGCTGCTCGGCAATGACGCAGTGACGGACGATTCGTTGCGCCGCCTCGGCCAGCTGGCTTTGGACGGAAAGGTGGCACGGCAGGCAAGTGACGACGCCCGCCAGCGACTTGCCACTCTGGAGAACCAGGTCGACTCGGGCGCGGCTGCGGTCCGTCGGTTGACGGAACGTTTGGAGGACGAACAACTCGAACGTGCGCAGTCGGAAGAAGAGAACACGGAGATGGGACGCCAGATCCGGTTCCTCCAAACCAAACTAGCGTCAATGGGTTCCCAAGACGGCTGGGTGGTGCCTGACAAGACTCAAAGTGACACCGCACCAGGAAGTTTCGGCGAGCTATTCAGCCGACTGAATGAGTTCGAGCACATCGTCTTCACCGGAGACTCTAGCCACGCCCTGGAGCTCGATGACCATGAGGTGCTGGGAACCTGGGCCGCTAAGTGCTGGCGTGCGCTGCTGGCGCTGGAGGACTATGTCGAGTGGTCCCGGTCAGGCAAGTTTAGCGGCAGCGTCGAAACCTATTTGAACTCCACACCGGCTGGGGCGCACGGTTTTCCTGCCAAGCGGCATGCATCGAGCGAGTCCGAAGACGTTGGCAAGAACCCGAAGTACTGGCGGCCGCGGACACTGCCGGTCCCAACTGATGTGGATTCCGCCGGCGTGGTCTATATGGAGTCGCACTTTAAGATCGCTCAGTCGGGCCTGATCAGTCCTCGTATGCACTACTTTGACGACAACTCCAGGACCGGCAAGATCTACGTTGGTTACGTCGGCCGGCACCTGCCCACCCAGCGTACGAATTGAGTGTTGGCCAGTATCGAGACGGAGACCTGGTCACCGACGATTCGGTCCGCCAGAAGTGGCTGCCCGTAGAACAAATCGATGTCCCCACGATCAAGATCCAAGTACACGTGCGATAGATCAGAGGTTCGATTCGTAAACCTGCGTCGCCCGCCGCCTGGGTCCTCCGTGAAGTTGTGGCCCGACTGCAATGCGACGAGGAAGTGGGACCTATCGCTCCATTTACCCTATACCGGCTGTCACGCCAACGAGGTCGATGGATATATGTCCGCTCTGGAATCGGCCTATGGACCGTGTTATTACACGACTGCGGGGGACTAACAGAATCGGCGGCGTAGTCCTGAACGAGTTGGCACCAGAGTCGTTTCGCGACGGCGATGAGGGACTTCGGCTTCGGCCAGGTTTCACTCTCGTGTCGGACGAGTTGGGTGAAACCTGAGCCGACAGGGACCAACAAACCCGGCAGGGTGCCTATGGAAACGTCCGCACCGCCATACAGAGGAAGCACATCATTCTCGCGGCGCTGACGAGCACGCGAAGGAACTTGGGATCACTGATTCGCGGCATAGGCGCTAAGTCCTCTCATCGTAGATGGGTTCACTAGGTAGCCACGGGCTGTGTCGACGCTCGACGTTGTACCGGCATCGGACGCGGTGTACTAGTTCTGGAGCACGGATATGTCCTCGGATGTACGCGTCCTGGTCAGCCCGGGTGGCAGCAGTGCTCTGTGAGCCCTCAAGTTCGCTGCTGCGGCGGGCGGCGTGCACCGTCCGCTTTCGACGCGAGACCTCCCGGTGCTCATCTAACACTGTCACCACCTTCGATCGATTCTTCTTCGGCGCACGCGTCGTGCACCGATCCGGGGGCACGCCTTACCTAGTGCGTAGCAATGACGACCGTTACCGGGTGACCGATGTTCGGCAGCCTGGTACATCGTTTCCGTCGGCGGATAAGTGCGATTCTAGAGGTTCGAGGCATGCCGCAGCGTCGCATGCGAGGGCCGCAGACGGCTTTGCAGGCGATTAATTTCTCGACACTGAGAACATCTCCTGTGGCGGCGACATTCTCATCGTTGCGAAAAGCAATGTGATTGAGGTGAATTCGCGTCACAGAGAAGTGCATACTCGGTAACGCGGCGGTGTCGATCACACTCGGGGCGTAGTCACTCCGTACTAGTTAGTCGCACCATCAGCTCATCTGTCCCCCTGATGAGCGGAGTGCTGCCTGTGACTACCAAACTGCGAACAACGTTGTCGGTGCCTGAGCCTGGCGACATGACACTGGATATTCGGCTGCAGTCGGAAAAGGTTGTCCGCGTAGCGGCGACGAGGGTGAAGCCGGCCATGCTGGATGAGGCGTTGCCGTGGCGGACGTTCCGCATGTACTACGGCCAACCGCATTACTCGGGCACATACTGGTGCGCGACCGAGAACAGCACGGTCATCCATGAGTCGCGTCTGGAGCTGTCTCGCCTCATTTTGGCCGACTTTGACGCGAAGGTGAGCCACATTGTGGCGCAACCCTTCCTTCTGCGCGCGAAAGTCGACGGGACACGCCGACGGCACATTCCCGACTACTTCCTCAACACCTGTGACGGCCCTGTCGTGGTTGCAGTGAAACCACGCGACCAACTCGACAAGCCCAAGAACATCGACACATTTGCCTGGGTGCGCCGCGCAATCGAATTCATGGGTTGGCGCTTCGAGATCGCCAGTGAGACAGAGCCGGTGCTGATGGAGAACGTCCGGTTCCTAGCCGGGTACCGACGGTCCCGCTACGTCAATACCGACGCCTTGAAAGAACTACGCGGACTGGACTTGCACAACGTGTCGTTCGGCGACGCGCTTCGACAGGTGAGGCATACCCCGGCTCCGTTGGCGCGATCAGCGTTGCTGCACATGTTGTGGAGTCACGAAGTTTCAACCGATCTTAACGCTGTTCTCACCGACCGGAGCATTCTCATCGCTAGGAGCGCATCATGACCGACCCCGCCCGGTGCCGTATCGAAATTGGGACCCGGTGCCGCTACGACGGCAAGAATTACACTGTGTCTGAGCTACTTCCGACCACGTACGGCACTGACGTTCTCCTCAATTCGCCCGGCTCAATAGTTCGACTATCACTGGTTACCCTTGTCGAAGGCATTCGGGCGCAGATCATTCCGACTACCGCGGGCCCGTCATTCAACGATGAACTTGATCCCGCGCCGGTTATTCTGGCCTCGTTGACGGCCGGACAGACGCGGGAGATCCGCAAACGCTGTGACCACATTCGGGAAATGCTCAGCGGGTACCGCTCCGGTAGCGCCGAACTCAGGCAAGCCGACGAACCGCGACCGCAGTACGCGAGCAGCGAGCCCCTGCTAAGAAGATACGCCGCGAAGGCCGAGGAGCTCGGATACACGGTTCGGCATGTTCGCCGGATGGCCAAGGCCTACCAGCAGCACGGCGAAGCGGGCCTGGCCTCGGCGCGGTGGCAGGGCTCCAGCAAGACCGATCCGCGTTGGGTGCAGACGGCGTTGCAAATCATGGTCGAGCACACCAACGAGTCCAAACCGTCCCGTAAAGCGATCATCTTGCAGACCGCCAAGCGGCTGGAGCTGTGGTTCGGCCCCGGTGCGGTCGAGTTGCCCTCCCAGGCCACGGCCTATCGGGAGCTGGAGTGGCTTGATAAGCAGCACCGCACCTTCGGCGGGACCACGAAACGCAACCGCGACATCGCAGCCCGGTCGAAAAAGCCCCACGGCAAGCTGCGGCCGACGCGGCCGGGGGAGTACCTGATTCTGGACACCACCGCCCTCGACGTGTTCGCCCTCGACCCGAAAACTCTGCGCTGGGTAAGGGTCGAGCTGACCGTGGCGATGGACTGGTACACCCGATGTGTGGTGGGACGCCGCATGACGCCGGTGTCGACGAAGGCTGTCGACGCCGCCGCGGTGCTCTACCAGACCATGCGTCCCAAGCCGGCACACGAGCGGTGGCCCGCTTATGCGGTGTGGCCGGAACACGGTGTGCCGCGGGAAGTCCTGATCGACCCGGATCAGTTCGACCGCACCGGCAAGGGCGCCTCTGGCCCGGCGATCAACCCCGAGACCATCATCACCGACCACGGCAAGATCTACGTATCCGATCACCTCAACAGCGTCTGCCAGCGGCTGGGTATATCCATTCAACCGGCGCGCGTGCGAGTGGGCCGAGACAAAGGACCCCTGGAACGATTCTTTGGCACCGTCCGCGAGAAGCTCCTGCAGTACCTGCCCGGCTACAAAGGGCCCGACATCAACTCCCGCGGTCTTGATGTGGAAGACCATGCCTGCCTGTACATCGACCAACTGGAAGCGATCTTCGACGAGTGGGTCGCCTCTGTCTACCACCACACTAAGCACGACGGGCTCATTGATCCCGGCTTGCCGACGAAGAAGAGGTTAATCACGCCCTCGACGATGTATTCCCAGGGCCTGGCCCGCGCCGGCTACATCGAGGTACCGCGTGACCCGCAGCTGGCCTACGAGTTCCTGCAGGTGGAACCCCATGTCATCCAGCACTTCGGCATCAAGCGTGCCACCTTGAAGTACGGGGATTGCCAGCACAACATTCTCAACAAGTTGGCCACCATGCCGAGCCCGTACCGGGGAAGGCTGGCCAACAAGTGGCCGATTCACGTCGACCCCGACGACGTGTCACGTTGCTACATCAAACATCCCGACACCCGGGAATGGCACACGCTGACCTGGGAGCACGCCACCCGGTATCCCATGCCGTTCAGCGATGAGGCGCTGCGCTTCACCCGCAAACATGTGCTGCGCCGTGACGGGCTCGTCGAGGAGGAGACCGCGCTTGATGAGTTGTTGACGCGGTGGAACATCCGCCTCGGCGACAGTCCCGCCGACCGCCGTATCGCACTGCGGATGGCACGCCACGACGCCGACCTGAGCAGGCAGGCAGAGTCCGATGCCGAGGTGGTGGCGGCATTGACGTCGGTGCCGAAACCGCAGGACCACCCAACCCTGGCACCACCGGCGCCGCGCGAGGTGGAATTCAGCGACGACGACGACCCCGATGACGATGTGGAAGAAGACTTTCTCGACGAGGATCTGGAGTGGTCATGAACGACATGCAGAACCTCAGTATCGGCACCAAGGAGGGATGGCAGAAGGTCATCGAGGCCCCGCCCCGGCAACGGCCGGCAGTGCTGACGCTGCGAAAGATCCAGCGAATGAGTCAATCTGAGCAAGCTCGCTACAACAAGGAGCGGCGGCTGTGGCACGCCAACATGGGGGTATTGCGCACCCCGGCCCTCAGGGCGCTTCACGAGCAGCTGTGGGACACGATTGGCAGCAATGCACAGGACGGTGCCCGTGCTAAGGGCGCGGTCGCTCTCGAAGGGGACTCGAACCTCGGCAAGAGCACCGCGGTGGAACTGTTCGCCAAAGACTTTCACCTGCGAGAAATCGAGGAGAACGGTGCACTCACCGACGACGGGCATGAACGGCACCCCGTGGTACGCGTCACCCTCAGCGGCAACCCGACCATCCGCGATCTCAACGGGTCACTGCTGTACTACTTCAATCATGCGGGGCGGCTGCGGGGCAGCGCCGGCGATTTCGCCCGGCGCGCGCTCGATGTCTTCCTCGACTGTGAGGTACGGCTGCTGATCATCGACGACTTGCATTTCCTGCGGTGGGAATCGGCCGACGGAACGAAGGTTAGTAATCAGTTGAAGTATCTGGCGAATGATTTCCCGATCAGCATGCTGCTGGTCGGGGTCGGGCTGACCGACCTGGGTCTCTATAAGCAGGGTCGCACCTTCGGCAAGGCGGTCCTCGGACCGACCGCGCGGCGGACCACAAGTTGCGTGCTGAACCCGTTCCGCTACAAAGAATCCGATCATCGGAGGGAGTGGCGCACGGTGCTGCGAGCCGTCGAGCGCAGTCTGGTGTTGCCCAATCACGTGGACGGGACGTTGTCGCGGTCGTTGAGTGAGTACTTGTTTGAGCGAAGCACCGGGTACATGGGTTCGTTGATCAGTCTGATCACCCGCGGGTGCGCACGTGCGGTCCGGACTGGTGAGGAGGCACTCACTGAGGGGCTGCTGGACCAGGTGCGGATCGACGTGGCCGCCGAGGCCGAGCGCAAGCAGACGGCGAAGCTGCTGCGGGACTGCTACCCCCACTGAGCCATGTGACCGCCCGGCGCCCGCACCCAATGACCATTCATTTCGGTGCGCCGGGCGGGCGCCCCACGGACGACGGCCGCAGCGGGATGCCGTAGGCCCGGGCCAGCCGCCCCACGGTTTGGCGTGAGGCTCCGACCATCTCCCCAATCTTCTTCAGCGAAAGCTGTTGATTGAGGTAGAGCTCGGCGAACTGCTCCCGGGTCAATTGCCTTTGGGTGTCGGCGGTGACAGCTCCGGCGGCGCGGCGCTGCGCGGCAGTCTGCACGGGCCGCGGCGCCGGTTGGTCGTTGAGCACTTCCCGAACCAACTCGATGGGCACCCGCAGTCGTTCCGCGACGGCACTGAGGCGGCAGTCTCGTGGCTGAACGAGCGTGTGCAGCGCGGCGATATCGAGTGCGGAGTTGGCCTGTGGGCGACCGGTCCAGGAAGGCATGGCGTGTGCGGGAGGTGACCAGCGCAGTGGCTCATCGCGCAGGCCGTGGTCATCGAGGAATTGGCGCGCAACGTTGTCGAGTGCGGTCACCATCTCTGGATAGAGAACCCGGGGGATATCGGCGACGACGGCGCGGAATGCGGCGGTGCTGACGGCGTCGCTGCATAACCTGGCGGGCGAGCCGATGATCCGTTCGTAGAGCCAGCAGCGGATGAAGCGGATCCGCAGGCCGCTGCCCGGTGTAAATCCGACGTCCCGGCAAATTGTGTGCCACAACGCTTCCGGTAGCAGAGTGTCGGTTGAAAGGTGGCGGCGGCGTTCGTAGTCGATCGGCGCGGGATGTTCGGTGAGCAGATCGGCCATCTCTCCGAGCATCACGGCCGTTTCTGGCCAGTCCGGGCGCGCTGCTAACGCCTGGAGCACCCGTGAGGCCTGTTTACCCGTGGTGACGATGTCCAGGCTGCGGCAAGCCTGCTCGAGCTGGCGGTGGCCGGCGGCGAGCGCGACAGCCGCGCTGAGGGCGAGGCGCAGCTGCTCGAACCCGACGGCTGTGTCTGCCACGGGAAGGGCCCAGCGGTACCAGAACAACGCCGGTAGCGAGCGGTGCACGGGCGGCACGCGCTGCGGGGCTGGGCGCGGGTGCGGGCTGTGACAGCGGAGGCGGACTTGGAAGGCGTGCGCGAGGTGGGGAGTAAGGGCAGCGAGTTGCACGCTGGTGAGGGTGTCGCTGGTGCCATGAGCCCAGATCATGTTGGTGGGCGAGACGGCCAGGCCCTGCGCGCGCGATGAGGTGATCAGCCATCGGAGGTGCTCGCCGGCTGCGGGCACCGTGTCGGCGGCAAGTACCGGGGTCGCGGCGCAGGCGGCCACGGCGGTCTGCGCGGCCGTGGGGGGTGAGGGCACGGCGCTGTGCAGCCGATGGGCGGTTGACGACTCGACCGCCGCACGCAGCGGGTCCCGGGTGGTGCGGCCGATGCCGACGGCCTGCAGGTCGGCTGCTGAGCCGTAGCGCAGGGCACGCATCCCGAGAGCAGTCAGGTCGCGAAGATACTGCGCCGCGGTGACCGGCGCCTCCCGGTAGACGCCCTCGCCGGCGCACCCTGTTGCTACGACGGCAAGGATTGCCCGCTGCGCCTCCAGCGCGAGATGTGTCTTCGGGAGTCGTGGGGTTCTCGCGGCCGACAGGTCGGCGCCGCAGCGCGGTGAACCCCGACCGACGCCGCCGGGAAGTGCGCAACGCCCCGGCGCTGGCACGATCTCCAGAGGAATCGCGCGGGCGCGCTGTGGTCGCTGACAGTGCGGGCAGTCATCGGCGAGCAGACACCGGTGCGTGGGACAGGCAAAGGCCCACCTCAGGCGCCACCACAGCATCCAACGGCCGCCGCTGTCGGCCAGGCAAGCCGGGCAGTACCGCGATCCGGGCAGCGTGAAATCCCGCAGTGCCGCGTCATCGTCGGCAGCCTGTAGACCCAGGCCGCCGCGCAGCATGGAGGCCAGCACCCCGGTGTCGACCCCGGTGGCCGTCGATAGTGACTCCAAGTCCGTCGATGGCGTGTCGACAGGATGCCGGGACCGTCCGGTGCCGTCGGGGTCGCCAACGCCGACGGTGTCGAGGAGGTCTCCCCAGGCCGCCGGGCTGCGCGCGGCGAGCGCCTCCAACCACGAATCGAGCGCTTCACCCGGGATTGGAGCGAGGCGGACCGGCAGTGTGCGGATCCGGCGCGACGGCGTAGATGCGACGGGATTCACAGCATGATCTCCCGCGGTAATCGCAAATGTCGGGCTTGGCCTACAGACATTCGGGCCGTTATGCCTACTTCTTGTGTAGATGCCGACCCAACCGAGCCGACACGATCCCCGCCGTATCGAGAGTTGGGAGCGCCGCCGCCAGGCTGTCGGGGGAGCCATCCGCCGGCTGCGCAAGGAGCGCGGGTTAACCCAGGAGCAGCTTGCCGACCGTAGCGGGGTGGACCGGACGGTGCTGATCGACGTCGAGTTGGGGCGCCAAGGGCTGTTGTACGAGCGGTTGTTCGACATCGCGGAGGCCTTGGAGCTGCCGGTGGTCGATCTGTTCGCCGACGCATGACGGCGCCGCGGTGACCGTCCGGTACCGGGTGTTGGCGCCTTGAAGACCGTGATGCGCCGGCGTGGGTCATCG
This sequence comes from Mycolicibacterium cosmeticum, assembly GCF_000613185.1. NCBI lineage: Bacteria > Bacillati > Actinomycetota > Actinomycetes > Mycobacteriales > Mycobacteriaceae > Mycobacterium > Mycolicibacterium cosmeticum. The sequence continues at coordinate 2,924,418 of NZ_CCBB010000001.1, forward strand.
CGGTGGGGCCACGTGCGGCCGGAATACGCGGCCAGTGTTGGCGGCAACGTTCTGGGCGCAGGCGGTGCAGATTGTCTTATGCCACGGCTGCGGGTCGTTGGACACCGATAATCGTGCCGGGTTGCCGCACACCTCGCACACCGTGGTGGAGAAGCGTTCCGCGATCTCCAGTAGGGCGGAGAAACGTTGCTGGGCAACGGGGTCAGTGGTGGAGGAGCCTGCGTAGTAGCGCAGCGAGCCGAACTTCTCCTTGATTTGGCGCACGACATAGTTCGGGTCGAGCTCTAGCAGGTGTTCGTGCAACTCGACAATGAGCGGGAACCAGCCTGCTTCGCAGTCGATCCACCGTCCCCAATGCGGCGGGATGCGCGACAGGATGTCGATGAGCGCGTCGCGATGATCGCCGGCATCTTCGGGAATCTCCATCCCGGCGAGCTCCAGGTCGCCGGGAGACGCGGACCGAGAGGCGCCGACACCTTCTGCGGTATCGGTCTCGTCGCCTGCACGTGAGGTCATAGTGGGGTGCTCCGGTAACTCGTGGGTCTAATCGAGGATTCGATCGGGCAGGAACTCCCGGGGGGACACGTTGAGCACTTTGGCGAGCTCGTAGACGGTCTCGATATTCGGGGTGGCCTTTGCCTCGGTGAATCTGTACAGATTGGCCTGCGACAGCCCGGAGGGCATCTTTCCCTGGCACAGGTGCTTCAACGTGGCCGCCAACGACGTGCATCTAGCTTTCCTGATATGGCCCGTTTCAATATCACGCGCATTCGTACACCGAAGAAGCTCATTGAACTTCTCTGAGAAGAATATGGTGGCCGGGCCTGGCTCGGACTTTGATGCGCTTTCTGGCGGCTTACGAACGAGCTCATGTTTACGCATAGCGACGTCCTTTCTGCCGACAAGTTTGTCGCTTTCGTGCCCGAAATGGTAGACCGGCACGCCGTTAGCTCAAAGTCGGGCTTGCCCAACATTATGCACCTCGCCGACAAAGTCACAACTATGGCTGCGGACGTGTGTCGCCCATATGTTCCGCCGAGTTCTACATGCTGGATATGAAGCCTGCGAGGGATAAACGCGAAGAGGTACTGGAAACTTCCCATACGGGTTGGGCAGTCGCCTCGGCGAATCATAACTCCCCGCTGCTGATAAGCGTAAAAGACCACAATTTGCCAGATGCTGTCAAATCCATGCGAAAAGAATGTAGAAACAACTGGTGTGCCAGTTTTTGGAATGCTGATTTCTATAAGCAGTGATTCAGGCTGACTCAATAATCCTGAAGGCGAAATAGGTAAAAGCGCAACTCGGTGTCGAGGGAGTGCCGCACATTCTTTGGCGTGGCGATTTCGAACGTTTAGTATGTAGGGCGGTCGTGGGTGCGAAGTTATGGGTCTGCCGTCGGATCTGATGGCGAAAAGTGTTAGCGGTGAACGACGTTAAGCCTTCAAACTTTGTCACCACTGCACGCTGGCGGCTGAGTTCGTCGTCTGGGGAAGAACCTAGGTTTCGTGCTAGAACGGCTTCATGGAGCCCATCGAAGTTGGCGACGTGGGCCCGCGAGCAGCTGATCTCGTCGGCCGGGCCGCGGCGGGTGAAGAGTTCGTGATCACTGATGCGGGTCGACCTGTCGCCAGACTGATCCCGCTTATGCCGCACATATGGCGACCGTGGAGCGAGATCGCCGGGTTGTTTGCCGGCCCTGGCGAACCTCGCCGGCAGGTCGAGCGAGACGCCATCAGCGACTCCCTCTGCGACCCGTGGGATCGCACCACCGACAGATAGGCCCGATTGGGCTTCGGCCGTTTCTGGTCGGCGAGGCAGTCCTTTGCCGCGCGCAGTTGGTCAGTCGTCGACACCACCCCGTACCTCGGGACCAGCGGCCAGTGGGCGGCGCGTGGGGGAGGCATCGTGACGAGAGCTTGTTCGATCCGCACGTCGGACTTATCGACAATGGAAACATTACATATGACGGAAAAGTCTGCAACACAGCGCAAATGACGTCACTATCCCAACGCCTGACCGTCTCACGTTGATGTCGATTACCTGAGTTCACTAGCCGCTCGCGCCGCCGGCGCGCACCCTAGCCGTGAGGACGGTCTGAGAAGCGGAGAGCATCTCATGCGAACACTAGGCGATGGTGACGGACCGGCTCCGGACGTCTCTGATGTGCGGATTCATCTGCGCGTGAAGGGCCAAGAGACACCGTTGGCCATTCCGATCGGCGACATCGAACCTGAGGCAGTGAATGGCGCACCGCCGTGGCGCAGCTCGCGATGGTTCTTTGGCCACGAGTACCACTCGGGCGCCTACTATTCGGCGACGACATCAACACAGGTAATCTACGAGACCCGCCTGCAGCTACGGCGGCTCATACTCGCCGACTTCGACCCATCGGTGACTTTCGTTGTGGCTCAGCCTTTTCAGCTCCACGCCATGGTGGATGGCGCGCACCGACGCTACGTCCCCGACTATTTCCTCACAACAACGAACGGACCTGTCGTGCTCGACGTCGCACCCTCCGATCGACGCTCAACGCCTCGGTCACGCGACACCTACTCCTGGATGCGCAAAGCACTGGCAACGCGTCAATGGACGCTGAATGTCGTCAGCGAACCACCACCCACGTTCTTCCACAACGTGCACATGCTCGCCGGCTACCGAAGGTGCCCGCTGACACTGCGCACCGCGCTGCAACAGTTACGCTCTCTCAACCTTATTGGCATGACCGTCGGTGAAGCCCTGGCCCGTGTCACCGGAGAACGCAGTACCGCATACGCCGCTCTGATGCACCTACTGTGGACTCACCATGTGTCTGTCGACCTGAACGCGCGCATCCGCGACGACACCACGCTCGGAGCCGCCAACCGCTGCGATGACGACCGTCCGAGTGAATCGGCAACGAATTTGAGGCGCAACCCGAAGGGAAACACTCATGAATGAACCGGGACGGAACCCAGATACGTCAAATACCCCTACCGAGAAGACCGTCGAAGAACTTGACCCGGCGATGGGTGGTGTGTGGCTGGTGGTGTCCCAGGGCAGCCAACATATATGGGATTTGGATACCATGACCTACACGCGAGTTCCCGGCGCCAGAAGCTTGTCTGGCAAGTTCGCGATGGACGGCAAGCCCATCCCCATCGCCCGTGTCGAGCGATGGCCGCAGGTCGGCGCAACCTCGCTGTTCTTCTTCGATGACCCGACGGACGCGGCGCGCTACGAGCATTACCGGCAGTCCTCACGGATCGATTCGATTACCCGCGTCGCCGCGACCGCCACTGACGCCTCAAAAGCAACCTGCGGCGGCGAAGCTGTGTAGCCGTGCGGCCCAGCGCACGGGCAGCCCGAGCAATTTCGCCCAGAACTAGGAATCTCAAGAAAGACTGTGCCCCGACACAAGCACCACGCCGCGGCATGGTCTGGGGGCTGAGGCTGGGTAGCTGTCCGAGCGGGGGACGTGTCGGTGAACGACACACCGCAGAGCGTAATCGGCGGAGAGAAGGAGCCGTCATGGCGGCGCGCGGCAGAACTGAGGGCGAAGGGTCAAGGAGCGCCGATGCCACCCGCGCAGACGCATTTGCGCGCCGATCAATCGCCGCTACGGGGTGCTGGCCCGCGTACAACGCCGACACGGGCAATAAGCCTGCCCCCTTATGCGTCCCCGGATACTGCAGGTCCTCGATACGGTGATCGCCTCGCCGGAGCGGTTCGCACGCACGGGTATTGACGCTGTCTACTGACGGCGAGCGAGTGAACATAATCTGACGGAACCGAGTTCACCTCTGCTGCGTCCAATCAAGTATGGGCATTACCGATGACTTCGAGGCACCGACCGTGCTGGCGCCAGCCGTGCAGGCGTACTTGGCTCAGGAACGCAGCTGGTGGCGAATGCTGCGTGCCACTGGGGTGATGTCGGAGGCGGACTCAGCCTCGGAGCTGGCGCGGTGGCTGGAGTGAAGCCGCGCGGTCACGACGCGTTTAGTGTGATGATCGTCCCGTCGGCCCGATATCCCTCGATCGGCTGCAGTTCGTAGCCGACGGGAATGTCACCCGTTTTGTAGTAGGCGAAGAACAACTCGGCGGCCTCGTCGGCGTCAAATACCTGTGAGCGGCTGATCAGCTTCACGCTGTGCGCAAGCCGGATCGGCACATCGAAAGGTTCTGTGCCGGAGTGGGGGCGGCCGATCGTGTATCGCACCCAGGTGGCGCCCCATTCGTACCCTCCGGGCTTGCGGATCTCGACGGTCATCGCATCGGGCAATCCCGCGGCTTGGATGTACTCGGTGGACAGCTCACCGGCCTGCAGCATCTCGCCGTACGTCGTGCCGGCGGGAATCGGTGCCAGACCGAGCGCCCACTGGTCCTTTCCGTTGAAGTGACGCAGGGGATTCAGGAATGCCGAAATGTCCTTGCGGGCGGAGATCTCCGCCGTTTGGGTGCCTCCGTCGTACGTCACGACGTGGGTACGCCCGCTCATGGCTCGATCCTATCTGCAGCAGCGGCGTTCGAGAGCGCCCCTTTCCCCACGTTCATCAGGCTGTCCCGCTGGGGTCGACAATCCCTTGCTCGGCCATCCTCCGCCGAATCTCCTGGCCGGCTAGACGCAGCGCCGGGTCGTCGCTCTCGATCATCTGTTGCGGCGTCAGTTGCGTACCCCAGTCCGGCACCGCAGGTGTGCCGGCGGGCGCAGGCACCGTGGGCGCACCTTCTCCACCGCCCACCACCGCAGGTGGGATACCACCAGTGCCGGGGGACAGCGACGCGCCGGGGGCGGCTGAACCGCCAGCTGCCGCTCCCGCTGTGGGATCCCCCGGCCGGGGAGTTCGGATCAGTTCGGTGTCGACCACCTCAACGGGCAATCCGTTGAGGGTGCCCCTCGCTGGAATGCCACTGTCCACTAGTTCGTCGAAGTGTTTTTGGTGCGGGGTGGGTTGCTTGTTTCCCAGCTTGTGCTCCAAACCGGTGTAGGTTCCGGGCTGTCCTGGGATCGGCTCCAGACCGTCGTACTCACGACGCAGTGTCCTCCCTGTCTCAGGATCGGTCAGGTAAACCCAGGTTTTCTGCCGTTCGACGGGTATGCCGGTTCTCTTCTCGCGCGCGTCGAAAGCCTTCTGCGCCTCGATATCCCCCTCGACGCCGCTGTTCTTCGGCCCCCACTCACCGTTGGGTTTGTGGTCGGGATAGTCCGGATGTGGTTTGTACCCTCCGTCATCGGGCTCCACTTCCTCAGTTGGGTTGTCGACCATCCGGATCGTCGGATCGCCGCCGGTCTCGCCTTCACCGTCGAACCGGATCCCCTCCAGCTCGGCGGCTTTGGCTTGCAGCTGCGATCCCGCGAGGTTGTCGGCCTGTACCAGGCGTTCGGCGGTCCAGCGGATGTCTTCGGCGTGTTCGGCTGCCGCAGTGGCGCGAGCAGCGGCGGTGTCGATGTCGTATGCGCGGTTGTCAGTCACCGAGAGGCCTTCGGCGACGGCGAAATCGTCGGCCTCGGCAGCGGCGATCGCGGCGAGTACGTCGCGTTTGGCGGCATTGATGTCGGTGACTGCATTTTCGGCGATGTCCGCGACCCGCAACAGAACGTCGTTCTGGATGCCGACGACGGAGACGTCACGGGTCACGCGATCTAGCGCCGCGTCTTTCGCGTCGCCCTCCCAGGTCGTGCCGCCGGGGGCACAAATGTTCTCTCGGTGCTGTTCGAAGGCCTCTTGGGACGCGGCAGCCGCGCTGCGCCACGCGGTCGCGGCATCGGCGAGGTGGTTGGTGGTCCAGGCCTCGATCTCCGAGCGGGTGGGGATGGCGACCGCTGGGGCCGCTGGGCTCACACTGACACCGCGGTGATGGCGCCGGAACCGTCGGTGTCGGTCTTGGTGTAGGCGGCTGCACCGGTTGTCATGTCGCCGGCCTGACCAGTGATGCGGGTCGACTGGCGACCCTGAACTGCAGAGAGCGCTGCGTTCACGGCCGCGACCCCGCCGGCACTCGGCTGCGAGTTCATCGACATGGTGAATGTGGTGCCAATCAGGCTCGCAGCGGTGGCTTCGCTCCTCGCGGCGCCAGCGTTAAGGCCGCCGGTATCGAGAATCAGTTCGCCTGTCATCGCATCCCCCTGTAGCCAGACAAAGCAGATCTGACGCTACCGCAGCCGGAGGGTGTCCTACGCAAAGTTTCGTTTGCGACGTCCGACGTCCACGACTCCTGAGTAAGCGTTGAGCGCGCACCAGCATTCCGACACTAAGTGCATTATGCCCACCTACGCAGTCCCCAATAGCTTGTCCGCAAGTTTGCGATGGACGGCAAGCCCATCCCCATCTTGCGCATCGAGCGACGGCCGCAAGCCGGCGCAACGCCAACTGTTCTTCCTTGACGACCCGTGCGGGCAGGGCGCGCTACAAGCACTATCGGCAGTCCACACGGATTGAATCAATCGTCCGGGTTACGGAAACGAATTCTTGCAACTGTCGAGGCGAGCGGTCCGGGTGCTCCTCGCCGCCTGGTATGCCGACGTGGGTCGATGGCTAGTTGCCTCAAGGCGAAGAAGCATGAGCCGCCGGCTGGGAAGTGTTCGACGCCCCGCCGGGCCAGCGCTGTCTTGGGGTGGCCGGCGACTCGCAGCCATCAAGTCTGTGGTCACTCGACACATATTTCTAACGATAGTAGGCTATTGTTAATACTCGTTAGAGGAGGCTTTGTGTCCGTATCATTTGAGCTTGAACAGCTCCTGCGTGACCGCTTCGAGATCAGTCCCGATGACTTTGTCGCCGCCCTGAAGTACCTGCCGGCATCGCGCCCTTGGGCGGCATCTCTGACCGAAAGCGAGGCCCGCCTACTTGACGACGCCGACTTCCCCGAGGACCGCGATGCCTTCATCGCCGCCGGCGCGGAAGTCGCCGGCCAAACAGCCCATCTCGCGGTCACCGCGTTCACCGCCGATGACGTCGCCAACGGCCTGAACATAAGCGCCTCCCGCGTACGGCAGAAGCGCCTCGCTGGGGAGCTATGGGCCATCCCCGACGGGCAGACCTGGCTGTTCCCCATCCTGCAGTTCGAAACCGGCGACAACGGCGGCCCTACCCGCCAGGTCCGGGGTATCGACCAGGTCCTTAAAGCCCTCCCCGATGACCTGCATCCCGTGGCGGTGGCCGGGTTCTTGCGCACCCCGCAGTCGAACCTCTTTCATAACCGCCCCATGACCCCGATCGAGTGGCTGCGTTCGGGCGGAGATATCGACCAGGCCGTTGCCGCGGCCGCCGCCGTCGACTGGTATGCAACATGACCGCACGCCTACCCGGCCCGCCTCAAACCACCGAGATGCGCGCTATCGGCATGCGCGACGAGGAATGCCGCACGGTCCCTACCGGCGAGACCTGGTGGCGAGTCCACCGCACTACCGGCACTCACGTGCTGGGTTGGAACGCCTTCCGCGAGCACGGACCACACCTTCGGTTCGACCCCCACCCCCCACCCGCTCGCGACCATGACGGGATCGGCGTCTGGTACGCCGCTTCCGAGCCGCTGTCCGCGCTGGCCGAAGCCTTCCAAGCCGACCGAACCATCGACCGGTTCCGCGGTAGCCCCTACCTCACCGCGGTGCGGTTCAAACGCGACCTCACGCTGCTCGATCTCGCCGCCGACAGCGCTGGCGCCTGGCCCACCCGAGCTGGCGGCACCTTCGCGCTGTCCACCGGCCCGCACTCCATCACCCAACGCTGGGCCCGACGCATCACCGAGGCCTTCCCCGATCTCGACGGTTTGCACTACAACAGCCGCTTCGCCGGCCAACCCTGCATCGTCCTGTTCACCCCCGCGGCTACCGCGATGCCAGCACGCCCAACACTGTCGCTCCCTTTGACTCACCCCGGGTTGACGACCCGCATCGCCGCCGCCGCTAAGCGACTCGGCTACCTCACGATCTGACCATCTGGCCGATCACCCCATCCGGCCCTGTCCCTTGGCAATATCTGAGGGTCAGCCTTGCCCTTCTCCGCCTGCCCCATCCCCGCGCGATCGACGGCACGACGATCCCGTCCTGCACGCCGGCGGCCATCGGCACTACCCCCTGTCGCACGGACCCCACCGGTCCGCCGACTATCCCACCGCCGACTCCGAGGCTGGCATGCTCACACCGCGCTACCCGCGGCAGACCTCAAACATCCGGCCGCGGATCGCCCAAGATTGACTACACGGTCGCGCGGGAAACAACTCGCCGGCGACGCACAGATGATCGGCCGGATTCTTCATCGGCGTCAGTACCCGCGCCACAACAGCCATCTTCTCGTATGGGCCGAGCTCAGGGAGATACTTCGTGCCGGTTTGGTCCAGTAATCCATCGACGATCGCCGGACTGCGGGCGAGTTCATCAGCTGCGTTGTGCGCCCACCGTCGCTTGACAGTCGCGACCGAATAGGACGGGTCAACCTGTGGCCTGCTGCTCTCTATGCCTCCAAAAGTGATTGCGCAGAGGAATCGTCGACTTCTCTGGTGTGAAACAAGCCAGCCAGTACCGTCAGCCGGCGGTACAGTCGGTCGACGAATTGGTCCCGGAGGTACGTGGTGGCTAGGCAGACACCCAAGAAGGTGGTCGTGTCGAAGGAGGCTGTCAAGAGAGCCGGCGCCCGTGCCACGAAGGCCTCGGCCAAGCTGGCGGGCAGGGTGGTTCCGGCGGACCATCGGCGCTCCGCGGCGGTTATGGCTTACCTCGCCAAGCAACGCCTTCACGAAGGGTGATCCTTCGCAATCACCGCGGCGGGGCCGCTTACGCCTTCCCAGGAACCTCGGTTGCTAGGTATCCACAAAGCGGCGGGCTCACCGCAGATATCGGCGCTGCACGCGGACAAGTACCCAGCTTTGCTGATCGCCCGCAGGAGAACAAACCAGAACACGACGGCGGCCGAGATCGACTGTCTGCGCGCAGTGTTCGAGTCTGGTATTCAGAACCAGTCTTCGAGAGTCGTCGTTGCCGGCAATTCGATGCCGACGGTTTTCTGCACGACCCGTTTGCGCGCGGTCAATAGCTCGGCGACCGATCCGTTCTACGGTGCTTGTCGCATTTGGATTCACCTTTCTTACTTATCGGAAAATCTCCATATGCGGCCATACAGGTCAATATCAACGCGAGCTCGAACCCCGCACCGCAGCGTGGTCGAGGCGCAGTGGGTTCCTTGTCCGTTCTCGATACATCTGGCGGTGGCGATGTGGCAACCGCCAACTAGAACTGGACGCGTCGGTTGATGTCAGTCTTGGGAAAGTTGGCGGTCCCGAAGCGGTCGCCACACAAGGGGATTGACCTTCTATATGCATCGAACGGCGTCGAGTTGCCAGGCGCAGTCTAGCGAGTCAGTCTGCGGCAGGGGGGCGGCCAGTTCGAGTCTCTTTGGTTAGCGGGTCGTCGACGAATCTATCGGTTGCCGCGAAACTTGATGTCAACGAAGTTGGCCTTTTCGTGGCGCCCATGGTCCCAGGCGAACGCCAGTGTCTTGCAGGTGCTGTCGAAGTCGGAGAACATGCGGATTCCATCGGCTCGGTGATGGGCTATGGCGCCGTTGCCCGCTTCGAGCTTGCCGGCGGCGAAAGTGAAAGTGAAAGCCCCGAGCGTCATGTCTCCGGAGAGGAAGGTGTCATCTCGGATGTCAACCGTGGTCTCCATTGCCGTCTCGGATTGACGGGCGAAACTTCCTGTAAGGCTGCGGATGTAGAGACCCCAGCTCCGGGGGAGAAGTCCATCGCGGAAGAGGTACCGCATGAACATCTTCTGCTCGCGCCGGTCTCGCATGCTAGCGGGTGTGTTCTTGGCCCCGGTGGTCAAGCCCCACAATGCCTTGAGCATCCATCGCTCGAAATGCTCGCCGCTGACCAGGATGAACTCGTTACCGTAGGGATCGGGGCGGCGGAGCTGTGAGAGTTGGAAGCGTTCGAGTGTTCGGTAGACCTCCAACGCGGTGTCATCGAACTTGGATAGGGCAGTGTTGTGTCTGTTGCACAACATCTTCGAGCCCATAGGGGCGTCGCCATCAAGCACGCGTTAGGCATCGGCGCGGTCCGGGCGGATAGGGGTTTTACTACCGGCCGAGTCGACCCGACACCGGCGTCGAGCACTGCCGCACGCTGACGTACTTAGACCATCGGTGCCCGATACAGGCGGGCAACCGCCGTGCCCACATTCGAATGTCAGACGTGGCTAATACAGTTCGGATTCGTTCGTGTGGCGTGTGTGTATGGGGGTGGAATCGATCACGATGGTAACTGCAACTGGGTGGTTGGCAGATCTGACAGATCTTTACACACTGACTCCGTCACAATTCGACGGTGCCCGCACGCATCGTGCGGCCATCGAGTCCCGTTTGACCCTCCTTATACTCGCCGACTTCGACCCCTCAGTGACTTTCATTGTGGCTCAGCCCTTTTAGCTCCACGCCATGGTGGATGGCGCGCGCCGACGCTACGTCCCCGACTATTTCCTCACAACAACGAGCGGACCTGTCGTGCTCGACGTCGTGCCCTCCGATCGACGCTCATCGCCTCGGTCACGCGACACCTACGCGTGGATGCGCAAAGCGGCGCCGGTGCTGTCGACGGCCAGGTCCAGCAGGCGCAGAGGACGGGTGAAACGCACGCCAGTCAGGTACGGGTCACCGCGGTGTCGGTCGATGGTGGGTGTTGCCAGGAAGGTCTCGGCCAGCGCTGGTGTGGGTCCTGCCGAGCCGTACCAGACGCCGATCCAGGGGTGTTCGTGTGCCGGGGGTGGGTGTGGGTCGAACCTCAGGTGTGGCCCGTGTTCTCGAAATGCGTTCACCAGCGCACGTGCGGCCCCCGAGAGACGAAGTCGAAGGTGCCGCCTTGGGCCACGGCATCTTCGCCGGTGGTGCAGCAGGTGACTGAGGCTGCGGCGACGACAACGGCTGCCACGACGGCGATACATCGCCTGAGGCGCGGCACGAAAAATGCCTTTCGATGACCACGTTGTCGCCGATTGCATCGCCGGTGTTCCTGGCTGCCTAGTCTTCAAAGGCGAGGCCGCTGACCAGGATGAAGATTCCCAGTCCGATCAAGACGATCGGGAACAGGACGTGTTCCCAGCGTTCGAGGACTTCGGCGATCGGGCGGCGGGTGGCGACGAATCGGGCAGCGAGGACGAGGACCGCAACGAGGGCGAGGAAGACGATGCAGTAGGCCACCACGGCCGCAGGTCCCACGCTCAAAAAGACCGGAACGTAGACCCCGATGTTGTCCCCGCCATTGGCGAAGGTGACTGCTGCGACGGTTAAGACACCGACGTTCTTGCCGGCCACCTTGTCGTCGTCGTCATCGTCATCGTTGCCACGCCAGGCGCCCCATGCCGCCCACAAGCCCAGGGCCAGGGGTATGAGCCCGAAGTACGGCATGACCTCTGGGGGAAGGAACGCTCCAGCACCCAGTGTCACCAGCACCGCCGCGACCAGAATCCCCGCAAATCCCAGGTATTGGCCTGCGGTGATCCGGGCCGTGGTGCCGCGTTGTCCCGCGCCGCGGGCGAAGAACAGCGAGAGCACGATGATGTCGTCGATGTTGGTGACGATGAACAGGCCGATGGCGGGCAGAACCGACGACACGATCATGCGCCTGCCCCCGTGTCTGCGGTGTCGTTTACCCGCCCATAAGTCACCACGCCGGTGTGGCCGGCGGTCACGACGGCGCGCCGACCGGCGCCGCGCGAGTGGGGCTGACTGCCGGATCGGCCGACGCGCCGGCCAGCGGTGTGCTGCGTCCGGCCCGCACACCGTTGGCGATGACCACGATCTCGGCGAGTTCGTGGACCAGCACCACGGCGGCCAGCCCGAGCACCCCGAACAGGGCCAGCGGCATCAACACGATGATTAGGCCCAGAGACAGGCCGACGTTTTGCAGCATGATCCGCCGCGCCCGCCGGGCATGGCTGAATGTCTGCGGCAGGTGGCGCAGGTCTTCGCCCATCAGCGCCACGTCGGCGGTTTCGATGGCCACGTCGGTGCCCATCGCGCCCATCGCGATCCCCACGTCGGCGGTGGCCAGCGCGGGAGCGTCGTTGACGCCATCACCGACCATCGCGGTGGGGCGCTGAGCCCGGAGCTGTTCGATCAGCCGCGCTTTGTCTTCGGGGCGCAGCTCGGCGTGCACGTCCTCGATCCCGACATTGCGGGCCAGCGCAGCGGCGGTGGCCTGGTTGTCGCCGGTGAGCATCGCCACGTGATAGCCGTCGCGGCGCAACCGGGCGACCACCTCGGCGGCCTCATGCCGCAGCTCGTCGCGCACGGCGATGGCGCCGATCACTTCGCCGTCGTCTTCGACGAGGACCGCGGTGGCCCCGGTCCGCTGCATGCGGGCGACGTCACCGGCGAGCGGGCCGGGGTCTAGCCAGCCGGGGCGACCCAGGCGGATGGGGTGCCCGTCGCGGTGGCCGGTGAGCCCGGCGCCGGTGACGGCCTCGACGTCGGTGGCAGGGGTGACGTCATCGACGGCGGCGAGGATCGCCGCGGCCAGCGGGTGCTCGCTGCGCGCTTCCAAGGCGGCCGCCACATCCAGCACCTGGGCGCGGGTGGCGCCGTCGGTGGTGGCCACGTCGATCACGGCGGGCCGGTTCGCGGTGAGTGTGCCGGTCTTGTCCAGGGCGACGCCGCGGATCTTGCCCAGCCCTTCCAGTGCCGCGCCGCCCTTGACCAGCGCACCGAGCTTGCTGGCGGCGCCGATGGCGGCCACCACGGTGACCGGCACCGAGATCGCCAGGGCGCACGGTGAGGCGGCGACCAGCACCACCAGGGCCCGCTCGATCCAGGTGGCCGAGTCGCCGAGCAGGCTGCCGATCACCGCGATCAGCGCCGCGACGATCATGATCCCGGGCACTAGGGGTTTGGCGATGCGATCGGCCAGGCGTTGGGAGGCGCCCTTGCGGGTCTGTTCGGCCTCCACGATGCGCACGATGCGGGCCAGTGAGTTGTCCTCGGCGGTGGTGCTGACCTCCACCTCGAGTGCCCCGGTGCCGTTGATCGACCCGGCGAACACCTCATCACCGGGCCCGACCTCCACGGGAACTGACTCGCCGGTGATGGCCGAGACATCCAGCGCGGTGCGACCGTGGCGGATGATGCCGTCGGTGGCGACACGCTCCCCGGGCTTGACCAGCATCCGGTCACCGATCCGCAAATCCGCAGGCGCGACGGTCTTTTCGGCGCCGTCACGCAGCACGGTGGCCTCGTCGGGGACCAGCGACAATAGCGCGCGCAGTCCGCGGCGCGTGCGGGCCAGCGAGTACTCCTCCAGTCCCTCACTGATGGAGAACAGGAAGGCCAGCATGGCGGCCTCACCGACCTCGCCGAGGATCACCGCGCCCACCGCGGCGATGGTCATCAGCGTGCCGACCCCGATTTTGCCCGTCGCCAGCCGCTTCAGGGTGGACGGCACGAAGGTGTAGGCGCCGGCCAGCAGCGCCACCGCTTCCAGCGCCAGGACTACCGGCTCGGCGGCGTCGAGGAACCCGGCGATCACCGCTGCCAGCAGCAACACTCCCGAGAGGGCGGCGAACTGCAGTTCTTTGATCTGCCAGACCCGCTCGGGCTCGCGGTCCTGCTCGTCGGCGCCGCGGGGTTCGCCGTTGCCGCAGCCGCATGCATCGCTCATCGGCGGGCCTCCTGCGTACCCCTCGTCGCGTCGGTGCGGTCGCGGGTGCCGTAGGCGGGGCACAGCGCGACGGCGTTGCCGGTGGCGGCCAGCAGGGTTTCGGCCGAGGCGAGCAGATCGAGCAGCTCAGGGCGGGCCAATGAGTAGAACACCTGCCGACCGTCGGGACGGCCGGTGACCAGGCCGCAGTCCCGCAGGCACGCCACGTGCGCCGACACCGTGGACTGGGCCAACCCCAGCTCCCCGATCAGGTCGACCACGCGGGCCTCCCCGTCGGCCAGGCGGCGCACGATCGCCAACCGGGCCGAGTCGGAGAGGCTGTGAAACAGTGCCACCGCGGCATCCAGATTCGAACTCCCCGAGGCGCTGCCGGTGAGGCAGCCGGCCGCTTCCACCTTATTCATCGCCATATGACGATGATAGCCGGTCAGCAGCGATACTTCGAGGCCGGGTCTGGGACCGACGGCTCCGCCGCGCCGTTCGTCGTCGGGGCCGTGGACTTCACGGCGCAGCCGCCGTTGTGGGTGAACGGGTAGATCATCTGGCGCAGGTAACTGCTGGGGTAGTCAGGCTTGGCGGCCATGCCCAGCTGGGCCGAGTCGAAGCGGCGGGTGGGGTCGTAGGAGAAGGTGCGCATCAGGTGGTCCCACACCAGGGTGAACAGCCCGAAGTTGACATCACCGATGCCGGCCCATTTGAGGTGATGGAAGCGGTGGCCTTCGTTGAGGGCCAAGACGTATTTGGCTGGGCCGATGCGGTAGTCGGCGTTGGAGTGCTGCAGCAGCAGCTGGATCGCCACGGCCAGGGCCAGGGCTGAGGCGACGTCGACGGGCAGCCCGATCAGGATGAGCGGCGCCACCCCGGCGGCCATCTCCACGGTTTGGTGCAGCGGGTGTTTCATCAGACCGTTGAGGCCGTAGAAGCGGGTGATGCTGTGGTGCACCGCGTGGAAGCGCCACAGGACCCCGATTTTGTGGCTGGCCAAATGCACCACGGTGATCCCGAAATCGGCGACCAGGATCGCGGCGAGGACTTGTGCGACGAATGGCCAGCTGTGCGGCCATAACTGGGGCGCGGGGACGATCGCGGCCAGCAGCGGGATGGCGGCGACGCTGGCCAGGATGAGGGTTTCGTTGACCGCGACGTGGATGCGGTCACGGGTGGTGTCGGCGCAATCGTGGTTCCACTGCGGGTCATAGGGGATGATCCGCTCCACCAGGAACGCCGTCGCGATCGCGGCCGCCAGAATGATCAGCAGCCAGTACTTCGGGGCGCCGGCGGCGGCCACGGCGAGGCCCGCACCGTTGAGGCCGATCAGCATGAACGGCACGTAGCCGTAGCGGGCCACCGCCTGGACCGCAGTGATCACCCACGTCGATGTCGGAGACGAAGTCGCACCCATGCCCTCGATCGTCGCGGCCACCACCGTGATGAGGCTTGAATGATTCGGCTACCCGCTGTCGAGATCCCAGGACACGTGCCGGCTGAGCACCGAGGGTGGCAGGCCGAACATTTCGCGGGTGGTACGGGTCAGGTGAGCGCTATCGGCGAACCCCGCCCCGTGCGCCGCGCCGGTCAGATCATCCCCGGCCTGAACCCGGGTGATCGCGGCCCGCAGCCGTGACCACAACACGTAACGCCGCAGCGGGATGCCGACCTGCTCGGTGAACAGATGCGTTAACCGGCTCGCTGAAAGGCCAACCTGGGCAGCCAGTTCCGTGCCGCTGACCGGTCCCGCCGCCACAAGGTCGGGCAACAGCCGCAACGCGTCATCGATGGCGGGATGCCGCACCGCGGTGCCGTTGTCGGCCGTGGCGGGCGCCAGGTGCGCAATCAGCTCGTCGACCACCGCGGCCAGCGCGCGCCGACGGGTCGAACTTAGCACCGGGGTGACGATCCACCCGGACCGCACGGCACGGGAGTGTGCGGCCTGTCCCGGCGCGGATTCCGGCTCCAGGAACACCACCGTTCCCTCCTGGGCGCCGACCTCGATCCGGTGCGGCGCGTCGGCGGGCACGACCACCTTCGTCCCGACGTGGCGCGCGCCGTGCTCATCGAGCACCGTCAGCGCCGTTGTCGCGGTGATGACCTGCACCGCATGGTGAGCGTGAGCATCGGTGGAGCCGATCGACCCCGCGAAGGCCAGCACCCCCGGCCGCAGCAGCGCCGCCCCACCCCAGCGCGGTCCGGCCGCTGCATCACCACCACGCCTATTAATCGCCACCAAACGATGATAGCGTGAGCCATCGATCGTTGATTGGCGATGCCACGATCGCGTCGAGAGCGGACGGTGCTCGCCGTCCGCTGCAGCAGACCTCCCGGTGCTCATCTAACACTGTCACCACCTCCGATCCAGTCCTCATCGGCGCAAGCGTCGTGCACCGATCCGGGATCACGCACTACCTAGCGCGTAGCAACGATCACCATTACCGGGTGAACGACGTCCGCGTGCCTGGCGCATCGCTTCCGTCTGCGGACAGGTGCGATTCTAAAAGTCCGAGGCATGCCGCAGCGTGGCATGCGGGGGCTGCAGATTGCTCTGCAGGCGGCTGATTTCTCGGCACTGAGAACATCTCTTGTGAACGCAACATTCTCATCATCGCGAAAAGCACTGTGATTGAGTGGAGTTCGCGTCAAGGAGATGTGCTGACTCGGTAAGCGGCGGTGTCGATCACATTCGTACCGTAGTCAGTCCGTACTGGTTAGTCACACCATCAGCTCATCTGTCCTCCTGATGAGCGGAGTGCTGCCTGTGACTACCAAACTGCGAACAACGTTGTCGGCACCTGAGCCTGAGGACATAACGATGGATGTTCGGTGCAATGGCCACCCGAGCCGTGCAGGCGATATCTCAAGCGACGTCGCTGCTTCCGTCCCACCACAAGGCTTCAAGCCCGACGGAGTCATTTCGTCAAGCGTATGCCGGTCGTGGTTGGTAGATGCACTGGCACTGGGTCAATACTCGATTAACCGCACGACGTGAGTGGTCATGCCGCTGGGCCGGACTGGGGCAATGCGTACTTGCGAACCGGTAAAGGGTGATTCGAGCATCTGACCCTGGCCCAGGTACAGGGCGACGTGTTGGCTGCCGCCCGGTCCCCAGAACAGCAGGTCGCCACGGCGCATCTCGGCTACCGGTACGCGGCGTCCGAGATCGTATTGTGCTCCAGAGTATTTCGGTAGGTTGATGCCGACCCCAGCGAAGGCGTACACCATGAGTCCGGAACAATCGAAGCCGACTGTTCCAGCGCCTTGATCGATGCCGTTGGTCGGGCCGCCGGCATTGCCTCCACCCCACGAGTAGGGGACACCCATCTGAGACATGCCTCTGCGGATGCTGAACTCGACGGCCTGCTGTCCGTACAGTCGAGGAATTCGCCCGCCCGGCGCTGCCGCCTGCGCTGGAGTGGCCGCGGGGATCAGACCCAACTTGACGAGGAAGCGGCGGCCGAGGTCTGCGGTGATCTGCGCCGAGGCTGCTGAGATTTGTAGCACCGAGTTGATGATTGCTACCGGATCCTGGAGGTTGGCCCCGGGGACGACCGGAATTGTCTGGCTCCATTGGGTGGCAGCGGGCTGTCGTGTGGCGTCCGTGTCCCAATTAGTGTCTGAAGCGACTGATGCTGCTGCGGCAGGCGATGATTGGAGGGCTTGGTCGAGTCGCTGCCTTGTGGCGCGGGCTTCGCCTGCGGCGGTCTCGATTTCGATCTGCTTACGGTCGAATGCTTCTTTGGTGACGCGAAGTGCCTGCACAGCTTGGTCATAGCGCTCTTGGGCGGCTGTTGTCGCTGTGTCTGCGGCTGTCTGAGCCTGGCGTGTCGCCGATTCGGCATTGGCCTGCTCGGTGCGGGTGCGCTGTAGGTCGGTGCGTGCCTGGGCGAATGCCAACACCAGCGTCTGCTGTGTCGCTCCGGCGGAAAGTACTTGCTCTGGGATCGATGCGGAGATGGGCCATGAGGCCGGTCCGTTGACATACTGAGAAGCTGCGAACTCGTCGAACCGTTGCTGTGCCCGGTTCGCCAGGTCGGCTGCCTGCTGGGTCTCTCGTCGCGCCTCGTCGAGCGCGCTGCCTGCGTCATCGGCGGCAGCACGAGCACGCTCGACTTCATGTAGTGCTTTCATGACGATCTCTTGCTGAGAGTGAATGCCAGCTTGAAGATCGGCAAGGCTTTGGTCGGCGCGTGCGACGTCGCCCACCAGAGCGGCCAGGGTATCGGGTTGTGTCCGGTGGGGATCGGCTGATGCCAGCCCCTGTCCGCTCACGACCACGACGGATGTCAGTACAAGCGCACACGAGATCCGTGATGGTCGATCGATGAAACCCATGGGAACACCCTTCCGCCTCCGCGCACCCAGTATCTACTGAGTAACTACGTAATATGCGGCAAGGTTATATGGCGTCCGTCCCTCTGGTCACTTCTGTCACAGAGCTGTGACCATTGGCGATCCTTTCGAGGGTCCGAGGTGTTCGAGGATGATCAGGTGGTGGGCTTGTCGGTGTCCGGGATCGGCGGACTTGTGGGATGTGGCGCTTGCGGCGTCGAGATGCGGTTGCGGCGGCGTTTGAGGGCCCGCCAGAGGGCTATCAGGGCGCCGGCCGCGAGGCCGGCGATACCAGCTGACAGGAGTGTGGTTGAGGTATCGCCTTCATTGGCTGGGGGCGGTGGAGTTGCGGCGGTCTAAGTTGGCGCAGTGGATCCGGTAGGGGGTGATGTCGGTGCGTTCTCGGTGAAGCCGGCATCGATGGTGAAAGTGTAGGAGCCCGACACGGGATGGCCATCGGCGGACAGCACGCGGTACCCCACGGTGTATTCGCCATTGGTAGGTTGGTCCGGTCCCACCGTGACGGTCAGTGTGGGGCCTTGAATTTGGGGTGTGGTCGAAATCCAGTTCCGCCCGGCGGAGTCGTTGAGGACGACATTGGCAAAGGTTGCGTTGATGTCCTCGTTGAAGGTCAGGGTGATCGCGGTCGGCGGCACCGGCACCGAGCTTTGTTCGACGGGATCAGAGTTGACCAACGCGGTGTGCGCGGCGGCGGTCCCCGCTGCAGCGGTCCAGAATGTTGATGCCATCAGGCCTGTCGCAAGCAGGCGTGCTGCTGTGTTCACGTTGTTCCGTCCATTCGGGTGGGCCGCGAGCGGCCGCTGACTGCGCCACATACTACGTACCATCTACGTAGTAGATTTGCGGGGGTGGAGGCGGACATGTTGGTAGGTGGGTGGCGAAGGGTCGCCGCGGCGGCGATGGCATTGACGGTGCTCGGTCCAACCGCAGGCTGCTCGACCGGCGCCGGCGCGGTTGCCCAGGGCGGCACATTTCAATTCGTCGCCCCCGGTGGGAAAGTCGACATCTTGTTTGACCCACCGGCCGACCGTGGTCGGCCGGGGCAAGTCAGTGGACCGGACCTTATGGACGTCGGTCGCACGGTGTCTCTGGGCGATTTCGCCGGGAAGGTGGTGGTGATCAATGTGTGGGGCCAGTGGTGTGCCCCGTGTCGCACCGAGATGCCAGAGCTCCAGCAGGTGTACGACGCCACCCGTGCCGAGGGTGTCGAGTTCCTGGGCATCGATGTCCGCGACAACAATCGCCAAGCTGCGGTGGACTTCGTCAAGGACCGGCGGGTCACGTTCCCGTCCATCTATGACCCGTCGATGCGCACGATGATCGCGTTCGGTGATCGGTATCCGACGGCGGTGATCCCGTCGACGATCGTCTTGGACCGTGCGCATCGAGTGGCTGCGGTCTTCCTACGTGCGCTACTGGCCGAGGACCTCGAACCATTGGTTCGGCGGCTGGCCACTGAGCCGCGTGGATGAGACGAGAATCGGTGTTCGGTGAGGTGATCTTGCCCGCGGAGCCGCCAACGGTTCTGCGGATGTTCGATTGGTTTGTGCCACCGTTTCCGTTGTTGCCCGCGGTGGCAGTGGGTTTGGCGGTGTGGTATCTGGTGGCGCTCTGTGCGCTGAGATCACAAGGCCGTCAATGGAGTTGGGTTCGAACGGTGAGCTTCATGGCCGGCTGTTCGGCCTTGGCGGCAGTTACTGGTCTGGCTATCGACGGTTATGGGTATCGTCTGTTCAGCGCGTTCATGTTTCAGCATCTGACGCTGTCGATCCTGGTTCCACCCCTGCTGGTGCTGGGGGCGCCGGGTCGCCTGCTGCTGAGGTCTACGCCCCATCATGGACTCGGGCGCTGTGTGCTGGTCGCCGCATTGGCTGGATTGCGCTGTCGCGCCAGTCGCATCGCCTTGCACCCAGGGCTGACCATCCCGCTGTTCTTGTTGAGTTACTACGGCTTGTATTTGTCTGACGTGTTCGATACTGCCGCAGCCAGTGTGGCCGGCCATCTGATGCTGCAGGTGTTCTTTCTGGTCAGTGGTCTGCTGTTCATCGTGCCGATCTTGTCGGCGGGGCCGTTGCCGGTCCGGCAGAGCAACCTCGGCCGATTCTTCGACATCTTCCTTGAGATGCCGTTGCACGTGTTCATCGGCGTCATCTTGATGATGGCTCCACGAGCACTCACCAACACCTTCTCTAGTCCGCCGCCGCAGTGGAATGTCGATCCGGTTGCCGATCAGGCGGTGGCAGGGGCGCTGGCCTGGTCATACGGGGAGCCGGTTGCGCTGCTGACGGTGCTGGTTTTCGCTATTCGGTGGCGCCGCGACGAACAGTCGGAGTCCAGTAGGCGCGAAGCCGACGTCGAGAACAGTGATGCGGAATTGGCGGCGTACAACGCGTTTCTGCGGGGGTTGCACGAGGGTCCGCGACGCAACGAGGCTGAGTCGCCCACTGCAGGCAAGCCCGACTGATCGCTGCCGCTAGGCGAAACAGATCAGTGCGCCCGACAAGGCCAATGCCGCGATGGCAAGTGGCGTTCCCGCCATCGCCGCGACAGCTCCGCTGAGTGTGGCGCGGGTCCTGATCTGGTCCAGGCCGCTCGGAGGATCGGTCAGGCGTCGGGCACGCACGAGCACGGCGACACTGGCGGCGGCCAGCCCGTGGGGCGGGGCGGTGACACCCGCTAGCGCAAGCAGACCGTCAAGCAAGGGTTGGTGGCCGTGTTTGCGGGCAGCCGCATCGTCGGCGCACATCTCCAGCAGCGAACCGATTTCTGAGGCTGCCGCCGCGAAGAACGCGATCCTGGGTAGCGCTGCGGCGAGACCCCGAACCGCAGCGACGATGTGGGCGTGGCGACCCCGCAGGTGGGCCCGTTCGTGGGCGATCACGGCCGCTAGTTGCGGCTTGTCCAGCGCCGCCACGGCGGCGCTGGTCACAACGATTGCTGCCGGCCTACCGGCGACACAATAAGCCGCGGGTTCGGGTGCGTCGATGAGGACCACGTCGCCACCGGCAGACCTGCCGACCAACCGGACCGCATCGGCATGATCGAGAGTGTGCGAGCGCATCCGACTCAACGCACGAACCATGCGAACTGTCACGGCACTCAATCCGCCACCGGCAACAGCTACAGCCACTGCGGCCACGACCTGGGTGGGCCAACCGAAGTGCCCCAGCAGGATCGCTTGCAGCCGCTCAAGGCAGGACGCAAGGAGCGCGTCGGGACTGTCCCAGTGCCCGGCGGCCTCGATCAGAACGAGCGCCATCGCCACGATCGAGCATCCGATCACCGTCACCACCGCTGTCAACCAGGCCGTGATCGCCAGTCGGGGTGCGATGCCTTCAGCGGCGAGCCGAGCGAGCAACTGTGGCCCAGCCGCGAGTACAACCAGGACATAGAGCAGGAGGGCGGCTGCGACGGTCATCGACGTGATGACTTGCGGGCCAGCCGCCGCAGGGCCGCGCGCAGATCGGCAGACTCCGCGGCATCAATCTGCGCCACGAAATGGCTCAGGACGGCCTCTGAACGGCCGCCACCGTTGAGAGCTTCCAGCATGAGACGTGCGCTGTGCTCTTCGCGAGTCAAGGTGGGGCGGTAGCGGTACGCGCGTCCGTCGCGTTCGCGCGACAACCATCCCTTGCCGTGCAGATTGTCCATCGTCGACATCACGGTGGTGTAGGCGATGTCGCGCTCGGTGCTCAACTCGGCGAGGATGTCGCGCACCGTCGCATCGGAGTCGCGATCCCACAGCCGGTCCATGATGGACGCTTCGAGTTCACCGAAGCCACGCACCCGCGCCATGAACGAACCTCCTGATTAAGTCAGTAGTCAGCTTACGGTGTCGGCCAGCGCGCGGTGTGCAGGAGAGCGCTCACGGCAACCGGGCGCGTGGCGTGGGCCGTCGTCTGGGGATGCTATCCAGTGCGCACGCCCCGGGCGCGCAGCCACGACGTCGGATCGGTTTTGGTCAATCCGTTGAGATGCACCTCGAAATGAAGATGAGGACCAGTGGAGTTGCCTCGATTCCCCATGGTAGCCACCAGGTCGCCGGCCAGCACCCGGTCACCGACCTCGACCGTCGCGGAGTCGATGTGGCCATACAACGTCACCGTTCCGTCCGCGCTACGGATCTTGACCCACATCCCGTAGCCCGCCGTGGGACCGGCCGCGATGACTTCGCCGTCGGCAGCAGCATAGATCGGGGTCCCGATGGAGTTGGCGATATCCAGGCCTGCGTGCAGGGTCCCCCAGCGCGTGCCGAAGGCTGATGTCTGGATGCCCGACGTGGGAAAGACGAATTGGGGGCGCCGCAACATCGCCTCGCGCTGCGCGCGCTCTTGCGCGAACGCCGTGGCGCGAGCCAACTCCTCTACGTGCACTGCGGAGTCCGACGTGTTCAGCGCCGGGACGATCTGTATGCCCGCCGGTTCCTGCGCGAGGTGCTGGGTTGTTGCGATTTCCACCCCGGACGGCCTGTCCGGTGATATCGCCTGCGCGCCCGCCGCCACCGCGCCGGCGGCCATGCTGGCGATGACGACGCGACTATGCACCGCACCGACGGCGTTGCGGCTCTTGCGATGTGACGTCGGTCGGTGTCTACCCCGTATCGGGGCCATGGCCGCCGGTCCGACTGCCAGTGGCGAAAAAGGCTGCCCGGCCAAAGATTCGTGGTCGGGGCCAAGGAGGGTCAAAGCGGGATCTTCGGCAACATCATTCAGATCGTCGAGCTCTGGAGCAATGAGCACCTGCAGGTCTTTGGGCAAGCGGCCTTGGCGGGTTAAGCGGGGCCTCATGGCCGGGATGATCTCGGTGACGGCGTCCCATGCGTGGTCGGGGGGCGCATGAGGGCGCTCAGCGCGTCGCTGCCGAACCAACCTGCCACCTTCCCGCGCCGTTATCGTTCTGTTATCTGGCAAGACGCTAACCCAGCTGAGACTGCGCAGCAAGCCCGGTAGCGACGCTCACACGGTCATGTAGCGAGCCGCGCGGCAGCGGGAATCGTCCTGAACTGCATGTTTGTCGCATGAAATACTGAATGGATCAGTACTATATCGATCAGTAGACAATGGGTGGATGCGTTGGTCGCCGTGGGGCGGTCTTCGCGTGGAGCGGTTCCGGGCGCGTCCGTGCGCGGGGCCTGCGAGTTGCTGACACGAGCGCCGCGATGAGCGCCATCCCGGTGAGAACGAGTTGGACGGACGGAGCGAATAGGGTGGCCGGTGTGAGGTCTCGGTTCAGCTCTAACGCGCTGACCAGATGATCGGCGGTAAAGAACTCCGTCTCGTCGAGGCTCTGACCGTCCGCGGTGATCATCGTGCTGACGCCGGTGGTTCCCGCGACCACGACCGAACGCTGGTGTTCGAGCGCGCGGACTCTGGCGAAGGCCAGAAACTGCCGACTCATCGTCTCGTTGAACGTCGCGTTGTTGGTCGGGATGGCCAGAATCTGTGCACCGTTGCGGACGGATTCGCGCGGTGCTCGGTCGAACACCGCCTCCCAGCAGGTCGCAACACCCACGGTGATATCGCCGACGCGGAGCACTGCGGGCCCGTCACCGGGCACGAAGAAGCCTGCGCGATCCGCGTAGTCGGAGAACAGCCGAAAGAACGCGCGCCACGGCAGGTACTCGCCAAACGGTTGAAGGATTTTCTTGTCGTGTCGTGTGCCGGGCCCATCGTCGGGTGTCCACACGATCACAGTGTTCGAGGTGGACAGACTGCCCGTTCCCGGGTCGCGTCCGGTCAGAACCGCTCCCACCAGGATCGGTGCGTGCACCACATCGGCGGCGGCGTTGATTTGCTCTGCGGCATCGGGATTGGCCAGCGGGTCGATATCCGAGGAGTTTTCGGGCCAGACCACCAGATCAGGCTGGGGGAGACGCCCGGCGTCGACCTGCTCGGCCAGCAGCTCGGTCTGCCTACGGTGGTTGTCCAGCACGGCCCGTCGTTGGGCATTGAAATCAAGTCCGAGGCGCGGCACGTTGCCCTGCACGGCAGCTACCGTCACCGAGGCGCGGCGATCCTCGGATCGCCAAGGCTGCCAGCCGGCCCCGGTGACGACGGCGAGCACGGCCAGGGCCACGATTAGCGCAACCGGGCCGGCCAGCGACCGCAGCCGGTGTCCGCGCGAGGAGGTCAGCGCCGCGGTCACGACGAACCCGGCTAGCGTCACGGTCATCGAGACCAGCGCCGTACCGCCCCACGGCGCCAGCTGAGCCAGCGGGCCGTTTGACTGGCCGAATGCCAGTACACCCCAGGGGAATCCGCCGAAAGGAACACTGGTCTTGAGCCATTCGACAGCGGTCCAGGCGCAGGCCCACCAGATCGGCCAGCCAGGCAGCGGTCGCAGTGTTACGGCGACAGCGGTGAAGACCGCGGGAAACAGTGCGCACAGCACGCTGAGGGCCAGCCAAGGAACCACACCCACCAGGGCTCCGGTCCACGGCAGCAGTGGGAGGTAGAACGCCAGGCCGAAGACTAAACCGTACGCCGACCCCGCGCGCACCGTCGGACGCCCGTGTATGAGCACCCAGCCCAGCAGCGCGCATCCCGCGATTGCTGCGGGCCACCATCCGATCGGGGGAAAGCTGCTCCACACTAGTGCACCGCCGGCAATGGCGGCACCGAGTCGCCCCATGTGGCGCCAGGCCGCCGCGCGACATCCCGTCACGGCTCGGGAGGGCTCACCGGCGCGGTCCTGACGCACCGTCCTGCGCGCTGACCTCGGTATGCGGCGACGCATCCTTGGATCCGCAGCAGTCACAGTCATCGGTGGCTGTGCTCGTCGGCGCGCGGGTCAACGGAATCGCTATGGCTTTCGGCGCCGGTGGTGCGGCGCAGCACGCGTCCAGCGGCGCCGCAGCGGCGCCGACATCGAGATGGTGCGGTGTCGAGGATGTGACGGGCGCCGAGGTCAACCCTGGTAACGGCCGGGTGCGCGCCGCGCGAATGGCATTGAGGATGACCAAGACCTCGGCGGCCTCGTGGATGAGTACCACGGTGGCCAGCCCCAGCACGCCCAACGCCGCCAGCGGAATCAATGACCCGATGATCACCATCGAGAACCCGATGTTCTGAACCATGATGCGGCGCGCTCGTCGGGAATGGGCCATCAGCTGCGGTAGGTGCCGCAGGTCTTCACCCATCAGTGCAGCATCGGCGGTCTCGATCGCCACATCGGTACCCATGGCCCCCATGGCTATTCCGATATCGGCGGTGGCAAGCGCCGGGGCATCGTTGACGCCGTCACCCACCATCGCGATGGGACGTCCACGGGATATTTCGGGGAGTAGCCGGGCTTTGTCTTCCGGGAGCAGCTCAGAGCGCACGATGGAGATACCCGCTTGTGCCGCGAGCGCCTGGGCGGTCAGGGTGTTGTCACCGGTAAGCATGGCGACGTCGATACCGAGACGGCGCAGCAGACGGATCGCCTCGGGTGCTTCGGGACGCAGCTCGTCGCGGACCGCGATCGCGGCGCAGGGGACGCCATCGCGTTCCAAGACCACCACCGTCGCCCCGGCGCCCTGCATACGCGCCACGTCGTCGGCGAGGCCGCCTGGATCGACCCAGCTGGGTTTTCCCAGTCTCAGCGTTGATTCGCCGAGGCGGCCCTCAATGCCGTGGCCGGTGACGGCGGTGACATCGGTGGCGGCCGTTACCGAGCCGGTGGCGGCGAGAATCGCCTGAGCGAGTGGATGTTCGCTGCGTGACTCGAGTGCCGCGGCCGTGTGCAACGTGTCGGCCTCGGCGTGCCCTGCCATGGTCACGACCTCCACGACTTGCGGCGTGTTGCGGGTCAATGTGCCGGTCTTGTCCAGGGCAATGACGTTGATGCGGCCCAGTTCCTCCACGGCCGCACCGCCCTTGACCAGCGCGCCCTGCCGACTGGCGGCGCCGATGGCCGAGACCACCGTCAGGGGAACCGCGATCGCCAGTGCGCATGGTGATGCGGCCACCAGCACGACCAGAGCCCGTTCCAGCCACAGCATCGGATCACCCAGCAGCGCACCGACTCCGGCGATCCCGGCCGCCAGGACCATGATGGCCGGCACCAGCGGCCGGGCGATGCGGTCGGCAAGGCGTTGGCCAGCACCTTTACGTTCCTGGGCTTCCTCGACGATATGCACGATGCGGGCCAACGAACTGTCGGCAGCCAACGCGCTCACCTCGATCTCGATGGCGCCGCCACCGTTGATGGCGCCCGCATGCACCGGAGTCCCTGGGCCCGCCTCGACCGGCACGGATTCACCGGTGATCGCCGACAGATCGAGGCTGGTGTGGCCGGCGGTGATCGTTCCGTCGGTGGCAGCCCGCTCGCCCGGTCGCAGCACCATGGTGTCGCCCACGACAAGTTCTTCAGGAGCCACGGTGATTTCGGTGCCACCCCGCAGGACCGAAGCTTTGGGGGGCACCAACGACAGCAGGGCCCGCAGCCCGCGTCGGGTCTTGGTCACTGCGTAGTGCTCCAGCCCTTCGGCGATGGAGAACAAGATTCCCAGCAGAGCGGCTTCGGCGAACTGGCCGAGTGCGATCGCGCCGATGGCGGCGATGGTCATCAGTGTTCCGACGCCGATTTGGCCATGCCGCAGTTTGCGTAGTGCATCCGGGATGAAGGTGGCCGAGGCCACGACGCCGGCCGCCAGTTCCAACGCTATGGTGATGCCCGCCAGTCCGGCCTCGCCGATAGCCCAGCCGGCAGACAACAGTACTGCCGCCACCACCGCCAGTTGCAATTCACGGACGTGCCAAAGCTTTTCGGGGCCGGGATCAGTCTGCTCACCTGCTGCGGTGGGCTGCGGTCCGCAGCACGCGTCAGACATGGTCGGCCTCTTTCGCGGTGGCCGGTGCGAGGATTGCAGTGGTCAGATGTTCCCCAAGCTCGGTGAGGCGATACATCACCAACTTGCCGTCGCGGCGCGAGTCCACCAGCGCTGCGTTCTTGAGTTGTCGCAGGTGGTGGGACACCAGGTTCTGGGCAGCGCCGACGACCCAGGCCATATCGCAGACGCACAGCTCCGCACCGCCGCGCAGCGAGGTGGCGATCACCAGTCGGGTGGGATCGCCGAGCGCTTTGGCGGCCAGCGCGGCGGACTGGACCGCGCGCTGGTGCGGTAACGAGGTGCGAATGGCTTCGGCGTGCGGGAGGTCGAGGCAGAGAAGGTCGCAGCTGTCGAGAGAGCGCTCGGTCATATCAACACAGTAACGCTTGTTGATATGTTTGAGGCAGGGGGTAGGGGATTGGTGGCGGCCAACTGGCCGCTGGCGGTCGATCTACGTTCGCTATGTTTACTAGTCTACGTAGTAGATGCGTAATAGCGATGAACGGTGACGGCGGTGCGGTAGTGGTGGATGCAATCTCGGCGAGCCTGATGCCGATACGCGTGTTAACGGATTCCCCGTGCTGACACGCGCCGTGGCACTCGGCCGCAATACCTGGCGGACCCTTACCTCGATGGGGACCGCGCTGGTCCTGCTGTTCCTTTTGGCCTTGGCATCGATACCGGGTGCGCTGTGGCCGCAACGGCAGGTCAACCCGACCACCGTGGCCGGCTATATCGCCGACAATCCGCGCCTGGGCCCGTGGCTGGATCGACTGCAGATCTTCGATGTCTTCTCCAGCGTCTGGTTCACGGCCATCTATGTGCTGTTGTTCGTCTCGTTGATCGGCTGCCTTACGCCCCGGTTGGTCGATCACGCCCGCAGCCTGCGCGCCACACCGGTGCGTGCGCCCCGCAACCTCACCCGACTGCCCAAGCATCACGTAATGACGGTGCGGGCCGACCCCGACATCCTCGGCGCCGCGGTCGCCGAGCGCATGCGCGGATGGCGCAGATCTATTCGACGAGACGGCGACACCGTCGAGATATCGGCCGAGAGAGGGTATCTGCGCGAGGCGGGGAACTTGGCGTTCCACTTTTCACTGATCGGGCTGCTGGTGTCGATGGCCGCGGGAAAGCTCTTCGGCTACGAGGGCAACGTGATCGTGCTTGCCGACGGCGGACCCGGATTCTGCTCGGCATCGCCAGCGGCCTTTGATGCCTTCCGTCCGGGCACCACCGTCGATGGCACCGGCCTCTACCCGATCTGCCTGCGTGTCAATGATTTCAAGGCCGACTTCCTGCCGAGCGGACAAGCCGTGGGATTCGCCGCCGACATCAGTTTCCAGGCGGGCGAGGGCTTGGCCAGCTCCGAATGGAGCACCTATGAGCTCAAAGTCAACGAGCCGCTGCGCGTGGGTGGTAATCGGGTTTACCTGCTCGGCCACGGATACGCTCCGACCTTCACCGTCACGTTTCCCGACGGGCAGACCCGCAGCCAGACGCTGCAGTGGCAGCCCGAGGAACTGCAGACGCTGCTGTCGTCAGGGGCCATGCGTTTTGATCCGCCGGCCGGTAGCTACCCAGACCCCGATGAACGCCGCAAGAATCAAATCGCGATCGAGGGACTGTTCGCGCCGACGAAAAGGCTTGACGGCACGCTGCTTTCGTCTGCCTTCCCCGCTGCCCACGACCCTGCGGTGGCCATCGATATCTACAAAGGTGACACCGGCCTGGACACCGGCAGGCCACAGTCGATCTTTGCACTGGATCAACGCATGATCGGCCAAGGCCGGCTGACCCGGATGGCGCGGGTGAACCTGAGCCTGGGCGAGCAGACCCAACTCGAAGACGGCACGGTGGTGCGCTTCGATGCCGTCACCGACTTCGTCAGCCTGCAGGTATCTCACGATCCCGCCCAGATATGGGTGCTCGTGTTCTCGATCACGATGATGACCGGGCTGCTGGTCTCACTCACCATCCGCCGCCGACGAATCTGGGTGACAATCCGCGGCAACGACGCGACAGATGCTCTGACAGTACAGATGGGCGGCCTGGCACGCACCGACAACGCGGGATGGGGCGATGAATTCGACCGGCTGGTCCACACGCTGCTGCCCGAAGCTGAACGGGCGGCTGCCGACATTGCCAGGACCCGGAAATGACCGGGCCTGTCAGTGGTCGCCGCGCGTCTCTTATCACCCTGGTTGCAGTGGCCGCACTGGCCGGCATAACGGCCTCGGTGATCGGCGCAATGTCACTGGCCGACGCAATGATCGCCACCGGTCTGCCCAATCCCGGACCCATCACCACATACGGCCTACCTGCGGTGCGCGCGGCAGGTGAGATCGCCGCCGCGATCGCCGTCGGCGGATTCCTCACGGCGGCGTTCCTCATTCCTGCCCAGCCCAACGGTGTCCTCGACGTCGGCGGCTACCGCGCTCTTCGTCTCGGTGGATATGCCTCGGCGGTGTGGTCGATCTGCGCGGCGCTCCTCGTGGCACTGAGCGTCTCTGATGTTTCCGGGCTACCCCTGCACCAGCTCGGACTCGGCGATATCTGGGCGGCCGCCGACCTGGTCGAGATCACCAACGCCTGGCGGTGGACCGCTGCCCTGGCCGCCGTGGTCGCGGTGGCGAGCGTTCCGGTGCTCAGGTGGGCGCCCACGCCGTTGTTGCTGCTGGGATCGCTGATCACTTTGGCCCCACTGGGGTTGTCGGGTCACTCATCCTCCGGTGGCGCCCACGACATAGCGACCAACAGCTTGTTCATCCACCTGGTGACTGCCGCCCTCTGGATGGGCGGACTGCTGGCTCTGCTCGTCCACGCCTGGCGTGTGGGAACCCATCTCGACACCGCCGCACGACGCTTCTCGTCGATGGCCCTGTGGAGCTTTGTGGCGGTGGCATCCAGCGGAAGCATCAATGCCGCCCTGCGGATCAGTCCGAACGATCTACTCAGTGACTACGGGTTGCTACTTGCTGGCAAGGCGCTCGCTGTGGTGGCGGTGGGTGTGCTGGGATGGCAGCAGCGGCGATCCGCTGTGAAGGCGTTGCGCGACGACCCATCTGACCGCCAGCCGCTGGTGCGCCTGGGGTTGTGCGAGGCGTTCATCTTCGCGGTGACGGTCGGTATCGCGGTGGGACTGAGTCGTACGCCGCCGCCGCCGAAGAGGGCCGAACCCTCAGCAGCGGAGAGTGCCATCGGTTTCGAGCCTGCCGGTGCACCCACTGCGGCGCGGATCATGTTCGACTGGCGTTTCGACCTCATACTGGGAACGCTCGCGGTCGTCCTGGCTGCTGTCTATATCGGATGGGTACACCGGTTACGGCGCCGAAAGGCGCCATGGCCGGTGCGGCGCAGCATGTTTTGGCTCAGTGGCTGCGCCGGTCTACTGGTGGCGACGTCATCAGGGCTTGGCAGCTACATGCCCGCCATGTTCAGCATGCATGTCCTTGTGCAGGTACTGCTATCCAGTCTCATCCCGGTGCTACTGGTGGCGGGCGCGCCAGTAACTCTCGCGCTGGCGGCGTTGCCGAGGACCTCGGCAACGGAGGTGCCGGGCCCGCGCGAATGGCTGGGCGCGCTGTTGGGCTCCCCGTTGGCTCGGGCGGCAGCCGACCCGCGGGTGGTGTCGGTAACTTTCATCGGCGGCCTCGTCGTGCTTCACACGGAGACGGTTTTCACTGCGTCGGTCAACAATCACAGCGCTCACGTGCTGACAAATTTCCTCCTCGTAGTAACGGGTTGTCTGTTCTTCGCCGTGGTCAGCAGATCGGCGGATGCTCCCCGGCGGCGAGTTGCGATGCTGGTCGCCGTACCCGCCAGCTATCTTGCGGTGGGCCTTCTGGTGGGTAGGCGCAGCGACGTGCTCGGGGAATCTTTCTACCGATCGCTACGGCTGACCTGGCACACCGATCTGCTCGCCGACCAGCGCACCGGAACGGCGATCGCGGTGACCGCGGCGCTTCTTGCGCTGTCCTGCGGCGCCGTCGCCGCGGCGTGGCCGCACCTGCGCCGCCGGCGGACAGTCCGCGCGCGCGACGTCGCAGCAGTGTCACAATGACCGACAAGCCACCCCGCGTGAGCACGTCGTGCTTGCGCCGATCGCGTGGTGGGGGATGTGGCGGCTATGGCGCGGGCGCCCCGCTGGGCAAGCCCCGCGTACCTGAGGCATCGACGGGCTCGGGGCCGACAGAGGTTGTCGGCCCGCGCCGGCACACGCGCCAGTAAGTGTTCGGACCCGGCGCTGGGCGGATTGATCTACTACACCCACTAGTACGTATTTACTCAGTACGCTAACCTACGTATTTAGTCAGTAGACGTGGTGATCTGTCGTGGATCGCAGCCGATATCAGGAGGATTCGTTGGTAGCCGAAGCGCCCCCGGCCGGAGAACTCGTGCCACGGCGTCCGTT
Organism: Mycolicibacterium cosmeticum; assembly: GCF_000613185.1. Classification (NCBI taxonomy): domain Bacteria; kingdom Bacillati; phylum Actinomycetota; class Actinomycetes; order Mycobacteriales; family Mycobacteriaceae; genus Mycobacterium; species Mycolicibacterium cosmeticum. The sequence goes on from NZ_CCBB010000001.1 coordinate 2,955,614, forward strand.
CCCGCCACGGATGGGCCCGAAAGGCAACCTCATCTACAAGATGATCACCACGACCGATCACAAGGTGATCGGCATGATGTACGTGGTCACCTGCTTCGGGTTCTTCATGGCGGGCGGCCTGATGGCGCTACTGATGCGCACGGAGTTGACGGTGCCGGGGCTGCAGTTCCTGTCCAACGAGCAGTACAACCAGCTGTTCACCATGCACGGCACCGTGATGCTGCTGTTCTACGCGACCCCCATCGTCTTCGGGTTCGCCAACCTGGTTCTGCCGCTGCAGATCGGCGCGCCCGACGTCGCCTTCCCGCGGCTCAATTCACTGTCCTACTGGTTGTTCCTTTTCGGCGCGCTGATCGCCATGGGCGGCTTTATCACCCCCGGCGGCGCCGCCGACTTCGGCTGGACCGCCTACACGCCGCTGTCCAACGTCATCCACACCCCCGGCGCCGGCGCGGATCTGTGGATCGTCGGCCTGATAGTCGGCGGTTTGGGCACCATCCTCGGTGCGGTGAACATGATCACCACCGTGGTCTGCATGCGCGCCCCCGGTATGACCATGTTCCGGATGCCGATCTTCACCTGGAACATCCTGGTGACCTCGATCCTGGTACTGCTGGCCTTTCCGCTGCTGACCGCCGCGCTCTTTGCGTTGCTGTCGGATCGGCATCTCGGATCGCTCATCTATGACCCGGCCAACGGTGGTGTGCTGCTGTGGCAGCACCTGTTCTGGTTCTTCGGCCACCCCGAGGTATACATCATCGCACTGCCGTTCTTCGGCATCGTCTCCGAAATCTTCCCGGTGTTCAGCCGCAAACCGATCTTCGGTTACACCACCCTGATCTACGCCACGCTGGGTATCGCGGCGCTGTCGGTCGCGGTGTGGGCGCACCACATGTACGCCACCGGTGCGGTGTTACTGCCGTTCTTCTCGTTCATGACGTTCCTGATCGCGGTGCCGACCGGTATCAAGTTCTTCAACTGGATCGGCACCATGTGGAAGGGGCAGTTGACCTTCGAGACACCGATGCTGTTCTCGGTGGGCTTCCTGATCACCTTCCTGCTCGGTGGCCTGTCGGGGGTGCTGCTGGCCAGCCCGCCGATCGACTTCCAGGTCAGCGAAACCTATTTCGTCATCGCGCACTTCCACTACGTGCTCTTCGGCACCATCGTGTTCGCCACCTACGCGGGCATCTACTTCTGGTTCCCGAAGATGACCGGCCGCCTGCTCGACGAGCGCCTGGGCAAGCTGCACTTCTGGCTGACCTTCCTGGGCTTCCATGCCACCTTCCTGGTACAGCACTGGCTGGGCAATGACGGGATGCCGCGTCGTTACGCGGACTACCTGCCCAGCGACGGCTTCACCACACTCAATGTCGTTTCCACGGTCGGTGCGCTGGTCTTGGGTGTGTCGACGTTGCCGTTCGTGTGGAACGTCTTCAAGAGCTGGCGTTACGGCGAGCCCGTCGTGGTCGACGACCCGTGGGGCTACGGCAACTCCCTGGAGTGGGCCACCAGCTGTCCGCCGCCGCGGCACAACTTCACCGAGCTGCCCCGGATCCGTTCCGAGCGCCCGGCGTTCGAGCTGCACTACCCGCACATGGTCGAGCGGATGCGCGCCGAGGCCCATATCGGCCGTGCGCACGGGCCCGACGACGGGGACGTGACCCGGATCGACGACGAGAGCGTGCGCACCTGAGGGCAGGGTTGACGATCCATATGCATATATGCGTATAGTTGCATGCATGAGGGACGGCGAGTGCGGCGCAAGCGGACACAGCACGCCCCCGGCAGCGAGGTCACTGGCCCTGGCCTTGGCGGATCTGCTCCCCGATGGCGATCAGCGCTGCGCGGAGCGACTGACGTACGACCTTGCAGCACAATCGATCATCGAGCAGGCCCACGTGATCGCGGGGGATGGCCGGGCACCGCAACTATGTGTCCACTACGACGCCACCAGGGTCGGCGAGGGCGATGTCGCACGTCGGGCGCAGCGTGCCGCGGCCACCATCACAACCCGATACGGTCACCTCCGCTGGTCACTTGACGTGACGATCCCCGCCAAAGCAACACGCGCAGCGATCGCCCAGTTGCGTGCCGCGCCGGGTGTCGTGGCCGCCGAGTCCACCTCGACTGCCATCGTGGTGGAGTTCGAACGCGCACGCGTCACTGCCCAGGAACTGGTCGACCTGGTCAGCGAGCAAGTTCGATCCGCTACCGAGTCCGGAACCGACCAGCAGGGCAGCGAACACGCCGGCGATGGTCACGCCCACGAGGGCCATCAGCACGGCCACGGCGGAATTTTCGGCGAACGCAGTGAACTCGTCTTTGCGGCACTGTCCGGGGTGCTGCTCATCGCGGGCTGGGCCCTGGCGAGCTTTGCCGACACGCCACGACCTGTCGAGCTGGGTGTATACGCACTGTCCTTGTTCTTCGGCGCTTACTACACCGTGCAAGAGGCGTACGCGAGTGTGCGCTACGGCAAGTTCGAGATCGACTTTTTGATGCTGGTCTCAGCGACCGGAGCCGCTGCACTCGGCGAGGTCGCCGAGGGTGCGCTGCTGCTGTTTCTGTTCAGCGTCGGCCATGCCCTTGAGGGCTATGCGATGGGCCGGGCCCGCAGGTCGATCGAGGCCCTGGCCGAGCTCGCACCCAAGACAGCTCTGGTACGACGCGGGGGCACCGGCGATACTGTCGAGATCCCCGTCGCTGCCCTCAGCGTCGGCGATATCGTCGTCGTTCGCCCCAATATGCGCGTGGCCGCCGACGGTTTTGTGGTCGCCGGATCCAGCAGCATCGATCAGGCCCCGGTGACCGGCGAAAGCGTACCGGTCGACAAGAGTCCGGTCGCTGACATCGCGGCGGCCGCCGCGGCACCGGAACTCGTCGACGCCTCGGCACGCGTCTTCGCCGGCACGATCAACGGTGTCGGCGCCATCGAGATCCAGGTGACACGACTGGCCGCAGACTCGACGTTGGCGCGAGTGGTGCGCCTGGTCGCCGAGGCGCAGACCAAAACGACCTCCGCCCAACGGTTCGCCGACCGCTTCCAACGTCTTTTCGTCCCGACCATCCTGGCCGGGGTTGTGCTGCTGCTGTTCGCTGGACTGGTCATCGATGAACCGTTCACCGCAACGGTGTATCGCGCACTGGCCGTACTGGTCGCGGCCAGCCCATGCGCGCTGGCCATCGCCACACCGAGTGCAGTGCTCTCCGCAGTGGCCCGCGCCGCGCGGGCCGGCATCTTGGTCAAAGGTGGTGCCGCGCTGGAGGAACTGGGCCGCGTGCAGGTCTTGGCCTTTGATAAAACCGGCACCCTCACCCAGGGAAAGCCACAGATCACCGATGTCATCGCCACCTCGGGCACCGACGACACCGAACTGCTCGCCGTCGCCGTCGCTGTCGAGGAGCAAAGTGACCACCCGCTGGCACGCGCCATCGTCCGGGACGGCCGTGCCCGACTGTCCGAAGTGCAGCTGCCCCAGCCTGCGAATGTCCGGGCGTTGACGGGCCGAGGTGTCGCCGCGACCGTCAACGGGCGCGAGGTCCGCATCGGCAAGCGCAGCTTGTTCGAGGCTGCCGGACAGCAGATTCCGAGTCAATTGTCCGCCGATGTCGACTTCCTCGAACAGTCGGGTCGAACGACCATGCTGGTGGCTGCCGGTGATCGCTGGCTCGGGGTGATCGGGCTGATGGATGTGCCGCGCGTGGAAGCGGCCGCGGTCCTCAAGCGCCTTAAGCATATCGGCGTGGAAGAGACCGTCATGCTTTCCGGGGACAACCAGCGCGTCGCTGACGCTGTGGCCGCGCAGGTGGGCGTGGCGGCCGCTCGCGGTGACCTGATGCCAGAAGACAAGGTGGCCGAGGTCGCCTCACTGCGGGTGCACCGTGGCCGGGTCGGCATGGTCGGTGACGGGGTCAACGATGCGCCCGCGATGGCCCGCGCGAACATCGGTATCGCAATGGGTGCTGCCGGCTCCGATGTGGCATTGGAGACTGCCGATATCGCGCTCATGGCTGACGACCTGACAGCGCTGCCTTTTGCGGTAGACCTCAGTCGCCGATCCTCGCGGATCATCAAACAAAATCTGTGGGCGAGCCTGGGGATCGTCGCCGTGCTGATCCCGGCGACTGTCCTCGGGTTGGGTATCGGCCCGGCGGTGTTGATCCACGAAGGTTCCACACTGATCGTGGTGTTCAACGCACTGCGTCTGCTGGCGATGCCGATGCAGGCGCTGCCTACCGATGATGTGGCAGCTCGATGACCGACGCCGATATGGTATGTACTGCCGTTGAATTCGACCATCAGGATGTGCGGTCGGTAGTGGTGTTCGCGGATATGGCCGGCTTCACGACCTACACCGAGGCCCACGGTGACCACCGCGCCGCGCAACTGGCAGGTGCCTTCGCCGATATCGCCGCGAGCGTGCTCGGACCCGGCGATGAGATCGTCAAGACGATCGGTGACGCCGTCATGGTTACCTGCGCCACCACCGCAGCTGCGGTTGACTTTCTGGGTCGTCTCCGCCGTGAAACATCACGGATCTCCGGTTTTCCCCTGCTACGTGCCGGCATGAGCGAGGGGCCATTGGTGAAACAGCGCGGGGACGTGTTCGGAGCCACCGTCAACACCGCGGCCAGGCTGGTGGGGGTTGCCGGGCCGGGCCAGGTTATTGCTGATTACGCCGCCGTGTCAGCCGCTGAGCCCATCGGTTCCCTCAGGACGGCACCCCTGGGATCGCTGAGGCTGCACAATATCAATCTGCCCGTGCAGGCCTACCTCGTCGAGATCGAATCGTGACAAACAGCTTTCAGATCTGCCAATCGTGAGCGCCGTCGTTCTCGTCATAGATTCCGATCGAGTTCTTCACGACCACAGGATCCCCGCTACCGAAAGTGTCGAAGAACCACTGAGCGTCGGCAGGACTGAGATTCGGGCAACCGTGGCTGACATTGCGGACGCCCTGATCGTCCACCGACCAGGGCGCGCCGTGGACGAAGATCCCGGCGTTGTTGATCCGTACAGCGTCTTGCACTCTGATTCGGTATCCCTCGGCCGAGTCGATCGGCACCCCGTAGGTCGACGAATCCATCACCATGTCAGCGAACTTCTCCAGCACATAGTAAGTGCCATTCGGGGTTTCGTAGCCGGGCTTTCCCAGGGACACGGGAATTGTCTTGACCAGTTCACCGTTGCGGACCACTTCCATCTGCTTGGTGGCGTCATCGATGGTGGCGACCAATGAATCCCCGGTGCGAAAACTCGACTTTGTCCCGCTGGCATCAATGTTGACAGTCGTGCCCGCGGGCCAAAAGTCCAGCGGTCGCCAGCGTAGTTGGGTATCGCTCATCCAGTAGAACTTGCCGGGCACAGCCGGCTCGGAGGAGATTCGCACGGCCTGCTCGGCCAGGGGCCGATCCGCTATCGGGCGTTGAAAGTTGATGATGATGGGCTTGGCGACACCCACCATCGCACCATCGACCGGATTGAAAGTTGGTGGCGCAAAGACAGGCTTGCCGACGTAGGGTTCGGGATTCTGCCCCGCTGGAACAGTCGAGGACATTCCCGGCGCAGCAGGATCGGCTGGGTCAGCCACTGCGGTCACCGCGCCAAGTTGCACAGTGAACGTTGACGCTACGACGAGCACCGCGACTAATGCGTTGCCGGTCGCGCCGACTGATTTCATTCGCATCGGTCAGTTCTGCAGAGCTCGGTCGACGGCGGCCTTCATGTCGTCATACGTTCTGAAATCGAGCTTTTCACCGTCGAGAAAGATCGTGGGAGTGCCCTGTACTCCGAGTGCCGTGCCGTCGGCGACGTCGACGTTGATGCGATCGAGTGTCGCGGGATCACTATACGCGGCGTCGAACGCCGGCATATCCAGACCGAGCTCGGTGGCGAAGCCGCGGAACGTGGCATCGGCCGGGGCTTGCTGCTCGCCCCACTGGCTCTGTGTTTCGAACATCTTCTTGTACATTGGTTCGAACTTGCCCTGACCGGCGGCGGCCTCGACTGCTCGGGCAGCCCGTTCGGCGTTGAAGTGGGATTGGATGGGAAAGTAACGGACGACGAAGTTCACTCGATCGCCGTACTCGGAGCGCAGTTGCTCCACCAGTGGAAACGCGGCCCGGCACGCTTCGCACTCGAAGTCCAGGAATTCGACGAAGGTGACGTCACTGCCGTCGACGGTGTTGAGGCGGTGGCTGTCGGCGCGGACCAGCTGACCAGCGTCGGTGACCTGAGCCTGTATCGGTGAGGCCGCATCGCGGACCGACAGATACACCCCGCCACCGATGAGGGCGGTGATTACTACGAAGAGGGTCACGAGAAGTCGTGTGAGCGGGGCCAACGGTGTACATCCTTCGTGGTGGGTTGGTCATCGCCGTATTGGATGGCGTTCGCTGCGGCTGTGGCACCGACTATATACGGAGCAACTCAGTAGATATCGGTGCGCGTCCGCTTCACCGGCCCGGCGGCGGCTCACCGCGTGACAGGTGTGTCCGCGGTGGTCGGCCTGCGCGCAGCATGATCACCGCGATCGCGATCAGGCCGATGACCGCGACGGACAGAATCCAGAACGCGGGATTTGAACCCGTTGACGACTGATCGGTGTGTCCATCGTCGTAGGTGTGTGTGGCCGGACTCGATACAGTCGGTGATGGCGTCGAGGACGTCAACCCATAGGCGGGCGCTGCCACGGTGCATCCGGCGATCCACAGGATGGCCGCGATGATAGCCACACGAGCCGTCATCGCACGAAGTAGATGACGGCGAACAGAGCGATCCAAACGATGTCCACAAAATGCCAGTAGTAGGACACCACGATCGCAGCGGTTGCCTGGGCTGGGGTGAACTTGCTCATCCGGGTGCGCGCCAACAACATCAGGAATGCCACCAGGCCGCCGATGACATGGAGCCCGTGGAATCCGGTGGCAATATAGAACACCGATCCGTAGGCGCTACTGGCGATGGTGGTGCCCTCGGCGACGAGTTTGATGTATTCATAGCCTTGGCCCAGGACGAAAAACAGGCCCATGGCGAAAGTGATGAGATACCAGCGTCGCAATCCGAAAACGTCACCGCGTTCGGCGGCGAACACGCCCATCTGGCAGGTGAGCGAGGAGGCGACCAGAACAAGAGTCACCGGCACCGCCAGTGCCAGATTCAGTTCGGTGGGTGGGGGCGGCCATACATCGGCCTGCGCCCTGGCGGTGAAGTACATCGCGAACAAGCCGGCGAAGAACATCAACTCGCTTGATAGCCACACTATCGTCCCGACGGCGACCATGTTGGGCCGGTTCAGGGAGTGAACTTTCGCCGTGATGGCGGTTCCGCTGGTCATAGTTCCTCGCGACAGGTTTAACAGTAGTACTACGTATTAGATACGTACTATTGCACAACGTAGGCGTTGCGCCAACGGCGCCGGCGGTCAGTGCTGTTGGCGATCGGGATGGTGGGCGTGGACATTCGGCGCGAGGGATCGTAATCTCTCCGTGACCTACGTAGTGACTACGTACTATGTGGATTCGAAGGAGAAGTGATGCCCCGCAGACGCATACGTGCAGTATCTCGCAGTCGCTGGGGCAGTTCCTGTGCACTAGCGCTCGTGATATCGATTCTCTTCTCCGGTGCCGCCACGGTGCATGCTGACCCTGCTGCCGACGCCCTGGCGCGCATGAACGAGCTCTCGCGTGAGGCTGAACGCCTGACCGAACAGATGTACGCCGCCGAGATCGACGTGGAATCCAAGGTGGCCGCGCAACGAGCAGCAGATGAGCGGCACCGCATCGACCTTGACGCCGCGGCGTCCGCCGACGCGGTGCTGACGGGTTACCAGGTCGCAGTCGATGAAGCCGCCGCCGCGTCGTATATGACGGGATCGGCCAGTACCCTCAGCACGTTTCTTGTCGCTACGTCACCGCAACGAATGATCGATGACCTGTCGCTCAGAACGCTCATGGCCGACCAGATGTCAGAACGGATGACAGCTTATCGCGCAGCGATCACGACGGCACGGGCCGCTGCGGTCACATCGCAGCAATCCGCGGAGCAGGCGCGCACCGCTGCGGCTGCAGCCGCAGCGGTGCGCGCTGACCTGCAGGCCAAGCAGGGTCGCGTCAAAGACCAGATCGCCGTGGTCGAGACACAGTACCGCGCACTCACGCCGCAACAGCAGGCCGTACTGGCAGATCCCGGCCCGACGCCACCGGCAGCTCCCGATCCAGCGATTCTGGCGCTGGCAGACACCGGGACAGATACGCAAATCCGTACGGGAGCAAGCAATGTAGTGCAGGCTGCATTGAGTCGCATCGGGTCGCCCTACTCCTGGGGTGCCAGTGGCCCCGCGGCCTTCGACTGCTCAGGGCTAATCAAATGGGCATTCCTTCAGGGAGGCAAGTCGCTGCCGCGATCCAGTCAGGCCCTGGCGGCCGGAGGCGAGCCCGTCTCGGTCGAGTCGCTGCAGCCCGGCGATATCGTGACTTTCTATCCGGACGCGTCACACGCAGGAATCTACATCGGCCAAGGGAACATGGTGCACGCATCCACCTACGGCACACCGGTCACAGTCGCTCCGATATCGTCTGCCCCGATCTACAACGCACGGCGCTATTGATGATCGTGCATCCACATCTCGGCGCCCTGGAAACCGCGGTCATGGACCGGGTCTGGGAGGCACCTGCCGGTGTCACCGTCCGTGAGGTGCTCGACGAGCTCACCCCATCACGCCAGATTGCCTATACGACAGTGCTTTCCACACTCGATAACCTGCACCGCAAAGGCTGGGTGCGACGGGAACGTGAGTGCAAGGCTTTTCGCTACTGGGCGACCATGACCCGCGAACAACGTTCGGCCACCGTGATGCGCACAGCCCTGGAGTCCGGTGGTAATCCGGACGTGGTATTGGCCTACCTTGTCGAACGGATGAGCGCCAAGGAGGCCGAGCACATGCTGCTGGAGGCGTTGCGGCTTTTCGACTGTCGATAGTGTCTAGGTAACGGCATTGCCGGCCTTCCACTGTTCCCAAGGAATATTCCAGTCGCCCAGGCCGTCTGTGCCTGACAATGTCGCACCGACAGTGTTGATGACCTCCACGATGTCACCGCGTTTGGTGTTGTCGTAAAACCACTTTGCGTTCTCGGTACTGGCATTGAGGCAACCGTGGCTGACATTCGTGTTGCCCTGGCTGCCCACGGACCATGGTGCGGCGTGCACGAATATGCCGCTATACGACATCCGGGTGGCGTAGTTGACTTCGGTCCGGTAACCGTCGGGAGAGTTTACGGCCACACCGTAAGTCGAGGAATCCATGACCATGAAGTAGTTCCGTTCGGCCACGATGTAGGTGCCGTTGTCCGTAGGGGTGGCGTCTTTGCCCATCGAGATCGGCATCGTCTTGACCACGTCACCGTTGACGCGAACCGTCAGGATCTTGGTGTTGTCATCGGCGGTGGCAATCACCTGATCACCGATGGTGAAGGTGGAGCTGACATCCTGTTGGCCGAAAAGCCCGCCCCCCAGATCCACCCCGTAGGTCTTGACCTGAACCTCCACCCTGGTACCAGACTGCCAGTATTCGGCCGGGCGCCAACGGACTTCACGATCGTTGAGCCAGTAGAACGCGCCCTCCACCTCGGGGGTCGTCTTCACCGAAATGGCTCGTTGGGCGGCTACGCGGTCGGGGATATTCTCATCGAACTGGATGGCCACAGGCTGACCGACCCCGACGATCGCCTCATCGGCCGGCGTCACGTAGGGCATCGTCTGATTCTGCGGTGAGTGCGTCTCAAACGCTGCCCGGGTACTGATTGTGCCACCCAAACCGAGTGCCTCGGCCTGCAAGGTGTACTGCCGGTTGTATCCGAGGGGTTCGGCAGTCTCCCAGCGGGTGCCATCAGCGCTCAGTGTGCCCTGGACCTGGCGGCCCTGCTCATTGACCATGCTGACCGCACCCAGGACGCCGGCCTCGGCACGCACCGTGACCGGCGACTCAACCGACACGCCAATTGCGCCGTCGGTCACCGAGGTCTGGAGTTCAGGGACGAGCAGGTCGGCGTACGGTGTGCCCTTGTCCAAGGACTGCGGTTCGGCGGCTGCACCCGAGCTTCCGCACCCGCTGAGCCCCACCACAAGCACCGACAACGTCACGATGGCCGTCAACGCCACGCCGAGGTCACGCCGTGGACCTGCCGCCGCGTCCACTTGCCTCATCAACGTCACCCCATCACTTGCCCGACTGCTTCTAGGCTACATTCTACGTAGCGGATACGTAGGTTCAGAACACCGCGCTTCGCGGAAGCGCCGCCACCACACCGCCACGCTGGGAGGGTACGTGCTCAAGACGCCGATCGGCCGACTGGCCATCACCGCGCTGGCGGTCACCGTCATTGTCACGGTGGCGGTGTTTCTGCTGGTGACGTGGGACAGCGACACGTCGACCGTGGTCGACGAGGGAGTTCCGAGCGACACCGCATCCGCCGCCGTTGTGCGCGACAACAGCCACCGGCTCAACACCGCCCCCGACGCGCCCGTGACAGTTGTGGAGTTCCTGGACTTCGAATGCGAGGGCTGCCGCGCGGCCTACCCAATGGTCGAGGAACTGCGCCAGCGGTACGGCGACCGGGTGGAATTCGTGCTGCGCTACTTCCCGCTGCCGGGACACTTCAACGGCGAGCGCGCAGCCCGCGCCGTGGAAGCGGCAGCACAACAGGGCAGCCTGGAACCCATGTACCGCAAAATGTTCGACACCCAGGAACAGTGGGGCGAGCAGCGAACCCCCGCTGATGAGGTCTTCCGCGGTTTCGCCGAGGAACTGGGGCTGGATATGGCCGTCTTCGACACCGCCTACGCCGACCCTGCGACCGCCGATCGGGTACGCCTCGACATCGACGACGGAGAGGCCCTCGGCGTGATGGGTACACCGACGTTCTTTGTCAACGGCATGCAGATCCCACTGCAGACCCGCAGCGATTTAAGCGACGCGATCGACAACGCGCTGCAGAACACTGCACCGACCTCATGAGCCGGCTGTCGACGACCGCCCGCGCGCTCTACCACCGCGAGATGACTGCCGCGCGACATGCCGACACCGCGGCGCAACGGTGGTCACACCTAGAGAGAGCGCACATCGTCTCGCAACCAGATCCCTGGCTGCACACCTGCAACCACGCAGCGATGCTGGCACTCGCCGTACGCACACACGACCGCCGAGAAGCCGTCGGTCAGGTGATACGACTGATCGTCGCAGCACCAGGCTCCCTCAGTGGCCGATACCCGCCAGGCAACACCGGCCGAACATCGGCCGGCCTGATGACACCGATGCCCATTCCAGAGGATCTGGTGCCATGAGGGCATGATCCGACACGGTTGCTGCTGTCCACTGTGGGCGGGATGCCGTGTTAAAACTATCTACGTATATACATCGTAGATGTGACGGAGGCGGGATTGAACACCAAGCAGGTGCTATCACTGCTGGTCGTCTCCCTCGTGGTGACTCTGGTATCCCCACCAAATGCTGCGGCGTCCTGTGCCGCCGGCACCGGGCAGTGTGACATCCGCGAACGTCTGGCCGACGCGGAACGATATCTGCAGACCCGGCCGGGTACGGTCGGATTCGTTCTACGTGATCGCGCCACCGGCGGCGTATACCGCAACGCAAACGCCGCGACACCCATCTGGACCGCCTCAACCATCAAACTTGCGATGGTCGCCGATCTGCTGACAAGGGAACAAGCTGGGTCGCTGCGGCTGACCGCGACCGATCGGCAACAGATGGCCGCGATGCTGCGTAGTTCTGACAACGCCGCTGCCGATGCGTTGTGGTCGCGCTACGGGGGACCGTCAGATGTTTTCAACACAAACTTCGTCCGCCTCGGAATGGCGAACGTACGGCCACAGCCCGGATTCGGTGACGTTTACCCGTACTGGGGATTCCAGAAGGGGACAGCCGACGACTTCGACGCCCTGATCAATTACGTGTTAACCCGCCTGACGCCGACGAACACCGCAGCAGTAGTCGCCGAAATGCGACGCGTAGACAACTCGCAACAATGGGGGGTCTGGGGAGCCGGGGCGGCGATGACACCGGGGAACAAAAACGGCTGGTCGCAAGAGCAGGGCGGCTGGGTAGTCAACTCAGTGGGCTTCGCCGGACCGCAACAGCGATACACCTTAGCGATCATGAACGGTCTCAACAGCGAAGGTGACTACGACGACGGAGTCCAGACCACGACCGACCTCGCTCGAATCCTACTAGGGCCGTGAGGCGAAGGCCCCACGACGCCCACCGAACGCTCTTGCGGAGCCACTATGTGTCGGCCTTCTCGATATGTTCCCCGTACTTCGCCGATGAGTTCAGCGACCAGGACACCTGGCGATCGGGAACGAACTACCCATCGTCCAAATGATCACCTTCGAAGTCATTGCGTGACAGAGATTAGCGCCATGGCAACGTAAAAGTACTCGCCGAGCACCCACCGCCCATTGTAGTTAATTGCTGCTGACATAGCCCAGCATTCGAGCGCCTCGAACGCCAGGGCCTCCTTGGATCCTCGCCCTTGGGATCGAGTCGTGGACCCTATCGTCATCCACTCGCCAGGTGCTTGTACTGCGGCACTCTCACCCAAGCCGCCGTAAAGCACCGGCGCACCCTGAAAGGGAGGTTGTGATCATGACCGGACAACGACCCGTCATGGGCGCGGTCGCCGCGTGGGCGCTGGTTTTCGGTTCATCGGCAGCTGTCCTCATCATCGAGATCACGGCGCTGAGACTGCTTGCCCCCTACCTGGGCCTGACCCTGGAAACCAGCACCTTAGTGATTGGAATAGCCCTTGCCGCAATCGCTTTTGGCTCCTGGGGCGGCGGTCGACTTGCTGATCGTGTCGATCCTCGGCGTGTCCTCGGACAGACTCTAGGAGGATCAGGGGTAGTCGTGGCGTTCACTCCAGTAGCGGTGAGAGCGGCCGGGGAATGGGCACCTGCAGCACTGATGCTGGTCGCATCCATGACGATCTTGCTTCCGGGCGCGCTGCTGTCCGCTGTGACACCGATGGTCACCAAATTGCGCCTGACCAGACTTGACCACACTGGGGCCGTGGTCGGCTCGCTGTCAGGGGTGGCCAGCGTGGGTGCCATCGCCGGCACGGTGCTGACCGGCTTTGTCTTGTTATCTCGTGTGCCAGTCAGCGCCATTCTCGTCGGGCTCGGGATGCTACTGGTGGTGGCGGGCGTCTTGTGCGAATGGCGCATACACACCTGGACTGCCTGCAACACCGCCGGACTCACAGTGGCGGTGCTCATCGGCGGGTTCACGGCTTACGTAGCCCCTGGTGCTTGTGATGTCGAGACGAAGTACCATTGCGTGGGTATCGCCGCTGACCCGCAACGCGCGACGGGACGTGCGCTGATACTGGACGGGCTACGGCACTCCTATGTCGATGTCGAGAATCCGAAGGTGTTGCAGTTCGCCTATGTTCGCTCCATTGCGGCAGGCGTGGATGCAGCCTTTCCCGGTAGCGAACCGCTGCAGGCCTACCATCTAGGTGGGGGCGGACTCACCTATCCCCGCTACTTGGCGGCGACACGCCCCGGAACGCAAAGTCTGATCTCGGAAATCGACGGCGGCGTCGTACAAATCGATCGCGACGAACTGGGACTGTCTTCCGAACTGGGGATCGAGGTTCGCATTGAGGACGGCAGGCTCGGCCTGCGCCGACTGCCCACCGGGAGCATGGATCTGATAGTCGGTGACGCCTTTGGTGGCGTCAGTGTCCCTTGGCATCTGACAACAGTGCAGACGATGAGAGACGTGCAGAGGGTCTTGAACCGGACCGGCGTTTACATCGCTAACCTCATTGATCACGGCGGACTGGCGTTTGTCCGGGCGGAAGTCGCGACGCTGTTGACCGTTTTCGACAATGTCGTGCTGCTTGCCGAGTCGCGCGACCTCAAAGGTGTTCCGACTCTTGAACCCGACGGCGGAAACTTCGTCGTTCTTGCCTCCGACCGTCCAATCGACGGCACTGCGGTGCAGAACGGACTCGACATCAGATCCACTGCATGGACCAGTATGTCCGACTCCGATCTAAACACCTGGGTAGGTGAGGCCAAACAGCTCACCGACGACTACGCGCCGGTCGACCAGCTCCTGGAACCAAACCCTCCGGAACGCTAACGCTGACTGGCGCCAAAGAGATTACAATGCCGCCGTCTACGGCTACCCAGCCATTGAATGACGGCATCAAATAACACCGACCAGCCAACGACCGCGAAGGTAAACGGTGCGGAACCACCGTACAAGTGCCGCCGCACCTTGGACCGCGACCGCCCCGAATGGCCTCTGGGTAACGGATGAGAACGCGCCCTGACGACCAGTTCGTCGAGCTGGGAATGTTTGCGTTGCGCAAGGAAGCGGGTGCCGCACTCATGGCTTCGGAGAACAAACCGACTGAACAGACCACCGCGGTAACGACGCGGCGCTACCAAGATCATCGCGACGGCTCAAAGAGGCCAGACGACAGATGATCTCAAGAAGCAGCAAGGAACCGGATGCTGTCACGTGACGATTTGATGCGCGTGTTGCTTGATGGCCGATCACGGACCCGGAATGCAGGCAATGCAGTTCGGCGACGGTGGACATGAAAGTGAGAATTTCGGGGGTGGGCATCGCATGAGAATGTTGCCGCCAGCGCAGCTTAAAGAAGCGCAATTGGACATCAAGCTCAAGTTTTATGTCCTTTTCTCAAGTAAAATGTCCAGACGATGTCCAATTGGACATGAAAGTGAGAAATCCGACTGGAAGGGTGATGATCCGCCATCGCGGGAAGCGTCGGCACGAGTACGCCCACATACATCTTCGGTTGCGCCGACTGTCAACAGCTAAGCGCGGCGTCAAGTGGCGCGAGAGCATTCAACAACCCGGTGGACAGCAGCCCCCCGACCTCGTAACCTAACCGTGACCTACGTATCTGCTACGTACTTTCCGACTTCACCGAAGGTTTCCGCTGTTGTGACTTTGCCTGTGCTTAAGGCCCAATCGCGCGGGATGGGTAAACGGCTCGCCTTCATCGTGGCGGCTATCGGTGTTCTTGCTGCGCTTCTGGCGACCGACGTGAGCGCGGATCCGGCGGCTGATGCGCTTGCCGAAATGACCGAATTGTCGCGTCTGGCTGAACAGACCACAGAGCAGATTCACCCGCCCAAATCGACCTCGACGAGAAGCTCGCCGCCCAGCAGGTCGCGGAGAGAAAGCCAGCCTCTGATCGCGTGACCGTCGATGCGGCGTCGGCCGATCTGGCGACGTATCAGGCTGCAGTCGACAAGTTGGCCGCCTCTGCTTACATGGGTGGCCGTACCGACACCTTGGCGGCGGCATTGACAGCGACGTCTCCACAGGACCTCATTGATCAGCTGGCGATCCAGAAGACGGTTGCCTCGGAGCTGACTGTGCAGATGGCCGCTTTCCGATCGGCGAGTGCGCGCGCCGCCGCAGCAGCAGATCAGTCTGCGAAGTCAATAGCACAAGCACGGATCGCGTCCGACGAGGCCGCGGTGGTGCGAACGGACCTTGATGCCAAGCAGCGTCGAATGCAGGAGCAGATTGCAGCCGTGCAGGCTCGCTACGAGGCTCTGACACCTGACCAGCGGGCCATCTTGGCCGATCCGGGGCCGCCGCCCCCACCGTTGCCGCCGTCCTCGCCGGCGAACGATCTAAACATTACGGCCATGCCGGGCCCGGCCGGAGGCGGATCCCTTGGCAGCGGAACTGCGGTCGTGCAAGCTGCCCTGACACGGGTGGGATCACCGTATTCGTGGGGCGCCACCGGCCCGGATGCGTTCGATTGCTCAGGGCTGATCAAGTGGGCGTTCCTGCAGAACGGGAAGTCGTTGCCCCGGTCCAGTCAAGCGCTCGCGCAGGGCGGGCAGCCGGTGGCTGTTTCCGATATGCAGCCCGGTGACATCGTGACCTTTTACGGCGATGTTTCTCATGCGGGGATTTACATCGGTGACGGGATGATGGTTCATGCGTCCACGTTCGGAACGCCGGTGAAGGTCGCGCCGATCTCCTCGGCACCAATTCACAACGTCCGGAGGTACTAGACCAACACCGCGGCGCTGCGTCAATCGGAGAAGAAGCGGCTGGTGATTTCGGTCCACTCGCGGATCTCGTCGATGGTGTGAGCGACGTGCAGCGTCGAGTCGGGGATCAGCTCAGCGAGGCGCTCGGCGGTGGAGATGGGATGCAAGGGGTCGGTGTCCCAGGCCAGCACCAACGTGGGCTGGCGGATCGAGGTAAGCCGATCGGGGTCGGGAAGATCGGAGGAGTCGACCCCGCGCAGCGCGGCGGAGACCACATCATCGTCGACACCGGGTTGAAACTTGCCTTGCGGGTAGTCGGCAAAGATCGGCAGTGGGGGAGCGTCGGCCCATTGCTGTCGCCACGCGGTTGGTCCAATGGAGTCGATGAGGTCAGCGGTGTCGAAGTACCACTGGCGCAGTTGATGGGGGCCAGTTTCCCAGGCGACGGGAGGGATCACCAACGCCAGCCGCCTGAAGCGGCGAGGAGCGTTGAGGGCGGCGTGCAGTGCCGCACCGGCTCCGAGCGAGGATCCGGCGAAATCGATGGGTTCATCGAGGCCGGCCGCGTCCAGGACGCGCAGCAGATCGTTGGCTGCCTGCTCGAAGCGATAGTCCTCAGGTTTTGGGCGGCCCCGTGATGCGCCGTGTCCGCGTTGGTCGTAGGTAATCAGGCGGCGGCGGTCAGCGATTGCGTCGATGTCGAAGATGCCCAGGCCGCGCACGATCTGCCGGCTCATGAGCACGCCGTGCCCATAGCCGACTAGCACCGTGTTGGGTGGGCCGCTGAGCTGGTAGGCGATGGTGGCGCCGTCGGTGATGAGATGGTGGTCATCCGGCATTACGGCTCCTCGTATGGGTGAAGGCGCGGTGTTGCTGCGGTGGGGTGCGTCCGTTGCCGGCCGTTACTCGACAGCGGTGAGGACGTTCACCGTGGCACCGTCGTCGGTGGAGGTGTAGATGGCGGTATCTGTGGCGATGAAGACCTGGCCGTCGCCAGCGGCGAGAAGGGCCTGAGGTTTGGCGTTGAGGGTGTGTCGTGGCTGCCAGGTCTGCCCGTTGTCGGTGCTGGTGTAGACGGTTCCTTCGGGGCCGACTCCGACCAGGGGACCGCGCTGGGGCCAGCTGACGAGTACCAGTGCCGGTGCATCGGTGACCGCGGCGAAGGTCATTGCGCCGTCAGTGCTTCGGAGGAGCCCTTGGGGTGTGGTCGCGAGGATCTCATCGGCGTCCGCGGGTGATACTGCGAGGTCGGAGGCAGGGATTTCTGCACGCCGCTGCCAGGACTTCTGATCGAGGCTGACCATCACCGTGCCCGACTGGCTGTCGTGGCCGTATACCCGTCCGTGGCGGTACTCGAGGGCGTGAAAGTCGGCGCTGCCGTGCAGCGACAGAGATTCCCAGGTTTGACCGGCGTCGCTGCTCTTGATCAGGCCCAAGTGTGGCGGTTGTTGACGATCAGCCGGATCCGGGTGGCCGCTGGCCAGGAATTCGTCGGGCCCGGCGATGGTGAAGCCCATGAAGTCCTGGACGAGATCGCCGACTCGTTGTGGCGCCTGATCGGTCTCTGCCGTGTAGAGGCCGTAATGAGTTGCCACATAGAGGGTTTCATCGGACGGGTTGATGCCAAGGCCGTGGATATGCACCATGCCCGGCACAATCGCGGGCGGCGCACTGTCGGGGGCATTCGACGAGCACGCCGCGGCCAGGGCTCCGGTCAGAATTGCGGCGATGAGTCTACGGAGCTGCACATTGACACCTTCCGGTCACGGACGATCTACGTAGTGCAATAGTAGATGGGTCGCATGGGGCGACGGCGCGTTGCCGGTCGACGCCAGGGGCGGCGCTGCGGGTTCCGGCGGGTCGGTAAGGCGTCTTCATCAAATCTTCATCGGAAAGCGAGCCGACCCATACGCGGATTCGTGAGCCTGGAACGAGGTGGCGAGAGCGCTTGCCGCGTGGACGCATGGCGTCACGAAGATCTGTGAGAAAGGATGTGCGATGCAGCACAAGCGATTTGGAGTTGGGGTGGCGGCGTTGGCGGTGTCAGCCCTGTTCATCGGTGCCTGTTCGAATGCGGCAACTGACTCTCAGTCATCGACCAGCAGCACCTCGGCGGCTGCATCGGCATCGCCGAGTGCTGCGAGCAGCGACGCCACCCACAACGACGCTGATGTGACGTTCGCCCAAGGCATGATTCCTCATCATCAGCAGGCGATCGAGATGAGCGACATGCTTCTCGGTAAGCAAGGCATCGATCCCGAGGTCATCTCACTGGCGAACGACATCAAGAACGCACAAGGCCCTGAGATCGAGACGATGCAGGGCTGGCTTCAGGAGTGGGGAGCGTCGTCCTCGCCTGCACCTGCGCCGACCAGCACCGCAATGCCTGGCCACAACATGCCGGGCCACCAGATGCCTAGCGGCGACATGGGCGACATGCCTGGTATGGGCGGCGGCGGCCACGGCATGATGTCGGAAGCCGACATGGCTGCGCTGCAGAACGCGCAGGGCGCGGACGCGAGCCGACTTTTCTTGACGCAGATGATCGCCCATCACAAGGGTGCGATCATGATGGCGCAGGAGGAGATTGAAATTGGCCAGTTCCCGGCGGCGGTGGAGATGGCGCGCGCCATCGTGTCCTCTCAGCAAGAGGAGATCGACACGATGCAGGGGATGCTGGACAAGTAACAAGTCAGCGGCGCGACGGTCAGGTCCGCGCTGAGGCCCCCGCAACAGGGAACCCTTCGGCGCGTACCTGAGCGACGGGTAAGTCGACGGTGAATGTTGCGCCGGCGCCACGTCCAGCGCTCGCTACGGAGATGGATCCGCCGTGGGCCTCGACCAGCGCTTTGGCGATGGCGAGCCCTAAACCTGCGCCGCCGTGTTCGCGGTCGCGGGCGGCGTCGGCCCGATAGAACCGCTCGAACAGCCGGGGGAGGTGCTCGGTCGCAATTCCTTCACCGGTGTCGGCGACGGCGATCCTCAACCGGTCGCCGTCGCGGACACAGCTGACGTCGACCGAGCCGCCGGACGGCGTGTGCCGCAGCGCATTGTCCAGCAGATTTCCCAGGACTTGGGAGAGTCGCTGCTCGTCGGCCCACAACGGCGGCAGTGTTGTCTGTAGGCGCACGCGTAGCGCAACCCCTTTGCTGTCGTAGCGTTCCTGCGCCGCGGCGACGGATCGGCGCGTCAAGCGGTCGACGTCAATAGTGGCGTAGGACATGGAAACCGAGCTTTCCTCGGCCTTGGCCAGCGCCGCGACATCATCGGAGAACCGCACCAGCCGGCGGGTCTGGTCGCGCAGCATGGCCGCCGTTTGCGGTGTCAAAGTACGTACCCCGTCTTCGAGGGCTTCGATGTAGGCCTCCAGCACCGAGACTGGTGTGCGGATCTCGTGCGCTAGGTCTCCGAATAGTCGCTGTCGTGTCGAATCAACCGCTTGGAGCCGGGAGGCCATCTGATTGAAGGCGGTCGAGAGCGCGTCGAAATCGTCGCCGAGGCGCGGCGATGACACACGAATCTCGTAATTTCCTTGAGCGACATCGGTGGCGGCGGAGGCGACCTCGGTGATGGACCGTTGGAGCCGTCGACTGACGTAGAAGCTGACGGCGAGCGCGGCTAACGCCGACACCGCCAGGGCGCCCCCGATGGACATGACGGTGGCGTAGCCGTAGGCCTCCTCGGCATGCACTTCCTCCGGCGAGTCCATCGGCACGCCTGCGAGGTGAAGGTGCTCACGAAACAGGGGTGGGCCAACGACGGCGGCCACCACTGCGGTCGTCGCAGCCCCCGCGACCAACACGATGGCTTGGGCTGCCAGCAGCCGCAGGCCGATACCAGGGCGACCCCAGCGTCGACGTCGGCCAGGTGTGGGCGCAGGCGAGGGAGTCACTGTCCGGTTCCCATCCGGTATCCGACTCCCCGCACGGTGGAGATGTAGCGCGGAGAGGCTGCATCGTCGCCCAGTTTGCGCCGCAGATGGCCGATGTGGACGTCGACGAGATGCTCGTTGCCGACCCAGGGTCCGTCGCGCACGATTTCCAGTAGTTGTCGCCGGCTGAGCACATTTCCTGGCCGGCCGGAGAGAGCGTCGAGAATGTCGAACTCTGTGCGGGTCAACAAGATTTGTTCGTCGTCGATGCGGACCTCGCGGGCGGCGACGTCGATGCTCAGCGCACCGAAGCGGCGAGGTGGAGCGGCGTCAATGTCGGCGGTTGCGGTGGCTGATTGCAGGACGCGGGGCCGACGCAGCATGGCGCGAATGCGCGCGACGAGTTCGCGTGGGCTGAAGGGTTTGGTGATGTAGTCGTCGGCGCCGACGGTGAGGCCGAGGACTGTGTCGATTTCGGTGTCGCG
Source organism: Mycolicibacterium cosmeticum (assembly GCF_000613185.1). Classification (NCBI taxonomy): domain Bacteria; kingdom Bacillati; phylum Actinomycetota; class Actinomycetes; order Mycobacteriales; family Mycobacteriaceae; genus Mycobacterium; species Mycolicibacterium cosmeticum. The sequence goes on from NZ_CCBB010000001.1 coordinate 2,976,042, forward strand.
GGCGGTGAGCATGACGATGTAGGCGTCGGAGAATGTGCGCAGCTGCCTGCAGACTTCCAGTCCGTCGATGCCGGGCAGGCCGATGTCGAGGATGACGACATCGGGATCAAGGTCGCGGGCGACGGCGATCGCGTCGACGCCGTTGGCGGCCACGACTGCCTCGAACTGCTCGCGTTCGAGATAGCTGGCCACCACTTCGGCCAGGGGCAGTTCGTCGTCGACGACCAGGGCGCGGTATCCCTTCGCCGTGTCAGGCGGGGTACCCGGATGGTGCTCCATGGTCATCATGGTGCCTGTTGATGTGGGTGCGGCGGCGCGCGACTGCCTCAGTGGCGGCGATCTTCAGCAGATCTTTATCAGACTCATACCGATTGCGTCCTGGGGGTGGGAGACGCTCACTGTGGAGGTGGGCCTGACATGCGCTGGCTGATGGACGTCTGCCCGGACAGTCTCGGATGGGAAGTGTGGCTGATCCTGTGCGCCGTCGTTGTCGTGCTGTGGGCCGCCGCTATCGCCGGCGCGACGGCCCTGTTTCAGGCTTCAGGGCGGCCGTGCCGCAGCGAGCGGCGTGAGGCACCGGCGGAACGCCTACCAGCAGCCTCTGCGGAAAGGGCTGACCCATCAGAGGTGCGGCGGCGGTAGCGCTCGCCGCGAGGTGTCAATATTCGATCAAGCGCGTGACGTACGGGGTCATGCCGGAGGTGCGTACGGGGGAGATTTTGACCACGGACCCGGTGTAGGGAGCTTCGAGCATCATGCCGTCGCCGAGGTACATGGCTTCGTGCTGGCTTGCGTTGGGGCCGTAGAAGATGAGATCACCGCGCTGCATCTGCGATGACGGTATTTTGCGGCCGGCGTTGTACTGGGATCCGGAGTAGTGGTCGAGCTTGATGCCCACGCCAGCGAAGGCGTACAGCATGAGGCCGGAACAGTCGAAGCCGACGGTGCCGGCTCCTTGGTCGATTCCCCGCGAGGGCCCGTTGGCGTTGCCACCGCCCCACGAATAAGGAACCCCGAGTTGGGACATGGCGCGTCGGATCACGAATTCAGAAGCCTGGCGGCCGTACAGGCGTGGGATGCGTCCGTTGGTGATGCCGGGATCGGCGGCGGCGGTCGCCGGGGAGAGGATGCCCAGTTTGACCAGGAAGTTTCGACCCATGTCGGCGGTGAGTTGCAGCGAGGTCGCCATGATGTTGAGGACGGCGTTGATGATGGCTATCGGGTCACCAACCACGTTGGCGCTGGGCACCATGGGCAGCGTGGTGTCCCATTGGCCGGCGCCCGGGCTGGGTGCCGGTGCCGGGGTGGAGCGGTCCCACTGGCCGCTCGGCGGCATCGTGGTTCCGGGTTGCGCGGCCGTGGGCTGGTTCGTGGTAGCTGCGACCGGCCGCGCAGCAGTGAGTCTGTTTTGGGCGGAGTCGCGTTCGGCGGCCAACCGGGTGAGGTCGGAGTGTTGATCGGCGAATGCGTGTTGCGCGGCAATGAGTTCGGCGACTGCACCGTCTTGTCGTCGTTGCGCGTTGGCTGCTGCTGCGTCGGCGTCCAGGCGGGCCTGCTTGGCGGCTGAGAGTCTGTTGGCGCGTTCGGTCTGGGTTCGGCGAAGATCGTCTTTGACGCTGCTGAAGGCGATGAGATAGGTCTGCTGCGTCGATGCTGCTGAGAGGATGTCTTCGGGGCTAGTTGCCAGCGGCAGTGCGCGGGAGGGACCGTTCATGTAGGTGGAGGCGGCGAACTCATCGAAACGCTGCTGCGTGGCGTCGATGGCGCTCTGGCTGTCGGCGAGTGCTTGTTCGCTGTCGGCGAGTCTGCGGTGCGCCTCGGAGACCGCCTCGCGGGAAGTGGCAAGCTCCACCAGGGCCCGATTGACGCTCTCCTGTTGGTGTTGGATGTCCGCGCCGATGTCGGCGACGTGTTGGTTGGCTTCGGCGACGGCGGCGACAAGTCCTGCGACCGTGTCGTTGTCACCATCAGGTTCGCTTCCGTGCCCGGCCGTGGCGATCCCCGAGGGGTGAAGCACCAGCATTGACGCCAGTGCCCCAGCGGTGAGAAGTGACGTGAAGCGCTGCATCAGTTCTCCTGTGGGGTGGCTGCCGGTGGCCGCGAGTCGGTCTGGCCAGTGCGCCGAGGTGTCGTATCCCACTGCCTTCTAGCGCCATCGATCTACGTAGTTGCTTAGTATGTAGATGGAACGTACATCACTGCAGCATCAGGAGAAACGCCTGTCACAGTCTCAACTCGGTAACACCTGAGCGGGCGTCAGCATGTGCTCTTGGGTCCGATGGGGCCGTGGCCTTGGACTCATCTCGATGGCGGATGCATGAGGGATCGACATCGGTGGCGCCGCCGCGGTGAGGTCCCGGTATCTGAGCCGTTGGCGGCTACATTAGGGAGCTGCAGGTGCCGCGCTGTGAGAATCGGCCACCTCGTCAGAGCGGGCAGGAGATGCGGCGGATGGAACAGCGAGCTTTCGGCGATCTCGAAGCGGTGGTCATGGACTGGGTGTGGGATCACCAGGAGCCGGCCACCGTGCGTGACGTGTTCGAGGATTTGTCTCAGCAGCGACCCATCGCGTACACCACCGTGTTGTCGACCATGGACAACCTGTATCGCAAGCGGTGGCTCAAGCGGCAGCGCAACGGCAAGGCCTATGTGTACCGGGCGGCGATGACTCGTGAGGAGCGCTCAGCGCGTCTAATGAAAGCCGCATTCGACTCCGGTGGCGATACCAACACCGTGCTGGCATTTTTCCTTGAGCAGATGAGCGCAGAGCAATCCGCGCAGCTGAAGGCGGCCCTGCGTAAAGGCCGGCGGTCATGACGACGGCGCTGTGGCTGGTGCTCTACGGCGCCGTACTGGCGTGGCTTGCTCCACCGGTACTGCGGCGCCTCACCGGTGGCGGAGTGAGTCCGTCTATGGGGGTGGCCGCTTGGCTGGCCACGGTTGCCGCCGTGCTTGCGGCGTGGCTGGCGGCAGTGGTGCTGGTGGTCAACGCGGCGTCGAACAGCGTGCTGGACGGCTCGGTCGTGACCCTCTGCCTGGAATTGTTCGGGTTCTCCGATCACACCCCGCTGGCGGGACGCCTCGGGTCCATTGCGCTTATCGGTGGGGGACTGCTGACCTCGGCGGTCGTGGCGCTGCGACTGGGACGCTGCCTGGCCAGACTGCGCACCCGAAGCCATGAGCATGCACAGGCCGCGCGGATCGTCGGTCGGCCCACCGACCATCCTCACGTCGTTGTCGTCGAGGCCGACCTTCCTGCCGCCTACTGCGTCGTCGGGCGCCCCCACGCGATCGTCGTGACCTCGGCGGCCGTGAAATCGTTGAACCGGTCGCAGCTGAAAGCGGTTCTTGCGCACGAGGATGCCCACCTGTCAGGGCATCATCACCACATTCTCATGGTGCTGCGTGCCCTCGCCGCCACCCTTCCTCGCCTTCCTTTGTTCGCCTGCGCGCATCAGGCTGTGGCGGAACTGCTGGAGATGTGTGCCGACGACACCGCCGCTCGTCGCGTCGGGACTCGTCCTTTACTCACCGGGTTGCTTGCGCTGGCCGGTCACCGACCTCCTGTGGCTGAAGGTCTGGCCGCGGCGGCGACAGCGGTCATCACCCGAGCCGAGCGACTGGTCACCCCGACTCGTCGGCACGTGCGGTGGCGTCACCGCGCTCTGCTGGTCGCCGCCATCACCACCATGCTCGCCACGCCGGCATTCATTCAGGTGCTCTGCCACCACTAGGTGCGGGTCGAACCCATCCGATCTGGGGGCGGATCGGTGATGCGCACCTGGACGGACGAGGACCCTTCAGCGGTCAGGCATCTGTCGCCTCAGCAAATCACTTCCTGGCTGTCTGATGCCTGGGTCCACAGTGCCAATTATCTCCGTAGTCAAACCGTAGATGACCAGTGCAAAGGCCGGTGTCACCGAAGGTCGGGTGATGGCCCGCGTGGCGTCGAATAGGCGGTACGGCAACGTTATCGGGCGAATGATGTGACTGCGCTGATCGCTTCGCGCGGGCCGCCGACGAGGACTGTCGCGGGCAGGTCACGACACGGCGTCAACTGCACGGCCGCCACTCCGTTCGGCGATCCGCTGCTACAGTCGGCAACATCGTGAGCTATATCGACGGGAGTTCCTCGCAGCGGCGACGCGCAGTCGTCGCTGTGTTCCTCGCGTTCTGGACCATCATTGTGGCTGCGGAATGGGCGCTGCCGGGGACCGAGGCGGCGCCAGCCCACGGACCCCACCCGCTTGCGAGCGCGGTGGGCGCGCCGGTGGCTGTCCAGCTCGACCATCCGCACATCTCCCAGGGCGGAAGTGCGCCGTCACCGGAGTCTTTTGCCGAAGCCGTTCTGCCGCGGGGAACCATCACGCTGATTGCCCTGGCCTTGGTCAGCGCTCTGGCTGTGTTGCCGGCACTCTGGCGCTACGCGCCGCTTGCTCCTATTCGCGGTCCTCCGCGCTCGCCCGTCGCACAGACCGGACGCGACGTGCTTGTCCGGCTGTGCATCGCGCGTCGCTGATCGGCTAGCGTCAGGCCCCGCCTTCTGGACCGGGGGCCGGTGACCGCTGCCCGCCACCAGCAGCCGCGCGACAATCGCGGCGTCAACAGAAGCGATATCCCCGACATGAATCACGCCGTTTCGATCAACCATGCCCACGACACAGACCAGTTCGAGCACCTACGGCTGGGCCGCTTTGAGCGGCCGGCCACGATGGTCGGGCAGACGCCCGTCCTGAGGATCGGCGCGCCGTTCACCACCGCAGGGCAGGGCTTTTGGGCCAAACTTGAAGGCTTCAACCCGGGCGGAATGAAGGACCGGCCCGCGCTGCATATGGTCGAGCGCGCGCGCAGCCGAGGGGTGCTCGCCCCGGGCGCCCGTATCGTCGAATCGACCAGTGGTACTTTAGGATTGGGGCTCGCTCTCGCGGGCACTGTGTACGGTCATCCCGTCACGTTGGTCACTGACCCCGGCATGGAACCGATCATCCAACACATGCTCGCCGCGTTCGGCGCGCACATCGAACTGGTGACCGAGCCCCACGTGCGCGGCGGCTGGCAGCAGGCCCGCACGCAACGCGTTAAGGAGATTCTGGCCACCGATCCGCACGCGTGGCATCCCGACCAGTACAACAATCCGGACAACGTGGAGGCCTACCGCGGGCTGGCGGTCGAATTGAATGAGCAGCTGGGATCTGTGGATGTATTGGTGTGTTCGGTCGGCACCGGGGGACACTCGGCAGGCGTGGCGCGGGTCTTGCGGGAATTCAGTCCCGGCCTGCAGCTGATCGGCGTCGACACGGTGGGCTCGACCATCTTTGGGCAGCGCGCCACCACTCGACTCATGCGTGGCCTGGGCTCCAGCATCTTCCCGGGCAACGTCGATTACGGCGCTTTCAATGAAGTGCACTGGGTCGCGCCGGCGGATGCGGTATGGGCCTGCCGAACCCTGGCGGCCACCCACTATGCCAGTGGCGGGTGGAGTGTCGGCGCGGTCGCGTTGGTGGCCGGGTGGGCTGCGCGCAAGAGCGACCCCGGCACCACGGTCGCCGCCATTTTCCCCGACGGCCCGCAGCGCTATTTTGACACCGTCTATAACGACGACTATTGCCGCACGCATGGCCTGTTGGACAAGGTTCCGTCCGATGAACCGGCCACCATTGACGACCCGCTGGCGCACGCGGTCACGACCTGGACGCGGTGCCCCGTGGTCGTTGACCCCACGCAGGTGGTGCCGCGATGACACTGCTGTCCGGGTTCCGCAGCTTCGGCTGGCCAAGTCGCATGCTGATGATCAACCAGTTCGGGATAAACCTCGGGTTCTACATGCTCATGCCCTATCTGGCTGGCTATCTGGCTGGGCCCCTTGGTTTGGCGGCATGGGCCATCGGGCTCGTGCTCGGGGTCCGCAACTTCTCCCAGCAGGGCATGTTCATCATTGGTGGCACGCTGGCCGATCGCCTGGGCTTCAAACCCCTCATCGTGAGCGGATGCGTGCTGCGCACTGCAGGATTCGGGCTTCTGGTGGTGGCCGACTCGCTACCGGCAGTGTTGGTCGCCTCGGCGGCAACGGGTTTCGCCGGAGCACTGTTCAACCCAGCTGTGCGTGCGTACTTGGCCGCCGACGCGGGCCCTCGGCGGGTGGAAGCGTTCGCCCTGTTCAACTTGTTCTATCAAGCGGGCATCCTCGCGGGGCCGTTGGTGGGCCTGGCGTTGATGTTCGTTGACTTCAAGATGACTGCTGCGGCCGCGGCGCTGGTCTTCGCGGGGCTGACCGTGGCGCAGCTGTTCGCACTGCCGCAACGTGCCGTGACTCCAGCACAGGAGAAGACATCGGTGCTTCAGGACTGGCGGGCAGTCACGGCCAATCGCTCGTTCCTGTTGTTCGCCGCGGCGATGATCGGGTCCTATGTGCTGTCGTTCCAGGTGTACCTGGCGATGCCGCTGCAGGCGCGATACCTGTTTGCCCAAAGCGATTCCGTGGTCACCGCAATGATCTTCGTTGTCTCCGGGGTGGTGGCGGTGATCGGGCAGATGCGCATCACACGGTGGTTTGCGCGGCGTTGGGGTTCGGGCCGCTCACTGGCCATCGGCATGCTGATTCTGGCGGTGTCGTTTCTGCCGCTGATCGTGTTGCCTGATGATCAGCGCGCCGGCCACGTTGCTGCAGCCACAGCGCTGCTCATCGCGGCGGCCGTGCTGGCGGTCGGCTCGGCTGCGGTGTTCCCGTTCGAAATGGATACCGTCGTATCCCTGGCCGACAACCGGCTCGTCGGAACACATTACGGCTTCTACAACACGATCGTCGGCGTCGGCATCCTCGTCGGCAACCTGGCAACAGGCTCGTTGATGCAACTCACCCGAGAGGCGGGGCGGCCGGAACTTCTGTGGGTGCTGTTGACAGTCATCGGATTACTGTCGGCGGTGGCGCTGTACCGCCTGGATCTGCGAGGACGGCTGGGGTCAGCGCCGCAGGCCGTACCTGAACCGAACCGACGGTGAACCTTCCAGTCGGCGCGCCATCTACGTAGTAACTACATAGATGGCGGTAGGCTGTCTCGTGAGCGGCGCAGCAACGAATGTGGGCGCGTTGGTTTCTTTGAGCGGCGAGGAGAGTGCTACGACGATCGAGTCGCCCCGTTCCCTCGCTGATTCCATACCGCCAGCGGCGGCCGCCGGCCGCATCCGTGTGCTACTGGTGGAGCCTCGACGCATCTATGCGACCACCGTGGCGCGACACCTACTCGCCGGCGATTTCGCCGTGGAGGTGGCCTACTCGCCCGGTGCTGCACTCACAGCACTGCGCGAGTGTGATCCCGATGTCGTGGTCGTGTGCCTCGGCACTCAGGGCCTGGGTACGGCCATGCTTGACCGCATCCGTCAGGAAACTCAGGTCGGCGTGGTTGCTCTCAGCGACGGCGACGTCACCCCGCTGCCCCTTACCTCCGAGGCCGTCTCGGTGGACGACATCGAGGCGCTGAACGGGCGAATTCGGTTGGCGCTGAGGCGGTGCCATGTCCACGGCGAAGGACGTGGCGGCGGCCGCAGCAACGAGACGCATCGCCGTGAAATCGGCGATCTCCTTATCGATCTGGCCGGGCGTCGGGTGTTCCTCCGCGGCGAGGCGCTGCCACTCACCCGCACAGAGTTTGAGGTTCTCTGCACGCTGGCGGAAAGTCCCGGTGAACCGGTGACCTGTCACCAGTTGCAGCTGCGCCTGTGGGGGGATGCGTCTGCCGGCGGCCGGAACACTCTGGGGGTGCATGTGGGTCATCTTCGGCGCAAGCTGGGTGACGATCCGGCATCACCGCGGTACCTCCGTACGGTGCGCGGGACCGGCTACTGTCTCACCGCCGACGAGGGGCAGCGCGTGCCGGGTGCGTCGTAGCGATTCAACCGGTGACCGGTTTTGGCGAGTGGTCAGCTTTCGATGATGCGCACGACGTACGGCGTCATCCCTGACATGCGCACCGGGGAGATCTTTATCGGGACGCCCGTCTGCTGCGCCTCGAGCATCTGGCCGCCGCCCAAATAGATAGCTTCGTGTTGACTGCCGCCCGGCCCCCAGAACAGCAAATCGCCTCGCTTCGCCTGGGCGGGTGGCACTTTGCGGCCGGCGTTGTATTGGTCGCCGGACCATCGCGGGAGCAGCACTCCGACGCCGGCAAACGCGAACCGTGTCAGACCAGAACAGTCAAAGCCCACGGTGCCTGCTCCCTGGTCGACGCCGCGGCTGGGACCGGTGAGGCTTCCCCCACCCCAGGAGTAGGGAACGCCAATTTGCGTTCCCGCCCTGCGAATCACGTACTCGATCGCTTGCGCACCATTGACCCGATTTCCGCGCACACTCGTCGACGGATCCGCGGCGGAACTGACGATTCCCAGGCTGCTGAGAAAGCTGCGACCCATGCTCATGGCTGTCTGCGTCGCCATGGCCGTTGCCTGCAGGGATGCGTTCGCGATGGCAACCGGATCACCGGGTGCGCCTGCGCTCGGTACCTTCGGCAGCAGTGGGTCCCACGGGCCGGCGGCAGGTTGGGCCGACGCGACCGGTGCGCACGCGAGAAGAAGCACGACGACGATCGCGATCACACCGGGGAGCCGGCGAACGCGTCCCGCTACACGAATCGCGAGGTCGCAGCGGCCCGCACGGGCAGCTGCCGCACCCCTGCTCCGGACGTGTAATCCCATGTCTTCTCCTCGGTGCGCCGCGGGTACGTTATCGCGCAGCACTAGCGGGGCTGAATCGCATACGCACGGCGCAGCACCAAAATACGTAGCATCTACGTAGAATAGCGTAACTCACAAAAGCCCCACCAGTAACAGCAGCCACATAATTACAATGGTGAAATTCGCTGCGGCAGTTCGCGATTTGAATGCGGCACTACTGAGCTGAAGGCGTTTCGCGGTTGGGAAGGCGCGCGTGAATAGCGGCCTGGATGAGCGCACCTTGTGCGAGCTTCACGGAGAGGGGGGCACGATGGGCGGTCGTCGGGGTAAGCCGTTCTGCCTAGAGCGGTCATGTGAAGCCCTCGTCGGCGGAAGCGCACCGCCTTCGGTCATCGGGGAGCCGACGGGCTCCCGCTGCGCCGACGACCGCCGGTACGACAACGGCATCCCAGAAGAACCTCAAATAGACTGCAGAGCAACGGTTGTCAGTGTCTCCGCGCAGTGAAGCAATGTCGCCGTATCGAGCATTTTTCCATGCTCAGAGGTTGGCGTTTCCGGCCTTCCATTGCCCCCAGGGGACGTTCCAGTCGCCGAGACCGTCGGTTCCTGACAGGGTGGGGCCGGTCGTGTTGATCACTTCCACGATGTCGCCGCGTCGGGTGTTGTCGTAGAACCAGCGGGCATTGGCAGGATTGACGTTGAGACATCCGTGGCTGACATTGGCTACGCCTTGGCTACCCACCGACCAGGGGGCCGAGTGCACGTAGATGCCGCTGTAGGACATTTGCGTGGCCCATTCAACTTCGGTGCGGTACCCATCGGGTGAGTTGACGGGCACTCCGTAGGTGGACGAATCCATCACCAGGAATGAGTAGCGGTCGCCGATGATGTAGGCGCCGTTGTCGGTGGGCGTTGTGGCTTTGCCCATGGAGATGGGCATGGTTTTGACGACTGCGCCGTTGCGCCGCACGGTCATCGTCTTGGTGGCGTCATCGGCGGTGGCGATGATCTGGTCGCCGATGGTGAAGCGCGTGGTGACATCATCCTGGCCGAAGAGCCCGTCACCGAAGTCGACACCGTAAGCCTTGACTGACACCTCAACCTCCGTGCCGGGCTCCCAGTACTCGGCGGGGCGCCAGCGGACTTCACGATTGCTGAGCCAGTAGAAGGCGCCCTCCACGGGTGGGTTCGTGGTCACGGTGATCGCCTGCTGCGCCGCCACTCGGTTCGTGATGTTCTCGTCAAAACGAACCGCAATGGGTTGACCCACGCCCACCGTTTCCCCGTCATTGGGCAACACGTAGGGCATCGTCAGGTTTTCGGGGGAATGGGTTTCGAATGTTGCGCTGGTGCTTGTCGTTCCGCCAAGTCCTTGTGCGTGCGCCTGCAGGGTGTACTGCGTGTTGTAACCCCGCGGTTCCGCCGAGGACCAGGTAACGCCGTCGGCGCCCGGCTGCCCGTCGACAAGTTCGCCCGCCTCGTTGGTCAGCGACACGTGGCCGAGAACTCCGTCGCCGGCGGTAACGGTGATGGGGGCATCGACGGCGACCCCGATGGCGCCATCAGTGACGGACGCTTCGAGTTTCGGCACGAGCAAGTCTGCGTAGGGCGTGCCCTTGTCGGTGATGACGTCGGGCGTGGGTGCCGCCGCCGGGGATGAGGTGCAGGCGGTCGCGATCAGCAGCACCGCCACCGCGAGGACGAACGTGCGCAGCCAGTGCGTCGTCGCTCGAAACGCTGGCGGGCAGCCTGTCTGCGGCATGAGTGGGGCTCTCCGTATCGGGTTGTCGTCATCGGCTAATGGGCGGGGCACGGCCTGGTGCGTCGCGAGGGCCGGTCGCGGGCGACGGTGCACCGTTCACGGGTATGCCTGCCAGTATGCTGACGCGTCGTTTGCCTTTCTTAGTCCTTCGATGAAGATTCGATAAAGGCGCCGCTAAGAGCCGACTCCTCGGGTTTGCGCAACCGCGAAATTCGGAGGTGCGTCCGTCTAGCGATCCCAGCTGATAGTGGTGGAGTCGGCTGTCGTTGTCGTGAACCTCACAGAGGACGACGGCCGCCGGGTCGAGCGCTGCGCCGGTGAGTGCGGGGGCCACGGCTGCAGACGGCATGAGACTCGTACTCCGGCGCTTATCAACAGCGGTCGGCGAGCATTATCCGATAGGGCGCGCCCATTGTGCATGGATACCCCCGAGGGGTACTTTGCGGTGGTATCCGCGGCGGGTACGTTGTCGACTGGGAAGGCCTTTCGCTCGTGACGGCACAAGAGAAATTCCGGCGGCTCATCGAAAGTTCAACAATGAGGTCGATTGCCAAGTGCATCGCCCTGTGTACGTTTAGCCAGATCACCGGCAGGCGAAGTCCCATCAAGGCCAATGAGGGGAAATCTTGCTGCAGCTGACGGCGGGAGCGGCGGCACTGTTTCGATGGCGCTAAGCATCCGGGTCCAACGTGGTGGCGAGGAACTGTTCGATTTCCGGGCCGAAGGCGTGCGCCAGGTCGTCAGCGGCGACCAACCGGTCCGACATTGTGGATTCGGCGAGCACTCCGTGCGGAAGGGTGTCGGCGAGGGTGCGTGCGAGTTGAGTGGGGTGACGTGGGTCATCGCCGGCGATGATGAGCGTCGGAGTGTCGATGCGTCGGAGTTCCTCGACTGCGGCGAAGGCGCGGTCATGACCGATTGCCGCTGCGGCAGCGGCGCTTTGGGCGTCAGCGCGCGGAATGGCCTCGGTGACGAGGTTGGCGATGAGTGGCTGAAGATGAGGAACAAACAGCTCCCAGGCGGCCTGTAGGCCGCGGGAGCGGGCGCGCTCGGCGAAGCGGTCCATCAGCTTTGTGTCTTTAGTCTTGTCCTGGTCGTCCTCGATGGCTTCAGCACTGATGACGACAGCCGACCGGGCGATCTGGGGGTGTTGGAGGCATGTCCGCAAGGCGATCGTGCCGCCGAGGCCGGCGCCGACGAGGTGCGTGGACGTGGCGTCGAGCGCGTGCATGATCGCGATGGTGTCGGTGACGTACTGATTCCATCGGTGCAGCGTCGGGTCGGGGCATCGCGATGCTCCGTACCCTCGAATGTCCGGCAGCGCAACGCGATACCGGCCGGCAAGTCGGTCGGCAAGTGGCCGCATGCTGTGGTGATCGGGCCCACCGCCGTGCAGCATGATGATCAGCTCGCCGCGGCCGACGACCTCGCCCATGAGGGGCCAGCCGTCATCGCCGACGTGCAGCGTGTGCATCACCATCTATGTCTCCCTTCGTCGGGGATACCTCGACTTACGTCGCGGCGGCATCAGGAAAGAAGCCCGTCCTTGCAACATACCCTCTGGGGGTATACATTGGCGTACGCATACCCGGTAGGGGTATAACAGGAGTTTGACGATGGGAGTTCGGTCATGAGCACGATCACGTTCGCCGTCACAGGAATGACCTGCGGGCATTGCGAGGTGTCGGTGCGCGAGGAAGTCGGCGAGGTTGCCGGTGTTCAGGACGTCGAGGTCAGCGCCGCGACGGGCACTCTGATCGTGACCTACAGCGGTTCTGTCGATGACGCGCAGATCCTGCGTGCGGTCGACGAGGCCGGTTATTCGGCGGTGCGTGTCGCATGAACGCTGCGGGACGGTTGGCCGCTTTTGGTGCCGCACTGGTGGTGGCGTTCACGGCGGCGTACGTCACTGCCGCAGCGGTTGTCCCCGACACCGCGCCAACCGCTACACAGAACCCCGGCGCTGAGCCCGCGGCGGATCACAGCGCCCCAACCGAGCAAGCCTTGCCGGCATCTGCTTTGTCCGCTGATCCGCCGGGGTTGTCGCTCGCCCAAGGCGGATACGCGCTGAGCCCCGTGCAGGCGCCCGGAGCACCGAATGACCGTGGCCGGTTGAGCTTCACCATTGCTGGTCCCAGCGGCACGCCGCTGCTGGACTACGCGACGGTGCACGACAAGCAGCTGCATCTCATCGTCGTCCGCTCCGATGGTCAGCACTTCGCGCACGTACACCCGGTTCTGGATCAGGCAACCGGCCTATGGTCGATGCCTTGGGTGTGGAAGTCCGCCGGGACCTACCGGGTGTTCGCGGATTTCCAGCCTGCCCAGGCCGGAAGTACCAAACTCACGCTCACCCGCACGGTCGACGTGGCCGGCGAATTCGCCCCGTCGATGCCGGTGACCACACGCACTGTGGATGAAATTGCCGGATACACCGTGGAACTCGACGGTGCGCTCACCGCGGGCGTCTCGACACAGGTCACAGCGAAGGTCTCCCGTGACGGCGAGCCGGTGACCACATTGCGGCCCTACCTGGGGGCATACGGGCACCTCGTCGCTCTGCGTGAAGGTGACCTGGCATATCTGCACGTGCACCCTGAGGGCGCTGAGCCGGTGGGGGACCGCACCGGTGGGCCTGCGGTGTCGTTCGCGGCGACCGCACCCACCGCCGGTCGCTACCTGCTCTACCTCGACTTCAAGGTCGACGACACCGTGCATACCGCGACCTTCGTCGTCGACGCCGCACGCGGTGACACCAATCAGCCCTCACCGGAATCGCCCGGCGACGCCGGCCATGCCGGCGGGCACTGACGACTTCCGTCCGACCTTCAAAGCTGAAAGGCAGTGGCACACATGACGACATCGATACCGGTGCCCGGCCCGAGCGTTGAATTACGCATCGGGGGAATGACCTGCGCCTCGTGCGCCAACCGCATCGAGCGCAAGCTCAACAAGATCGATGGTGTCGCGGCAACGGTGAACTATGCGACCGAGAAGGCCACCGTCACGGTGCCTGACGGCTACGATCCCGCACTATTGATCGCTGAGGTGGAAAGCGCCGGCTACAGCGCCGTGTTACCCACACCGGCGAAGCCCGCCCCGACTGGGGCGACAGGCGAGACCGATGACCCCGACATGGTGGCCCTGCGCCACCGGTTGACCGGTTCGGTGCTGTTGTCGGTGCCGGTCGTCGCGATGGCGATGATCCCCGCGCTGCAGTTCACCTACTGGCAGTGGGCGTCGCTGGTGCTGGCTTCGCCGGTGATCGTTTGGGCGGCGTGGCCGTTTCACCGCGCCGCCTGGGCCAATCTGCGCCACGCCACGGCGACGATGGACACGCTCATCTCCCTGGGCACGTTGTCGGCCTTCCTGTGGTCGCTGTACGCGCTGTTCTTCGGGACCGCCGGCACCCCGGGAATGAAGCATCCGTTCGAGTTGACACTGGCACCGTCTCACGGCGCCGCCAACATCTACCTCGAAGTCGCTGCCGGTGTAACGACATTCATCCTTGCGGGGCGCTATTTCGAGAAGCGGTCCAAACGGCAGGCCGGTGCGGCGCTGCGCGCGCTTCTGGAGATGGGTGCCAAGGAGGTGTCCGTGCTGCGCGACGGCGCGGAAGCGAAGATCGCCGTCGAGGACCTGATAGTGGGCGACGAGTTCGTCGTGCGCCCAGGGGAGAAGATCGCCACTGACGGGGTGGTGGTATCGGGGACATCAGCGGTCGATGCCTCGATGCTGACCGGCGAATCGGTCCCCGTGGAGGTCGGTCCAGGGGACACCGTGGTCGGTGCGACCGTCAACGCCGGCGGGCGGCTGGTGGTGCGTGCAACCCGCATCGGTTCCGACACGCAGTTGGCGCAGATGGCCCACTTGGTGGAGAACGCCCAAACGGGCAAAGCCCAGGTCCAGCGGCTGGCCGATCGCATCTCCGGTGTCTTTGTGCCGATCGTCCTGGCGATCGCGGTGATGACGCTCGGCGCGTGGCTGGGCGCGGGATTTGAAGTCGCGGCGGCTTTTACCGCCGCGGTGGCGGTTCTGGTCATTGCTTGCCCCTGCGCGCTGGGTTTGGCCACGCCGACGGCACTGCTGGTGGGCACCGGTCGCGGCGCGCAAATGGGCGTGTTGATCAAGGGCCCGGAGGTGCTGGAGTCCACCCGCAAGGTCGACACCGTGGTGTTGGACAAGACCGGCACCGTCACTACCGGGAAGATGACCCTGGTCGACGTCGTTACCGTCCGGGGAACAGAACGTATGGACCTGCTCCGGTTGGCCGGGGCAGTGGAGAACGCCTCAGAGCACCCGATCGCCCAAGCCATCGCCACCGCCGCCGCCGAAGAGCTCGGGACGCTACCCACCCCTGAGGATTTCGCCAACGTCGAAGGCAAGGGTGTGCAGGGCGTTGTCGACGGCCACGCCGTCGTCGTGGGGAGGGAATCGCTGCTCGCCGACTGGTCCCAACACCTGAGCCCAGAGTTGGTGCAGGCGAAAGAAGAAGCGCAAGCGCAGGGCAAGACAGTGGTCGCGGTCTGCTGGGACGGTCAGGCTCGCGGCATCCTCGTCGTCGCGGATACCGTGAAACCGACTAGCGCGCAGGCAATCGCACAGATGCGTGAGCTTGGCCTGACGCCGGTGCTGCTCACCGGGGACAACGAAGCCGTCGCCCGGCAGATCGCCGCCGAGGTCGGCATTGACACCGTGATCGCGGAGGTCATGCCCAACGATAAAGTCGACGTCATCGCCCGGCTGCAGGCCGAGGGTAAAACGGTGGCGATGGTCGGCGATGGCGTCAACGATGCGCCCGCCCTCGCCCAAGCCGACCTCGGCTTGGCCATGGGTACCGGAACCGATGTCGCGATCGAAGCATCCGACATCACCTTGGTGCGCGGTGACCTGCGCAGCGCCGTCGACGCGATCCGGCTGTCCCGCAAAACACTATCGACGATCAAGAGCAACCTGTTCTGGGCGTTCGCCTACAACGTCGCCGCCATACCGGTCGCGGCACTGGGCATGCTCAACCCGATGCTCGCCGGCGCGGCCATGGCATTCTCCAGCGTCTTCGTCGTGGGCAACAGCCTGCGGCTGCGCGGCTTCACCTCCACCTCCTTCGCCCCTACCCATTAAGCCCTACTGCACTAGGAGAACCCATGTCCGACAGCAAGAACGTGACGTCGAGCTGCTGCTGCAGCGGCTCAACACCAGACCTCGACACGACGGTCATCAATCCTGCGGCCACGAACCTCCTCGACCCCGCAACGGACCGGGCAACATGCCCGGTGATGCCCGGCACGCCGGTGGACAAGGTGGCCGCCGAAGCCGCGGGCCTGTTCCGCGACTACCGCGGCCGGCGGTATTGGTTCTGCTGCAAGGGATGTGGACCACGTTTTGACCGTGACCCCGACAAGTACGCCAGCGCGGCGTGACCGAATCCTAGACCCGACGACGCATCGCTGGTAGCGGCGCCCCGCTCACAGAACGAAGGATCTGCCATGACTCACGTCGACGACGCTGACCACTGCCCCGCATCGGGTTCGGTGAACCACGGCTACATCACCGATAAAGACAAGTACCTCAAACGCTTGAAACGCATTGAGGGCCAAGCCCGCGGCATCAGCCGGATGATCGAGGAGGAACGCTACTGCATCGACATTCTCACTCAAGCTGACGCGTTGACCAAAGCCCTGCAGAGCGTCGCGCTGGCCCTGCTCGACGACCACCTCCGACACTGCGTTCGAGACGCCGCTACCGCCGGGGGAGCGGCCGCTGACGCCAAACTCACCGAAGCATCCGAAGCGATCGCCCGACTCGTGCGCTCATGACCCCGCAACGGCGGTGCACCGGCGCCGCCACCTCGCTGCCACACCGCCCCGCGAACGAATACGTGAGACTTTTCAAGGAGACACAACATGACTGACCACGACGAGCACGCCAGAGCGACATCGCACACCGGCGTGCACACCGACCATGCCGACCACGGCGGGCATGGCGTTCACGACACCAGCGTCCACCACGACAGCCATGCTGACCACGGAGGCCATGCCGGCCACGGCGCTGATCATGTTGCTCAGTTCAGGAAGCTGTTCTGGATCAACCTGATCATCGCCATCCCGGTTATCGCGTTCTCGACCATGTTCGCCATGCTGCTCGGCTACGAAGTGCCCGACATCCCCGGCGGCCGCTGGATCGCGCCACTGCTCGGTACGGTCATGTACGTCGTCGGCGGTCGCCCCTTCCTCACCGGGGCCGTCAGCGAAATCCGTTCCCGCACACCGGGAATGATGCTGCTTATCGGGCTCGCGATCACCGTCGCCTTCTTCGCCTCCTGGGGTGCGAGCCTGGGTCTGCTCCACCATGAACTGGAGTTCTGGTGGGAACTGGCGCTGCTGATCGTCATCATGCTGCTCGGTCACTGGGTCGAGATGCGCTCCCTGGCTCAGACCACCTCCGCACTGGATTCCCTGGCCGCCCTGCTTCCCGACGAAGCCGAGAAGGTCGACGCCGAGCGCATCATCACCGTCTCACCCGCCGACCTGCAGGTGGGAGATCTGGTGGTCGTGCGGCCCGGTGGCAGCGTCCCTGCTGACGGCAGAATCGTCGACGGGCGCGCGGACATGGACGAGTCGATGGTGACCGGTGAATCGCGGCCGGTCGTCCGCAGCGTCGGAGATGCGGTGACAGCCGGAACCGTGGCCACCGATTCAGGGTTGCGGGTCGAAATCACCGCCACCGGCGACGACACCGCCCTGGCAGGAATCCAGCGCCTGGTCACCGAAGCCCAGAACTCATCCTCGCGAGCCCAGCGCCTCGCCGACCGAGCGGCGGGCTGGCTGTTCTGGTTCGCCTTGGGGACGGCCGCCATCACCGCCGTGGCGTGGTCGATTGTCGGAGACCCTGACGCCTCCGTTGTCCGGGCGATCACCGTGCTCGTCATCGCGTGCCCGCATGCGTTGGGATTGGCGATACCGCTGGTGGTGTCGATCGCGACCGAGCGCGCCGCGCGGGGCGGCGTGCTGATCAAGGATCGCCTCGCCCTCGAAGGCATGCGCACCGTTAACGCCGTGCTCTTCGACAAAACGGGCACCCTGACCAAGGGCGAACCCACCGTGACCGCGATCGAGGCCAGCGGCGACCTCGACGACAACACCGTGCTCGCACTGGCCGCCGCCGCCGAGGCCGACAGTGAACACCCCCTGGCACGGGCCATCGTGACAGCCGCCCAGGAGCGGGGACTCAGTGTGCCGCGTGCCAGCGGCTTCTCATCCTCCCCGGCGGTGGGTGTGACCGCGACGGTGGAGGGCCACGAGATCCGGGTGGGCGGCCCGCGCCTGCTCGACGAGATCGGCGGACAGGAAGTTCACGCGGCGACCTCGTGGCGCGACGAGGGCGCGATCATCCTGCACGTCGTCCGCGACGGCACCGTGCTCGGCGGCCTCCGCCTGGCCGACGAGATTCGCCCCGAGTCCCGCGAAGCGGTCGATGCCTTGCACAAGCTCGGCGTCGAGGTGGTCATGATTACCGGTGACGCTGAAGCGGTCGCGCAGGCGGTAGGTCACGAACTCGGCATAGATCGGGTGTTCGCCGGAGTACGCCCGGAAGACAAGGCGTCGAAAGTTGCTGCGCTGCAACACGAGGGCAAGAAGGTCGCCATGGTGGGCGATGGTGTCAACGATGCCCCCGCGTTGGCGCAAGCCGACGTTGGCATCGCGATCGGCGCCGGCACCGACGTGGCCATCGCCTCTGCCGGCGTGATACTGGCCAGTTCGGACCCGCGCTCGGTGTTGTCGGTGATCGAACTGTCGCGTGCCAGCTACCGAAAGATGAAGCAGAACCTCTGGTGGGGGGCGGGCTACAACCTCATCGCAGTGCCCTTGGCTGCCGGTGTGCTCGCACCGATCGGGTTTGTGCTGCCGATGTCAGTCGGCGCAATCCTGATGTCACTGTCGACGATCGTCGTGGCGCTCAACGCGCAACTGTTGCGCCGCCTCGACCTGAGCCCTGAAGCCAGCACACGCGCAGTCCTGGACCGCTGACACGGCAGGCGGCACGGTAGCACGCGCGGCCTATTCGGTCACGGCACTTTCAAGGACCGATCGGCGCCGGCAACGACGAGGACACCTGCCTACCGGGCCACACCAGCGCCGAGACCGGCCGTTTACTCACCGTGATCGTGATCGCTGTGGTCGTCATGCAGCGGGACCGCGGCTGGGGCTAGAACATCGGGTGAGGCTGGAGCTTCGGCCGGCGTCGGAACTTCGGGTGGTGCCGCCGACTCGCCGACAGGCTCGTTCACTGGCGCCGGGGCGGCCGGTTCGTGGTTGCTGTCAGGGCTATGGACATGCTCGCCGGTCGTCCCAGGGTCATCGTGCTCCTCGGGCTCGACGTCAGCGCCGTGGTGATCGCTATGCGCATCCTCGGGGGTCGCCTCGTGGTGACCACCGTCTGCGCTCGCTGGCCCATGATGGCCGTGCTGCAGACCTGAAGCAACACCCACCGTGGACGCCAGCGCCACCACGCCGACTGCGCCCACGAGCACTACTGCGCTGCCGAACACCGGTACTGGCTCTCCTTGTAGGCCGCGGTGCCACACCCAGCTGGCGCCCATCACGACGTAGATTTGAAGCAACAGTGCGCACAGGTCCGCGGCTTGGATCAGTTCCGCTTCGCCCGCGTGGGGGCCGAACGGGGCTCCCGCGGTCCTGGACACGGCCCACAGAGCAATGGCTCCAAGGTTGAGCATGATGCCGGCAGCAAGCACAGGAGTCGTGGTTCGTGTGAGAACCAACCGTGCCCAGAGCAGTTGGAACAGGGCGATCGATGTGAAAAACACGCCGGCGGGCATCCACTCCTGCCAGTGGGTGGGTACGACGGCGAAGTGGATAACCGCGGCGCCCAGCGAGGCGAGCGCGGCTAGCCGAGCCGCCAACCGACTGTCGGTTTTCATCGCTGTCCTCGGCGCCACCGAACTAGGATGACAGCGCATCGGTGACAGCGGTTGCATGACATCACATCTCAACCCGAACGAGATTCATTCGTCATCAACTACTGTCCTTCTACGTAGATGAGGGCGATGTCAGCTTCTGAGTGTCGACCATCGCCGCTTGACCCTGCGGTAGAACCCGCTCGCACTAAGCTTCGGCGATGTGTCGGTATTGGGTGTCGTTGGTGGCTGCTGAGGAGCGGTCTCAAACATTCGTCCGCTATACAGGTCAGCGCGTCCTGGTGCGCAGTCGGATTTGCAATTGCTGCCGTACTTCGTGGTGGATGTCGACTCTGATGGTCGGGGCAACCTCAAGCGTCGCCGCCAGCCCGTAGCGGACCGGTGCCGCCAAGCGGCCGGCGTCGACGCGGCAGTCAACGTTGATCTCAAGCGCATCGCCCGTTGCGAACGCGACGGCTCGTTGTCCTTCGAGGATCTCGTGTTGCACGGTGCCGTTGCGGGATACACGTGCCTCAGCTTCGTGGCGATCGACCCCCAATGGTTGGCGCGGGGGTTCAAATGACAAGCGCGCCAGGCGATGTCGCCGCGTCACCGTGTTCCGGGATGGGCCACGCCAAGGCGATTTCAGCCGTCGCCACTTGGTCGTGGCGCCCCCATGACGCAAACGGCCTTCCCTCGAAGAAGGTGTGCATAAACTCCGGGGCGGTTCTGGCGGGCAGCTCCCCCGCTGGCGAGCTGGGTGGCCGACTACGTGGTTTCGCGTCACGTGACGGAATGTGGCGACAGTCGACCGAGGGCTGGATCGAACCGCCCGACGACTACGGGTGTGCCGTCGAAAGGGTGGACATAAAAGTGAGAATCTCGGCTGTGGACATCAGATGAGAACGCCGCAATCGGCAAAGCTCAGTGAAACCCAGGTGGACACCAAACCTGAGAAGCCACAGGCGGAGCTCGAGAAGCAACGAAGATGCACAACTGCGCCGGATTGTTGAACAAGATGCCGAGTTCGATGCAAAGGGCGTCGTGTTGGGCGTGGCTCTAGCCGACTACGTCGTCGTCGACGGTGAGATCGAATAGCGCGCGCATGTGAGAGAGAAAGGCTGCATCTTCGACCTGGTCTCGCAGGGCGAGGAATTGGTGTGCCTCTGCGCCCGCGATGAAGCGCAGGGTGTCTGTGGTGTCGGTAGCGGCGGTGAGCCTTGCTCCATCATGGGGCCGACGCGCGACATGATGACGTTGCAGGGAGGCGGCCGGGTCGCTGCGAGGCACGTACGGTGAAGACGCTCCGGTCGCGGGGGCAGTCGGTGTGTGCGTTGTCGTGTCGGCGGTTGAGGTTGCTGGGGGACATGCCGGCAGCAATGGTCACATGCGTCCTCCCGAGGCGTCGATGGTCGCTCCGGTGACGCAGGAGGTGTCGGGGGAGCCGGCGATGGAGCTGAGCGGGACCACCGATGGGCCGCTGTCGGGCGTCTGCCAAGCTGCTCGGTAGCTATTGCCGAGGAGAACGATGTCGACACCACAGGACACTGCGCCGCCCACCGAGGCAGGACATCCACCGGCGCGCGCCTGGACCGCGGTCGTGGTGCTCGCCCTCGTAGGCACCCTCAACTATGTCGATAGATTCCTGCCTGGCGTCCTGGCCGAGCCGATCAAGCAGGACCTCGCGCTGTCCGACACGGCCATCGGTGTCATCAACGGGTTCGGGTTCCTCGTCGTCTACGCCGTGGTGGGCATCCTGATCGCACGTGTCGCCGACCGCGGCGCCTTCGGTGTGGTGATCGCCGGCTGTCTGACGCTATGGGGTTCGATGACCATGCTCGGCGGTGCGGTCCAGTCCGGCCTG
Source organism: Mycolicibacterium cosmeticum (assembly GCF_000613185.1). Classification (NCBI taxonomy): domain Bacteria; kingdom Bacillati; phylum Actinomycetota; class Actinomycetes; order Mycobacteriales; family Mycobacteriaceae; genus Mycobacterium; species Mycolicibacterium cosmeticum. The sequence goes on from NZ_CCBB010000001.1 coordinate 2,997,249, forward strand.
CAGCTCGCGCTGACGCGTGTCGGGGTGGCCATCGGCGAGGCGGGCAGCACACCGGCAGCGCACGCCTATGTGGCGCGCAACTTCGCCCCGGACGAGCGATCGGCGCCGCTGGCAGTTACCACGATGGCGATCCCGCTGGCCAGCGCCGCCAGCCTGCTCGGTGGCGGGCTACTCGCCGAAAGCATGGGCTGGCGGGGCGCTTTCGTGACCATGGGCGCCATCAGCGTACTTCTGGCCCCGGTGGTGCTGTGGGTTGTCGGGGTCCGCCAGAGCTTGCCGACTCCGCCACCGCAGAGCGGCGACGCATCGCTGCACTGGTGGCATCTTCTGCGCAAGCGCAGCTTTCTCGCGATGGTGGCTGGGACCGCACTGGTGTCTGCGGCGGGCTACTCGCTGACGACCTTTGCGCCCGCTTTTCTGATGCGTACCCGGGGGATGTCGCTGGGCGAAGTCGGTATCGAGTATGGCCTTCTCACAGGACTTCTCGGAGTTCTGGGGTTGTTCATCGTCGGCCGGATCGCCGACAGGTTGGCAGCCCGCGATCCGCGCTGGTTGCTCTGGATCGTCGTGATTCTGATCGCGGCACTGTTGCCGGCGTCGGTGCTGGCATTCGTTGTCGAGAACCGCGTGTGGTGCGTTTTCCTTCTGGCACTGTCCTATGTCATCGGCATCGCTTATCTGGCGCCATCCATCGCGGCGATACAGCGCTTGGTCCTTCCCGAACATCGCGCGACAGCATCGGCCGTGTTCTTGTTCTTCAACGCAACGCTGGGTGCGGTCGGACCTTTCCTGACCGGCGTGGTCAGCGATTCGCTGGCTGGTGCTTTGGGCACGCAATCACTGGGCCGCGCCCTGCTGATCCTCGTGCCGACCATGCAACTGGTGGCGATCGGCTGTTACGCCCTTGGCGCGCGCCGCTTCCGGCGTGACGTCATCCCGGAATCGTGACGTCCACCGTCACATCAGCGGCTCGGGGGTGAAGGTGACGCGCCTGCCACCCGATGCTGCCGTTCCAAGCCCAAGGCGCCGCCATGGCCATCGAAGACGCCTGGGTACTCGCCGACCAACTCGGCCGGCACGCGCATCCGCGCGAGGCTCTCACGACTACACCCGGCAGCGGTTGCCCCGGACCAGCAAGGTCCAAGCCGAGAGCCGTAACAACGCAGGTCGATTCCACCATGGCAACAGCCTGTACTACCGGCCGTTGCAACTGGCGGCCACACTACGTCCCCAGCTTCTCGCCGAGCGATTCGACTGGCTCTACGGAGAAGACGTCACCCGATGAGGCGCGCCCGATCGCGTAATTGGCGGCAGGTCGGCCAAGTCAGCCGTGTGACCGTGGACGTGATCGACAAGGGTAAGGCACCGAAGTACACACGGTGCCAGTGGTTTTCATCCACGACGCGTGGCATGGCGCCTGGTGTTGGGACGAGCACCTTCTGGATTACTTCGCCGAGAAGGGCTACCGGGCTATAGCTCTCGTTCTGCGTGGATACGGCAACAGCCCCCTGCCCGGGACCAGCCCGCCGATGGCTCTCACTGAAGCGTTCACAGCCATGCATCGAGGAGCGGCGGCCTTCGGGCCGGATACAGCCGGACCGTGCGAAACCGCCTACGCGTCCTCAGGGCTCCTTCTAGGGGCTTTGCGCCTGACGCGCGGAAGCCGGCCGCCTGTCGATACAGCACGACGCCAACGTCGATGAGAAAGGGTCCCTAGGCGGGCTTCATTGTCTTGATTGGAGACCCGGCCCCGGCGGGTTCTCTGTCGGTCGAACTCGGCGGGTACTTCCTCGATGCCGATGAGATCGCGAACGAAGCGACTGCCGCTGGCCTCATGCTGATCGCCAACATGGAGTGCTTGCCTTCTCCTGCCGTTGAATACGCCAGCCGCCGTGGCTACCTGCTATTTCAACGAAACCGAGAAAGCTCTCAATAATGGTGCTGTTTCGCGCCAGGCCTTGATGACCGTGAGCGTCAGGGGTAACCTGACAGATGGTGTCAGGCCACCCCTGACGTAGTGCGGTGCAGAGTGGGGGGACGCATGGGTAATGCCGTGTCGGCGGCGATGTACTGCTCGTTCTGTGGGCTGGAATCGCGTCGTGTCAAGACGCTGATCAGTGGTCACGGCGTGTATATCTGCGACGAGTGCGTGACCAAATGTGTTGCAATTATCGAGGATCGGCCCGATCGGGAGACGCTCCCGTTACGGGACCGTGCGGACTACTCAGAGGACGAATTGCTCGACGAGATCCCGCGCGTAGCAGCGACCACGGCCAACGTCGAGGCAGACCTGCGTGCTCGTGTGGACGAGCTTCGGCAGCGGGGAGTTGCGTGGTCGCGAATCGCTGCGGCGATGGGTGTCACGCGACAGTCCGCTTGGGAACGGTTCAATCACGAATAGTACGTCTGTCGTGCGTGACCGGCCTTCAGGCCCATTACGCGGACGGCCGGGTGGTGGCGAGGCCAGAATCGGACCGATGCGACGATAGACCCTGGCCTGAAAGCAGCGCGGAAATCTTGCTTCGTTTGGCGTCGAGGTCGCGCAGCTGGTCCTCGATGCCACGCAGCGTTTCGCGGATCGTGGCGGCCAGTTGCGGGCACATATCCACATCGTCACCGTTGAGGCAGGGCAGCACTTTCCGGATAGTGTCGGAGCTGAACCCCGCGTCGAGGAGGGCGCGAATGCGCTGCACGGACTCGACGGCCGATTCGGGGTAGTCGCGGTATCCGTTCGTGTGGCGGCGTGATTGCA